>CAYPAL010000010.1:0-28296 GCA_964408695.1 uncultured Oscillospiraceae bacterium | reverse complement strand
ATGAAGACGACGAAGATGACGAAGACGACGAAGACGATGAAGATGATGAAGACGATGAAGATGATGAAGACGATGAAGATGATGAAGATGACGAAGATGACGAAGATGACGAAGATGACGAAGAAACCGGCATAACCTTGTCCGGAACCGACGACTTGGGATGGCCGGACCAGATCTCAGGAATCGTACCGGATCCCGGAAAAATCGTTAGTTGGTTTTACGCTTCAAATGAAGGAACGACGGTCACCATCGAAGGAATGACGAAAACGGAAGCTAAGGCTTACATAGATGACCTTAAGGCAGCCGGATTCAATGAGGACGATTATTCCGCAGAATCCGGAGACGGGATCTCCTTCATGGCTTACGACGAGGAAGAAGCGTATATATCTTTCTCGTGGACGACGGACGGGACCGCTTGGATCAGTTATGGGCCGGCCACTTCAGAAGAGTAATTCGAGTGATTTTCCATCTGGAATCGGGGGTGCCGAGATTCGGCACTCCCGTTCATTTTACTTAAGCAAAGTGACGATCGGTCCTCGGCTCGAAACGGAATATGATCCGATCCGAGCAAATCTGAAGGAAAACGCATTTATGGAATTGGAGTCGTATCAGTGAAGGAAAAAATGAGTACTGAGCAGAGGAGCAAGAGAGGAAAGCGCGCTGCAGCGGTGGGAATTGCGGCAAACGCCTTGATGTTTGTCGCAAAATTGCTTGTCGGTATTGCTTCTTCCAGCGGAGCCGTACTTGCGGACTCAGTGAACAGTCTTTCGGACTCCGTTACCGGAGTGGTCAACTATTTCGGCTTTTATATATCCGGAAAACCCGCGGATCGTGATCATCCGTTCGGACACGGAAGAATTGAATACATCAGCTCTCTGATCATCTCGGGCGCGATCATTCTTGCCGGATATGAATTTCTGGTTCATTCCGTAAAAACAATAATCGAGCCCAAAGCGCTGACCTATGAGCTTTATATGGCCGTGGTACTCGCCATTTCCGTTTTATCAAAAATCGGCATGTTCGTTTATTTTCGAGCAACATCCAAACGCATCAATTCCGATTCCTTTCGGGGAGCTTCGGCAGACAGCCTTTCCGACGCCGGAATCACGACGGTCACATTGATCGGATTGATCGTTTCGGCGAAAACCGGATGGGCTGTTGACGGATACATCGGAGTTCTCGTATCCGTCGCGGTGATGTTTTCGGGATTTTCCTCCGCGAAATCATCCGTTTCCTATATACTCGGAAAGGAAGCCGACCCGTCGCTTGTCGAAGAAATGAAGCAAATCATCGCTCAGTGCCCGGAGACAGTCGGTGTTCATGATGTCGTCGTACACGATTATGGTCCCGGGCGACAAATCGCATCCGCTCATATCGAAGTCTCTGCTGAATTGTCACTTCAGGATGCGCATCGCATAGCTGATATTATTGAAGAGAAGGTCCAAAACGATTTGAATATAGCGATGACGATCCACGTCGATCCCGTCTCGCGTGACCGTTCGGGAGTCCTTAGGGAGTCTTATTCGGTCGCGGATGCAATTCGTGAGTTATCGGGCAAAGAAGAAC
The DNA here is from genome assembly GCA_964408695.1 of uncultured Oscillospiraceae bacterium. Taxonomy (GTDB): domain Bacteria; phylum Bacillota; class Clostridia; order Saccharofermentanales; family Saccharofermentanaceae; genus JAAYCT01. Next base: position 26,730 of record CAYPAL010000010.1, on the reverse strand, counting down.
CACAGAATTTAGAAGTGAAAATGAAGGGCAGGAGATGCCGGATCGAATTCGATTTGTCGCCGGACATGGATCAGCGGACCGCAGAAAATGAGATACAACGAGTCATTCGTGATAAAATGAAGAGTAACGCTCCGATCCAATCGGAGCCCGATGAATCTTCCGTCGAAGAAAAGTCAGACATATAGGTGTCGGTTCTGTTGAGGCAAGTTAAGTTTGAAACGAATTTATAACTGTATCAAGCAAAAGATAATGCCCGTATATCGGTTTATCATAAACGCGGACGGCTTTTTCGAGAAGCGCAAAATATATGCGTTTGCTTGCTTGGCGCTCGTTATTGTCGTCTGTGTCCTACTTTCAAACAGTTTCTATAAGAGCAATACATACTCTAACTATTCAAGAAGCCCGTCCTCCAGCATTCGATTGGAGCAGGATCAATCGGTTCGTTTTTCTTTTGAAGCCGTTAAGAGCCGCTTGTCGTCACTAACGCTGGATAAGGATGCGTCGAAGTCCCGTTTGAGTGAAACGGACACGATTCAGATCAGCATTTACGATCAATTCGGAACACTCATATCCACCAAAGAAGTATTCCTTTATCACCCGCACAGAACTTATGTTTCGGCCGGGTTTTCGGGTGTACGTCTCGACAGCGGGGAGAAATATCTGATCGAGATCAATGTTTCGAGCCTGTCACCGCAATCTGTACTCTACTTGAAAATGCACTTTGTGAATTTTTTCGATCCCGTCGATATGGAATATGAAGCCGACGACCGACCGATGGGATTCACATATGTGCCGAATGTGTCCTACCGATACAGTGTGTTATCGGTATTCAGCATGTCCGTTCACGTGGCTTTTCTTGTGTTTGCTGCGGCGATCCTGTTTTTTGACCGATTCAAAAAGTCAAGGGTGTTCTGCGAGCTTTACCGGGTCAGTTTCATAGTAATGTTTCTTTATCTGTTTACCGAGATGCTGAATATCGCTCGTGACGATTCCCTGCGGTTTCTCTTCCCGTTTACTCAGAAAACCGTCATCTTGATCACCATCGCATTCATGATTGTTGTGATCATATACTTGATTGTGTATTTTCTTACCTCATCCGGAACGCTTGCGATTTTTCTGACGTCCGCATTGGTTATTACGCTTGGATACGTCAATCATTCCAAAATCGTGATGCGCGGTGATCCATTGATGCCTTGGGATATATTCGCGGCGGGTGTCGCTGCAAAGTGCTCGTCTCAATATGATTTTCGGGTGACTGTTCAATTCGTTTCATCCTTTTTCCTGATCGCCGTCATCCTTTTGATGATTCGCCTGACTCACCAACCACGGATCAAGTCCATTCGCGTCCGGCTGATCGGACTTTTTCTGACCGTAGTCGCCGGAACGGCACTGACCTTCGGCTTTCTGATTAACACGGATCTTCACAAGAAAATGGATATATCTTATTCTCTTTATCCGCCGCTGGAAAGTTTCAACGAGAACGGAACGATCCTTTCCTTCTTCTTGCATTTCAATAACATCAAACCCAAGGGCACTTTAAACAACTCGCCCGAATTGACTGCGGATATCATCAAAAAATACGTTGATATCGCGGAACAACTTGACCTGGACCGTTATGTCGCCAATCCGGACACAAAGCCGAACGTTATCGTTGTCATGAGCGAGTCCTATGCCGATCTGCGCATGCTTCGGGATATTGAGACCTCGGAGCCGGTTATGCCTTACTATGACTCCGTTCTCGATGAAACGTTACACGGAGAACTTCAGGTTTCGGTTTTCGCGGGCGGAACGTCCAATACGGAATTCGAGTTTATGACCGGCTACTCCGTGTCCGGACTGTTGGCGGGTTCTTCGGTATATACGTTTTATGTGAAGGACGAACTGGAAACAGCGATGCCGTTTCTTTTCAAAAATGCAGGGTATCACACCGTTGCCATTCATCCCTTCGATGCTCAATGGTGGGATCGTAACCGCGCTTATCCCAATCTGGGCTTCGATGAGTTTATCAATCAGGAGATGTTTGTTGAACCCAAAATCATCCGGCGCTTCATCAGTGATGAATCCACATTTCTTCGAATCATTGAGGAATATGAAGAAGTGGATCAGGAGCAACCGTTCTTCGCGTTCTGTGTGACGATGCAAAATCACGCCGATTATTCCATACGATGGGATAACCAAAATTATGATATTCAACTAAAAAGCTTTGATGGATACGATTTCCCGTTTGCCGAGAACTATTTCTCGCTTTTGCGGGAATCGGATGATGCGCTGAAGATCTTGATCGAGTATTTTGAAAATGTTAAGGAGCCGACGATCATCGTGTTTTTCGGAGATCACCTGGCCACGCTTGACCATGGCTTTTACGACCTGCTCTTGGACACCAACATCAACCGGATCACTGCAGAGGAATCGATTCCTCTTTATTCTACTCCCTATTTCATATGGTCGAATTACGACCTTCCGGTAGGGTACGCAGGAAAGACCAGCCCGAATTTTCTGGGACAGACTGTTCTGGATATTGCGGGAATCAAGTCGCCGGAGCAGCGAGCCTGCTTACGAGTCCTTCGCGAAAAAATATCCGCGATCAACGCCCTCGCCATTTTCGACAAAGACGGAGCGCCATGGATCAACACGGAAAACATGAATGAGGAAACGATGGAGATCATTCGGGACTATGAGCGCATCCAATACGGCGGAATATTCTATACACAAGATGAATCCGAAGAGGACCAAACATGAGCGATCACGGCGTTCGGGTTTTGAATGTCTGCAAAATAGAGTATAATCCTTATCAGACTTCCGGGAAGGTAAATCAATGCCGAATAACGAAGATTTAACACCGAATGATATGAATCAATTGAACACGGCGGTACGCGCCCTTGTTCTCGGTTTTTTTGCCATCGTTCTTGCGGTGGTATCGGTTTCTTTTGCCATTCACCATATGCGCGAGGGATTCGAGTCGGAATACCGGAATCACTATAATCATCAATTATTGTCGATCGCGATCAATGCCTCTATGGTCATTGACGGAGACGAGATCAAGGCGGATCCGGTCGCCGCCGGACAAAAATACCCTGCGATCATCAATCTGATGCTTCCGAATCAATCCGAAGATTCGTTTTCGACGATCGATTACGGATTGTTCGGAGCGGTGGATGAAAGAAGTGTGCTTGTTATCTACATGAGTGATCCGGATAAACTGATCTATCAGAATACCCCGATTTACAAGTGGAGAAATAACGACCCTGAACCCTATCCGGTCAACACGGACACACAAGACAGTCTTCTTGTCCCGATACTGGACAGCGAAGGCACTGTGGTAGCGCTTTTCGAATTGACAGGAACCCACTCCGGCCTTCAGGAATTCGGTAACGGTTTGGAAGGCAAACTTCTTTTGGCGGTAATCGTGTCCGTTTTCGTTGGGTTGATCCTATTCTCATTGCAATACATCATTCCCAAAATTTTATTTTCACGTAAACGGAGGGAGGAAGAGGAATGAACAACATCCTTTCTCTTGGTTTCTCCAACCCGCCGAGCGGGAAGCGTTCCATCGCGGCACAGCTGTCCTTCTGTTTTTTAGTGACGATAGTCATCTTATTTGTCGTTTCCTCGATGATCACAACGACTTATGTTGCGGTCCTCGAAAAACAACGCGCAGAGGCGATCAAAGCGATTGCCGTCTCATGCGGTCTGAACCTTTCGGGAACGACCATTCAGGAGGGAATGGTTTATCCCTTGCCGGTTCATGAGTTTGATAGAAAGAATCCTTACATCGTGAATATCTACTTGAACGCGGGCAATTCTTTCATTCGGGTGTACTCGTCCATGCCGGACGACGATACCGCCGAGTCCGACGACAGTCAGTTTATTCTAGACGATGTCAGTTCGGAATATAAGAAGGCTTTTGATCAAATGACAGTAGAACTTTCTTCGAGAACAGAAGGGAGGGTCGGCTATATTACAGCTGTCGCTCCAATCATCGGATCTTCGGGTGCCGCTTCCGGAATCATCGAGGTCATGATGAAAACGAAGGACTTTCACGGGACGGTGAACGGCTTCTCGCTTTCGTGGGTTTTTACCATCTTGTCCATTGCCTTGTCGATCACGTTGGTTTACTATCAAACGCACAAAATGCTTCTCACCGTATTTGCACGTCCGGATCGACAGCTGCCTAAGATCATACGCTACGGCCTTGCCGGTTGTGAAACGATTGCGTTCTTCTCTTCGATGGGATGTGTCATGCCTCCGCTCATCATATCTCAATTCATTAAAAACTCGGACTTCCTGAGCGAAATGCCCGAATATGCCGTTCAAGGTTTGATTGCGATCTCGGTGATGCTCTACTCGATCGGCTTCTTTGGTCTTCGATCTATACGGGTCCAGATATTTAATCGTTTGACCGCACGGGTTGCCTTGGTCGTTTCCGTCATTGCCTCTTTTCTGCTGCTTCTGCTCAACGGGATAATATCCCATCCGATTGCCTTTGTTCTATTGCAATTGCCCATCGCTTTCGGTTTGGGGATGCTATTCTTTTTCCAGCGTGAATATCGTATCTATGCAGGAAGGCTCGGGCATGAGGGATTTGACGAAAGAACGATCCACAGCAAACAGTTTTCTTCCCAAGTCCTCGGCGCCGGCGTTGGAGCGGTAATGGCCGGGATCGTATTTGATCGATTCGGTTTACTTGCAGTACTTTTGATCAGCGGAGTTTTCCTTTTCATCGTTACAATTATGTCGATGTTGTTTGTTCAGCATTGCCCTTCGTCCAACGAGCCGACATTGCATTTATCAACTTTTATTCACGCCGTATCAAATCGCAAATCCGGCACGTTTCTGATCAGCGCAATCGTGACCGCAGGCATGCAATTGGCGTTTTTCATCGCTTTCGTTCCGAACTTTCTCGGAACGGTTGGTATATCTCTGGCAACGGTGTCCTTTTACTATATGCTGTTTGCTTTATGTTGTCTGGTGATGGTCCGGTTGTTTATTTTTGTTTCAAGGATTCGTATGAATGTGGTGACATCTCTCTGGTTGTCGGCACTGCTCCAGTTGGTTGGCTTAATTGCTTTTGCGATTCTTCCGACCGCCAAGATGCTGGTGTTCTCCGTGGCACTTTTCGGAATCGCAATGGGTTTACATGAGTTCAAATACCCGGAGTACTACAGTTCTCTGATTCGTGAGGAGAAGCGTTCAATATCCGGAGTAATTGTGGATAGAGGGTTTGCTAACGGCGTTACTCTTTCCGCAATCCTTTTCACCGTTATACTGATGATTCCTTCGATACGTATCGCACTTCTGGTGTACTGTCTGCTGAGTGCCGCTATGCTGTTAGCCTATCCGATCATGAGTCTGATCCATGCTCCGACTAAAACACCGGAGGAGCCGATCCGCGAAGATCCTTTTGCGGAAACTGAAGAGGATTGGGAAAGCGGCGAAGAATCGTTGGGGTACGACAACACGCATCCGGGTTTTCTACGCGATGAATCGGCAGCTTATCCATGGGAAGATGATGAAACTATTCCATATTATCCGGATGATGAATTGCCCGGAGATCCTTACGACGACTACAGTGGAGGTAAGTGGGTGTGAGTTATTGGAACGATCCGTTGAATCGTGAAAACCTTGCCGAATTCTTCAATCAATATGCGCCTGCGGCCTATAAGTCCGTATATCGTATGTTAGGGGATACAACAAGAACGGAAAATGTTCTGTTGGATACTTTTGTTGAGCTTTTTCATGAGCGAAATTCCGCTGAAATGGAAGATCCTGTTACACTATTAGGTCTGATCCTTCAGAAGAAAGCAACGCAGATGGCGGCGAAATATCCTCTTCCCGAGAATTACCGGTTTTCTGTTCGCAGTTTGGATGAATTTACGCAAACGACACTTCTGGCGGACATTAACAGCAAAATAGACTCGCTGTCTTTTCGAATTATGGATATGATCACCGCAACAACAACGCAACACTTACCGGGAGGGGGCGGAATGACCCGTATTGCCGGCGAAATTGCAGATTCCGGAATTTCCTTCCTTCTGATTGCCGAGCTGTTGATCGTCGGAATCCTTATCGCGGGCGTAACCTATTTCGGTGCGATGAGAACATTCGGAGTCAGCGACGCGATTCCGAATTACCGGGTAGCTGCCGAACAAAATACCGATGAAAAGCTTGTTGCCGCACTTCCTTATCTTCCGCTTGAACTGCACAGTAACAACGTATATTCCGACAGACTGCCCGAAATACCGGATCCCGGGCAAGAAGAGGATCCGTCAGACGCCGGGGAAGGTACAACGACTACCGGTGAGACTACCGCTGAAATTTCGGCTACGATGGGCTGACCGAATCATTAACGGGATCCGGGAATAGTGAGTGCAACGTTTACGGGGCCTGATCATTTGGAATATATCGGGAGCTTTAGGGTAAATTCCGCGCCTCTTTGACCGTCTTTTCGATTCGAAGCGGATATGGAACCGCCGTGATTCTCGACGATCGCCTTTACCAAGGCCAAACCGATACCGTGCTTTCCTTTTTCGCCTCGTACAAACCGGTTAAAAATGACCGGCAACAGATCATCCGGTATTCCTTCTCCGTCGTCGGTGATGGTTATGACCGCATACCGATCGACGTGTTTTATGGATAGATCCACATCGTTCGTCGCATGACGGATTGCATTGGCCAGAAGGTTCTCCAGGGCCCGAAACAGGTCGTTCTCGTTTCCGAAAACGGTTACGGTTTGATCCGGATATGACGGGCTGATTCTTTTCCTGGCAAGCAAAGCGGATCCGCGAATATTTTCGATAACGGATTCGGCCAATTCGCGAAGATCAAGGGAGGATTTATTAGCGTGTTGAGTGCCGGAGCCGGTCAAATCCAATCGGGAGAGTGTAAGCAGATTCTCAACCATGTCGGAGAGTCTTTTGGACTCGGAAATAATTATGTCCGTTGCCTCGTCCGGGTTATCGAAAACCTTATACTTGATCCCCTCCGCGTACCCTTGGATCGACATCAGGGGAGTCCTCAACTCGTGAGAGGCATTTTGAAAAAAGGTTTTCTGCTCCGTATCCGCTTTGGATAGGCGGTGTGCCATCAGATTCATGTCTCCGGCCAAGGAATCCAGTTCTTTATCCATGAAATGGCCTTTGAGTTGTTGAAAATCACCGGCACCGATCCGACTGGCAAAGGAGGTCAGTTTGTGAAGAGAGTGGATGATACTGTTGGAAACGAGCAGGGATGCAATCAGAGACAGTAAAAGTGCGGAGATCAAGACAATGTAAAGCGTTCGATCCAAACTATCCGCAAATTTACGATAAGGTGTACTGTCCAAATAAAACAAAAAAAACGAATCCGGAGAGTTGGCGTCCTCGGTAAAAAAGTCGCGATTGAAGGGTACTAAGAGCGTATAGTAACAAGAAGATTCAATGATTAAAACATTCTCATTTCTTGAATTCAAATTGATCTCCTGCTTTTTGAGTGCTTTTAATATGGCTGAAACCCGAACGCGCTCGGTATACGAATCGGACGTTTTTGGAAAATCAATATACAGATCGCTGCCAAGAATCGCGATCCCGACGTCTGAATTACCGGACACTAAGCGAATCAGACTGCGAATGTTGGCTCGTTTTTCGGTCTGAGTTTTGAAAAGAGATTGAAATCTCAACTCCTTGGCGAGCTCAAGCGTGTTCTCTGAAGTGGTTTTGATCTTGTCTCTCGAATCTGAGTCGATATAATTCTGTATCACCAATCGAAAAGCAATGAATACAGTAGAAAAAGAGATGACAAACACCAAGCAGAAAGCGGCAAAGATGTGAAGGCGCAAGCCTATTTTTTTACCAAACATCGTCACCTCAACCGGTCATTTCCGGTTCGCAATAATTATAATTTCGAAGTTTCTGCTTTGGGATTCAGGCGAAAGCCGTACCCCCAAACAGTCTTGATTTCGACGCTTGTCCCGGACAATTTTTTTCGCAGACGCTTGACCGTGTCGTCCGCGACCCGTGTTTCCACTTCGGTTTCATATCCCCACAATCGGTCCAAAAGCTCGGAACGCGGAATGGCACGTTCTTTATTCAAAATGAGGTAGGCAAGCAACGCAAATTCATTGGGTGTGAGTTGAAGATCTTTTCCGCTCGCCATCGCCGTCTTTGCTCTGGAGTCCATCTCGATATCCTCGAAAATGAGTTTCCCTTTGTCCTGCTGACCTGCGGTATCCGCCTCCATTCGGCGAAAAATGGCTTTCACTTTTGTGACCAGCTTCATTGGACTGAACGGCTTCGTAAAGTAATCGTCGCTTCCGATCGATAAACCGGAAATGTAGTCGGCGTCGGTGTCTCTTGCTGTGAGCATGATGATCGTAACGTTACTGATCTTCCTGATTTCCTTGCATATTTGAAACCCGTCCCGCCCGGGCATCATCACATCGAGAATGACAAGATCGGACGGAACGACCGAAAAATGACGCAGTAACGATTCGCCATCCGGAAAGGTATGAACGATGTATCCGTCCCGCTCCAGAAAAGTTCGGACCAAATTTCTGATGTTGGATTCGTCATCCGCTACATAAATGGTTTTACTCATAAATCTCCGCATGTGCCACGACACATGAGCACAGTATAAATGATTGTACCGCGTTCAGGCAAATGACGGCGGTATTTGGTTCGATGTTACAATTCCGCTATAATAATCAAACGAATCCTTAGGTGTTCTTTTTCCGGTCGCAAAATCGTTGTATATCAATCCGAAGCGCTCGGAATATCCTCGCGCCCACTCGAAATTGTCGATCAATGACCAGTGGAAGTATCCGCGAATGTCGATCCCGTCTTCGATCGCTCTGTGCATGTGTGTAAGATAAGAGCATATAAAGTCAATGCGGTCGGGGTCATGTACCTTGCCGTCTGCATGGACCCAATCGTTTGCACTCATGCCGTTCTCGGTGATCAGAATCGGGAGACCGTATCGCTCGTAACAGAAGCGGTTTGCCCAATACATACACTCAGGTCGGACAGGCCAGCCGAAAGCGGTTTTCGCGAAACCCGGCTCTCTGGAGCGGACGATCGGGAATCCGTCCGGTCCTTCGGATACGAAATCACCGAAATACAGATTGATCCCGAAATAATCCATCGGCTGAAAAATCGTTTTCATATCATCGGGACCCATGCGTGGGAGAATACTCGAAAAACGGTTCAAATACTCCTCGGGATAATGCCCTTTATAAATCGGATCCGTATAAATGATGGCAGAGGAAGCAAACGCGTTCGTCAGGCTGAACTGTCGGTCACGCGCCGAATCGATATCTTTCTCGTAAAAGGGAATGGAACTGAACGGTGTTGATTGAGCAAAGGTGATTTTGGCGGGTCTTCTGGCGAATTGGCGGATTGTGCGGGCGATTTTTCCATGCGCCAAAAGAGCGTTATGAACGGCCAATGCGAGTTCACGGTCGCTGAGGGATAAACCCGGGGCATGTTGTCCTGTCTTATACCCTTCGTTTATAAAACATTGCGGCTCATTCAGCGTGATCCAATTCGTAACCCGGTCCGAAAAAGCATCGACCAAAACAGTCGTGTACGCCTCGATCCAATCCGATACATCCGGATTCAGCCAGCCGCCCCGTACGTGCAGGGCATAGGGGAGATCCCAATGAAAAACAGTCAGATACGGTTCGATCCCGCGTGCGAGCAAAGCGTCGATCAAACGATTATAAAAGTCGATCCCCTCTGTGTTTATCTTTCCGATCCCTTCCGGCATTATGCGCGGCCAGGATACGGAAAATCGATAGGCCTTCGCTCCGAGGCGCCCGATCAACTCCACATCTTCATCCAGATGGTGATAATGATCCGATGCGGTATGGCCGTCATGCCCGCCGAAAACTTTTCCTTCCGTTTCGCAGAAGGTATCCCAAAGAGAAAGGCCCCGTTCTCCCGGCTCGGAGCCACCCTCGATCTGAAAGGATGCGGTCGATGCTCCCCATATAAAATCTTTGTGAAAATTCATAATTTTCTCCGTTCCTAAAAAAGCATTTGCAATGCCTATATTATATCGTTTGCGGTGGTTATTTTGTGTTTGAATTGTGTCGAAAGAAAACACAGATTGTTATTATTTTGTATTTCGAGAACGATGTTTTGTTTTCGAAAATATAGAAATACGTGGCTTGAATACCATTGTGTGAGCGACATTTTAACGGAATCGAGACGAAGTAATAATGGAAATATCCACAAGATGTAGAAAATTATCGGGATTAAACTTGAAAAAACGGCTTATAAGCAATAAAGTATTCTTGTGACGGTGTGCGGTTTATTTCGCGTTCCTTGAGCATGTTATCGATTCGAATTTAATCAGTTTTTTAGACTAAACGGGGGGGAAGAAGTCGTGTTCGATATTTTGGTGACCGGCGGAGCCGGCTATATCGGTTCGCACACATGTGTCGCGCTTCTGGATGCGGGATTTTCGGTCATCATCGCCGACGACCTTTCCAACAGCAAGTTTGAAGCCGTGTCGAGAATTCGTTCGATCACCGGAAACAAAGTAACGTTTTATCCCTATGACGTAACCGACGAGATCGAACTCGAGAAAATATTCACACGGCACGCGATACGGTGCGTTGTTCATTTTGCCGGGAAAAAGGCGGTCGGCGAATCCGTCGAGATGCCGTTGGAATATTACCGGAACAATCTTTTATCCACGATTTCCCTTACGCGGGTCATGAAGCGGCACAACGTCAAAAACATCGTATTCAGCTCGTCCGCAACGGTATACGGCAATTCGAAAAAAGTTCCTTACTCTGAAAATTCTCCGACTGGCAATTGTACAAATCCTTACGCCTGGACAAAATGGATGAATGAGCAGATTCTTTCCGATATTCATCGATCCGATCCGGATTGGTCTGTCATATTATTGCGTTACTTTAATCCGGTAGGGGCTCATCCGTCCGGCCAAATCGGCGAAGATCCTCTGGGCCTGCCCAATAATCTTTTTCCCTATGTCACTCAGGTTGCGGTCGGAAAACTCGACCGTCTGCCGATATTCGGTTCGGACTATCCGACAAAGGACGGGACCGGTGTCCGTGATTTCATTCATGTGATGGATTTGGCGGAAGGACATGTATCGGCAGTCAAAAAATGTGTTCAGGAATACGGAGTTCAAATATTTAATTTGGGTACCGGGGTCGGGTATTCTGTTCTGGAGGTCCTTCATGCTTTTGAAGAGGCGACCGGGAAGGAAATCCCCCATTATTTCTGCCCGCGAAGGGATGGGGACGTCGCGGTTTCCTATGCTTCTACCAAGAAGGCTGTCACCGAACTTCGATGGAGAGCAAGACGAGATTTACGCGCGATGTGTCAGGACGCATGGAACTGGCAACAACTGAATCCTCAGGGATATTAAATTCGGGAGGTCTGATACGGGACTTCATCCCGTAAAAATATGATGATTAAAGAAAACAGGGCCCCTCAACGCGGAGCGGGACGAAGTATGTCCAAACGGGTTCGGATTCTTTATCGAGTCCTCTATATATTGTTGCTTGTAGTCATTGCGGTCTCGTCCTTTTCGATCGGTGCCGTATTCGCCTATAAGGATTATCTTTTCAGTCTGCCGGCATACATTCCGGATGACGTTGAAGCAACGATGGTGAACGAGGAAGGTTCTTTCGTAAATATTTCAGAGGTGATCGCGGCCGAAACCACCGTTATTCCGATTCCCTCATTCGACCACATCCACAACATCTTGTTGATCGGTATCGACAGTCGATCTCAGACATATTCAAAAAGCGGGGCCGGGAGTCGTGCGGATGTCATCATGGTCATGTCCTTGAATGAAAAGGACAACAGCATCAAATTAATGTCTGTCGCACGAGATTCCTACGCCTTCATTCCGGGCTACGATGACCCTCAGAAGATCAACGGAGCAATGACGTACGGCGGCCCCGAACTCTTGATGGCTACAATAGAAAATTCGTTGAGAATCGAGTTGGATGAATACGCTTTTGTCAATTTTTATCATATGGAAAAGGTCATCGATACGGTCGGCGGCGTCTATGTTCATGTTTCCGAGTCGGAGAGAACGGGGGAAGGCGGACTGAACGATATTCTGACCTCGAGCAACATAGAAAGAGGCTTGGAAGAGGAAACCGGACTTGTGGCGCAATCCGGAACTCAACGACTTTACGGCAGACAAGCTGTGGCATACTCCAGGATCCGTTATGTCGGAAACGGCGATTATGAGCGATCCAATCGTCAGGTCGAGGTCCTTCAAAGCCTGCTCAAACAATTCACGGCGATTTCAGTGACGGATCAGGCATCTACGATCGAACATATTCTTCCGCATATTGCGACCAATATTCCTCAAGATCAAATCGAGTGGTATGCGTTCTCGTTTCTATCGAAGCTTGAGTCACCTGAATTCATCTATAAACAACTCCCGATCGAGGGGTACTTCAATCAAGGGATGTACAGTGATATCACTCCGGGACAGTGGAGTATCCGCCCGGATTGGAACGGGATGATCCCCATTGTACAAGAATTCATATTCAGCGAAACATTTCCGGTTGATCCGGTACGAACGATACCTAAAGCTCCGGAAACGAAGAACATCGAACTCATTACGGAATGACTTTTCCGAATTCAAAACGGAATACCGACCATATGTCGCCGGTATGCATTCATAAAGACCGGCTCTCTGTTTTGATGTGCTTTTTCGACTGAAAATGTCTCTGGCAAGCCGAAAGATATCTTGACACAACCGAGGTTTCGTCATATATTTAGTATTGCCTTAGCACTCGATCGCTGTGAGTGCTAATAAGAACATTACTTAGGGAGGAATGAATATGACGATTAAACCGCTGGGTGACCGAGTTGTGATCAGGATGCTGGAGGCCGTGGAAACAACCAAGAGCGGCATAGTTCTTGCAGGAACGGCAAAAGAGAAGCCTCAGGTCGCGGAGGTTTTCGCTGTTGGTCCCGGAGGACTCGTTGACGGGAAGGACGTCAAGATGACCCTTAGCGTCGGGGATAAAGTTCTCATCAGTAAATATGCGGGCACCGAAGTGAAGTTGGACGGTATCGAATATATGATTCTCCGTCAAAGCGACATTCTGGCAATCGTAGAATAATTCGGACACACAAATATTAGGAGGTAAAGACTTATGGCCAAGGAATTGAAGTATTCCGAGGATGCGCGTAAAGCGCTTGAAATCGGAGTGAATAAGGTTGCGGACACGGTTCGTATCACACTGGGACCGAAGGGCCGGAACGTCGTGTTGGATAAGAAATACGGCGCACCGTTGATCACGAACGACGGGGTTACGATCGCTAAAGAAATCGAACTTGAAGATCGCTTCGAGAATGCGGGAGCGCAACTGGTGAAGGAAGTCGCCTCAAAGACCAACGATGTCGCCGGAGACGGAACGACGACCGCCACGCTGTTGGCCCAGGCAATTATTCGTGAGGGTCTAAAAAACGTTGCTGCGGGTGCAAATCCGATCATTCTCCGCAAAGGCATTCAGCTTGCCGTGGAGAAAGCCGTCGAATTCTTGGCAAGAGAAGCCAAGAAAGTTAACGGATCCAAGGATATCGCAAGAGTAGCCTCGATCGCGGCCGGAGACGATTATATCGGCGAGTTGATATCAAAGGCAATGGATATGGTATCCGCCGATGGTGTGATCACGGTCGAGGAATCCAAGACGATGGGCACTGAGCTTGAAGTCGTGGAAGGTATGCAATTCGACAGAGGTTATTTGTCCTCATATATGTGCACGGACATGGACAAGATGGAGGCCGTTCTAGACGATCCATACATCTTGATCACGGATAAGAAAATTACAAATATTCAAGATGTTCTACCGCTACTCGAAAAGGTGGTCCAATTGGGCAAGAAGCTTCTGATCATTGCTGAGGACGTAGAAGGCGAGGCGTTAGCTACGTTGATCGTCAATAAGCTTCGCGGCACATTTACCTGTGTTGCGGTGAAGGCACCCGGCTTTGGGGACAGAAGAAAAGCAATGCTTCAGGACATCGCGATCCTGACCGGCGGACAGGTCATCACCGAGGACCTCGGCCTTGACCTGAAGGAAACCGGCATCGAACACTTGGGTAAGGCGCGTCAGGTCAAAATCGACAAGGAAAACACAATCATCGTTGACGGAGCGGGAGACGATACGGAAATCAAGTCCAGAGTCAGTCAAATCCGCAAGCAGATCGAGGACACCGCTTCCGATTTTGATAAGGAGAAGTTACAGGAGCGACTGGCGAAACTTTCCGGTGGTGTTGCGGTCATCAAGGTCGGAGCCGCAACCGAGACCGAGATGAAAGAGAAGAAACTCCGGATCGAAGACGCATTGGCGGCAACAAGGGCCGCAGTCGAGGAGGGAATCGTACCGGGCGGAGGAACCGCATACATCAATGCGATCCCGGATGTCAAATCCCTATTACCGGATCATACCGGAGATGTGCAGACGGGTATCCGTATCATCGTGAAAGCTCTTGAGGAGCCGATTCGTCAGATTGCGACCAATGCCGGACTCGACGGCAGTGTAATTTGCGAAAACATTAAGAACCAACCCGTCGGGATCGGCTTTGATGTTTTATCGGAACAGTATGTGGATATGTATGAAGTCGGTATTGTTGACCCCGCGAAGGTTACTCGTTCGGCTCTTCAAAATGCCGCGTCTGTCTCATCGGTATTGCTTACTACGGAAGCTGTAGTTTGCGATATTCCGGAACCGGAACCGCCGATGCCCAATCCCGGTGGCGGAATGTATTAAGGATTGTTCTTGAGAAACGGCCGGTGCGGCATATGCCGCGCCGGCTTTTCTTTTATATCGCTATTTGCGTTTAATTTGACAATGAAATAGGATATTATATTCACATGAGTCCATTTCGCACATGAAGGAGATGATCTTGGATGAAAGATGTTTTTGTGGAAAAAATCATAACTCATAAAAAAGGTCCTCTTGAATTATTCATTCGATTCATGATCATCATTACGACGATCACGGTGATATTAACGATCAACATTTTGGCATTGTTTGCGGCGCCCGAGTTTTCGCCTTTTGCCGTTATGGTGTCATTTGGGTTGATCTACATCGCATATCGTCTATTCATATCGATGAATATCGAATATGAGTATTCCCTGACAAACGATGAATTTAACGTCGAGAGCATCACGGCAAAAAGAAAAAGGAAGCAGGTTTTTTACGCGAGCTGTAAGACATTCGACCGGGTCGCACCGTTATCCGACCCGGAATACATTCGTAAACTCGAATCTTCCACCGCGATCCACGATTACTCGTCTTCATCATCCAGAGAAGATACATGGTATATCTCGCTCAACCATAAGGGCCGTAACCGGATCATCCTTTTCGATTATGACGATCGTTTCATTGAGGTGTTCCGTCGGTATAATCCCAGAAAAGTAGAGGCTGTACCTGCCGAGAAAACGGAGGAATCGAGATGAGCGAGATTGACTCTTCCCCGAAAACGGGATTCAAGTTCACAATGGCCGAAAAATCGTGGATGCTCTATGACTGGGCAAACTCGGTTTACGCGACCAATATCATGGCGGCGATTTTCCCGATCTATTTTGTGGCGATGGCCGGAAACGCCGGAGACCGTATGTGGGCTCTTGGGTCATCGATCGCGACCTTGGTCGTTGCGCTCCTTGCGCCTATTCTGGGTGCAATTGCGGATTATCGGGGCATGAAGAAGAAGTTTCTGGTCGCTTTTATCGCGATCGGAACATCATTTACACTACTTATGGCATTGACGGATAACTGGAAGCTGATGCTTTTAGGGTATATCGTTTCATATATCGGATTTACCGGAGCTAATTTGTTTTACGATTCTTTTCTCACGGATGTGACCACCAAAGAGCGAATGGACAAGGTTTCTTCCTTTGGCTTTGCGTTGGGCTACGTCGGCGGAAGCACGATCGCCTTCCTGATCTCGCTCGCGTTCATGTTTATTCTCGGATTGGATAATCCGCTCGGCGTTAAGATCGCGGTTATTATTACTGTTGTCTGGTGGGCAGTTTTTAGTTTGCCGATCATTTTGAAGGTTAAACAGATCCACTTCATAATGGATCGCCCGAAGGATTTAATTTATGAGTCGCTTAAAAGTGTCGTCAAAACTTTCAGATCCATCATTTCCCATAAAGGAGTTTTTGTCTTTATCATCGCTTACTTCTTTTATATTGACGGCGTGAATACGGTCATTCACATGGCTACGGCTTACGGCAAAACACTCGGACTGGATACGATGGGTATGATCATTGCTCTTTTGGTCACACAGATCGTCGCCGTTCCTTGTACGATCCTGTTCGGGGTCCTTTCAAAAAGGCATGGTTCTTTGCGTATGATCCTCATTGCGGTCTGCATGTATGCCGTAATCTGTGCTGTGGGCTTTTATATGGGATTTTCGATCGAATCCGCCCCGGAGACCGGAATCGCGCATGATCAGGCCGTCCAAGTTTCCCAAGTGCTGTTCTTCATCATGGCCATTCTGGTCGGTACTGTACAGGGAGGCATTCAGGCTCTTTCCCGTTCTTATTTCGGCAAACTGATCCCGCCTGAACGTTCAAACGAATACTTCGGGTTTTTCGATATTTTCGGGAAATTCGCGGCGGTTTTGGGGCCTTTTCTCTATGCGGCGATCTCCGGTGCTACCGGCAGTGCCTCAAGCGGTATCGCGGGAGTTGCGGTGTTGTTTGTTATCGCCTTTATCGTACTGGTGGCCGGGCGTAAAATCATGAAGGAGGCCGAGCGCACCGGCGGTATAGGCGGATAAAATTTATTACAAGAAGGAGTCGAATAAGCCGGACTGCCCGTTTATCGATTTGTTCGAATAAACAGGGACAGGCTCAAGCGCTTAACTACTTATGAATCAGTATCATTTCAATGTATCGGCCGCCGATGTCGATTATCGGGATCGGATCCACTGGCATTCTTTGTTTGGTATGCTCCAGGAAGCGGCCGGACGTAATGCGGAAGAATACGATTGGGGCGCTTCTTCTATGGATGCGCATGCGGCATCGTGGATCATATTGCGGATGTCCGTCCGTATGCGGAGGCTTCCGAAATTTTGCGAGCAGGTTTCCATTGCGACATGGTCGAGGGGATACCGCCGGTTATATTTTCTGCGCGACTTTATCATTTCGGACGGAGAAGGCGTAGAGATCGGAAGCGCGACATCAGTCTGGATTGCGGTAGATAAGGGATCCCGACGACCGCTTCGGCCTGAACGGTTTGACGCGGTCAGCGCAGTTGCGTCTGTCGATCGAAAAGCGCTTTTCGAGGAAGCTCTGCAGATCGAACCGCTTTCGAAGCGCCCGTCCGTGAAAGAGGAGAGCGTCAATAAAATATTGAAATATGCTGATTTTAGCGAAATCGACCGAAACTTTCATGTTAATAATACTCGTTATGTCGCATGGAGCATGGACGCGGCAAATTTCATGGAATTAATGAAATGTGATATTCTATCCATTGATATCAATTATTTATGTGAAATCAAGCATAAAGACAAGGTGGACATCGTTTTTGCATCGGAGGGTCCCGAGATCCGTGTGGACGGCATTGTATCCCAGACGGGTAAACTCGCCTTCTGCTGCAGGCTGAGTTCCGAAGAATACATCGGAGGAAGCGCATGATCGAAATTAAAAACCTCACAAAGTATTACGGTGACAAGCTCGCTCTGCGCAATGTTTCCTTCGAAGTGAGGGAAAAAGAACTTCTGGGACTGCTCGGACCGAATGGGGCCGGGAAGACCACGCTGATGAATATTATTACCGGCTTTCTGGCGTCGACCGCCGGCAGTGTATCGATCGACGGTCATGACATTTTGGAAGACCCGAAACAGGCAAAGCGCCTTATCGGATATCTGCCCGAAAACCCGCCTCTTTATCCCGACATGACTGTGCGCGAATATTTGAAGTTTATATGCGAGTTGAAGGGCGTGCACCGTTCGAATCATCCGAAGCAAATCGCGGAAGTTCTTTCTCAAGTGAAGATATACGATGTAGCAAATCGCGTTATACGCAATTTGTCCAAAGGATATAAGCAACGCGTCGGATTTGCGCAAGCCCTGATCGGCAAACCGGAAATTCTGATCCTCGACGAACCGACCATCGGGCTGGATCCGAAGCAAATTATTGAAATCCGTAATCTGATACGCACGCTTAAAAAAGATCACACCATTATTCTCAGTTCACATGTCTTGGCGGAGATCCAATCGGTCTGTGACCGGGTGGTCATCATATACGACGGCAAACCGGTCGCGATCGATACTCCGCTTGCTTTGTCGAAAAAAATGTCGGGCTCGAGTCGACTTTCGCTGACCGTCGGATCGGTATCCGAGTTGATTGTCGATGTACTTCGCGGCATCAACGGAATCAGTCGAATATCTAAGCTTCGCGAGGAAAACGGACTTCTTCAGTTCGATGTATTTGCGGATCCCGGAGTGGATATACGAAGGGACGTGTTTGAAGCGATGGCCGGTAACAACTGGCCGATCCTTGAAATGCGCATGAACGAGTTGACCCTCGAGGATATTTATCTCAGTGTTACCGCCGGTGCGGAGCAGAAAGGCGGCTGATCATGCTCGCGTATTATAAGAGAGAATTCTTCTCATATTTTCGATCTCCGATCGGTTGGATCGCGATTTCATTATACGCGATCATCAGCGGATTCTATTTTTCATCTTGGATCCCGTCCGGTGGTATCGACTTATCCGGTGAAGCGGCTTTTCTGTCCGGAATATTGTTTATGATCGTTCCGATCATCACGATGCGGTTGTTTTCGGAAGAGAAGAGAACGGGAACGGACGTTCTGATGTATACGTCCCCTTCTGATTTGGCCGGGATCGTGGTTGCCAAATACTTTGCCGCTCTTTCTCTGTTTCTCATGATGAACGCGGTGTTCGGCATTCATATCCTGATCGTGCTTTCTTTTGGCGGTCGGGTGGACGCGGTAACGATCGGGTCGTTTCTGGCGCTGATATTGTTGGGCTCGCTCTTCATCGCCATCGGAACACTTGCTTCCGCGGCGACCGAGAATCAAATGGTTGCGGCGATGCTCAGCTTTACGGCACTTCTTCTTTCTCAGTTCATCTATGTTTTTTCCGCGCAATTTCGATCGCTGACGGTCAGTCTGCTGAGTGCGCTGAACGTTTTCGGGATCGGGGCGGACAGTATAGCGAATGCCGGAGTCACCGTCGAAAAGGCGATCAACTGGCTTGATCCGTACGCTCATCTTGATGAGCTGTTTATTGGCATCATTAAACTTCAGCCGATCGTTTTTTGCGTAATGGCAGACGTTTTTCTGGTATTCATCGCGTACCGTTTGATCGAAAAGCGCCGTTGGAGTCAAAAGGCATGACGATATACACTGAGGAGGTTCCGGAATGAGTATTCGCGGAAGAATCATCAATTTTCTCGAGTTAAAAAGAAATAAGAGGATCCTGCGAGACAGCCGGTCCGCTTCCCTGAAACGCTACGCGATCGGGTCGGTTCTGATCCTGTTGGGGATCGTTATCGCCGTTAATTTGCTCATCGGTCTGCTTGCGAGAGATTTCCAGCTGGACTGGACTTCTACCAATGTCACATCGATCTCGCCGGAGACAGAGAAAGTTCTGTCGGAACTTCCCGTCGATGTTCGGATCTACGGCTTATTCGAAAAGCCCGATAATATCCAGAATTCTATTTATCAGCTTTTCATACCGATGCTTGAAAAATATGAGGACGCATCCGACGGAAAACTCACGGTAACATATGTCGATCCCGACACATCCCCTTCCTTGATCGCCGGGTTGGACCCTTCGGGTATGACGGCTTTTTCGAAAGAAACATATGTGATCAAAGCCGGAGAAAGACTCTCTGTCATTGATCCGTATGATTGTATGGCCTACGATGCTTACGAATATACGGCAAACAACCGACGAGTTATAGTCGGAAACAGGATCGAAATGATTTTCACGGGCGAAATCTCATACTTGACATCCGGAGATCTTCAGAAAGTATACTTCATGAAAGGTCACCAGGAGTTCGGGAACGGTTATGTCGCGTCCCTCCTCAAATACGAGGGTTATGATTGTTTGGATTTGTATTTGGGCCAGACCGGCGAGATCCCGGAGAATTGCGATTTGATCGTACTGAATTTACCACGCCAGGATATAACGGAAGAAGAGGCAGAAATACTCGGTGACTATCTGGAATCCGGCGGGCGAATGATCGTCGTCTGCGATTA
Organism: uncultured Oscillospiraceae bacterium; assembly: GCA_964408695.1. Lineage (GTDB taxonomy): Bacteria > Bacillota > Clostridia > Saccharofermentanales > Saccharofermentanaceae > JAAYCT01. Next base: position 6,512 of record CAYPAL010000010.1, on the reverse strand, counting down.
TGTTTCGATAAATGAGCCGATGGAGAATGTCAATGAACTCATCGGAACGATGGGCCTCTCTTTGACAACGGACCTGATCCTGGAGTATTCTCCGGAGCACCTTTTCAGCCCGGATGATAATAGGAACGCCAAAGGTATCGTGTCAACCGAGTATGCGGACATGTTCAGCGTTTATTATGCAGTTGTCGGTCGATCGCGAAATGTTCGCATCAATGATATTGCGAATGAATCATTGTCGATTCGTCCGGTCATCACTTCTTCCGCACTCGCTACGATCAATCCGTACGGCATCCTCGACGAAAACCAGACAAGCCAGGGAATCTACAATTACGCGGTTCGTGCTACGTCCGTGGATCCCGGTTTTTCCGGGGACATCATCGTTCTGGGGACCGGATATCTTTCCGGAGACGAGTACCTCGGCAGCATTGGAGATGGAGAAGAAAACGCTCGCTTTTTTGCTAATATGATCCTCAGTTTGACCGGTCGGGAAATCGCAACTCCGATTCCTCCGAAGGTGATTCCGAGCTACGCTTTTACAAGTCTACCGTCCGTTACGCAACAGACCTTGTGGTCGGTTATTTTAATTGCGATCATTCCTTTCCTTTTCATCTCCGCGGGTATCATTGTCTACTACCGAAGAAGGCATCAATAATCTATGAAAAACGGCGCAAAATCGATACGCGATCTCAAGATCCCGATCATCATCCTTGCGTTGCTGATTATCGGCTTGGTTGTTGTCTATAATTTTTATCCCGAAAAAAATTCGGACCCTGATCCGACCGAAGCATCGCAATCTACTGACGTCGTCGCTATCTCTAACGAAGAAATCATGTCTGTGTTGGTGGAAAGAATCGACAAAGGGAGTTTTCGAATCAGCCGAGAAGCAGACGGGAATGTCGAGAAACGCTGGTCCTTCGATGATATGTCCGACCGATACCCGGAGGATTATTTCTCACAAGAATTGATGGAGCATTTCATCCGTGAAGCGTCCTCCGTTGTGTCTTTCAAAACCATTGAAGCGGATGACTCCGGATTATCCGAATTCGGCCTCGCAGAACCCACTGCGGAGGTGACCTACGGACTGGTCTCAGGGGAGAGCATTCAAATGCTGATCGGTTCGAGAACCGTCGACGGCAAGTCCGTATATCTGCGCGTGGGATCGAAAGAACCGATTTATATCGTACCCGTCGAAAAGGCCGATTTATTCACCGCCTCCGCAAAGGATTTTTTTGATCGACGCGTTCTGGATTATTCTGCCCGGGATATTGAAACCTTCAGTTTCTCCAGAAGCTCCGATGATCTGGCAGTTACGGCCCGTCCGGAGGTTTTTGTTTCTTCCGTCGGCGACACTTCTCTGTGGCGTTTAACGGAACCGGTCGATTTTCAAAGCAGCGCGATTTTCGATCAATTGGCAGCGTCATTCCTGACAATGGAAATCGACGAATATGTTACGGATTCGACCGTTGAACTTGTGGAATACGGTTTGGACTCTCCCGAATATGAGTTCGTGATCAAAGAGTCGGATGGAAAAATCGTCCATGCCTATTTTTCGAGGGAAATGTCCGGTAAGTATTTCGGGTATACGGACAGAATCGCGGGAATATTCCGAATATCCTCAGAACGGATCAGTGGACTTGATGCGTCGCTTATTAAATATTATTTTCCGTTTCCCTTACAGGCAATGGTCGAAGAAGTAAAGTCCATTAAGGCGGTCTTTCCGGAGGGAGAATTTCTGGCGGAAATAGATGTATCGGAGGGAGAGATTCTCCAGGATCCGGAATCATCCGTTTTCGTAAACCGTCGTTCGGCGAAGGTAACGGACAGTAATAACAACTCGTATTTTATGATGTTATTCGCGTCGATCATGGAAATTCGCTTTGGTGAAGTGTCGGAAGATATTGCGTCCGCTGATGACATCACCGTCTCGATCCGAATCGTTAAAAAAAACAATCAGGTTTCTACGATCGAATTATCGCCCGATCACGACGACTTATACGCTTTGTTCCTTGACGGTCATTTCACGGGGTTTTTGGTCTCTTCCAATGAGATCTATTCCGATAAAATCGCGGAACCGGGAGTATGGTATGCGTATGAGCTTCTCAATCAGGCGCTTGACGGTCAAATCAACGGAAAGTATGATGTTCCTGTGTCTTAGCACAGAAAGGTGTGTTCATGTCTCAGCAAAGAAGAAATGACCGTAAAAACATTCAAAACAAGAAAAACCGACTGCTGCCCTGGCTGGTCTTTTTCTGTTTGCTTCTCGTGTTGGCCACTATGGTTTTAGTTGTATTGATCCGCAATCACGTCGAAGCGGCAAAGGGATCGGATTATCCGCTTGGTATCAATGCGGTCTCCGGATTTGATTGCGATTACTCGGAAGCCCAGCGCATTTACCCATTCGAAGAGGGATTGCTTAAAGTCACCGCCACACGTGTCGTGTATATGTCCGTTACCGGTACAGAGATCTATAGTTATGATTTCAATATGGAAGATCCGCAATGCGTCGTCAAAGGAAGCTATGCGTTAGTTGCGGATCAGGGAGGATTTGCATACGCTTGTTTTACGAACGGAGGAATGGTATATTCCGGCTCCGTTCCGGGCAAAATCGGTTTTTCCGACGTTTCCTCGGAAGGATATTGCGCACTGATCATCGAGGATGAGAATGCGAACGGATCGGTTTGGGTAATGAACGCTTCGGGCGAGACGATCGCACAATGGAAATCCGTTGAATCCGGTTACCCGATATCAGCGTGCTTTTCACCGAAAAGCACGTCAATCAGCATCGCTCTGGTTGACACGGACGCATCACAAATGAAACCTAATCTTAAGCAGATCCGGATTCCAGCCCCTTCCTCTTCAGAAAAACCATATGACTATGCTTTTGTATCCTCGGAGGATTCGATCATTCTTCCGATGATCACATACACGAGCGACGACCATTTGTTTTGGTCCGGAATATCCAAGGTTTACTCGCTGTCTGAGGGCATATTGAACGAGGTGTCGTCATCGTTCCCCAATCTCATATCCGTCATACCGCTCGAGGGTAAGGCGGGGGTTTTCTATTCCGAAGGAATCGGACAACAGATTCTTTTCGCGTGCGTCGATTCTTCTGCGAATGTATCCGCGCCGATCGTATTGGGAAACCAGCTCAAAGCGCAATCCGCTTATCAAAAATACATTCTGATCGCTGTCGATGATCGACTCTTGCTGGTCGATACCGGCACGTGCACGATCGATAAGGAGCGAACCGTCGATGAGGACATCATTCGGGTGTTGCTGTCGTCGAACGATCGGGTCATCGTTGTTACATCCTCGGGCGTTCGGGAAATTCGGTTTTAAAGGTGAAAGGCTGGAAACAAATTGGAAACGGAACTGAAACTTGCCTTCCGGACACGTGAAGAACTCATGTCGGTTCCTCACAAGAAATGGTTTAAAAAATTTCTCATGCCCGATGAGCCGGCCAGACTGGATCTTACAAGCTCGTATTTCGATACGCCGGACATGGCTTTTCGACGGGTCGGCGCGGTCGTTCGGGTCCGCGAGGTGGCGGGAGACGATTACATCCACACGGTCAAGGTGTCGACCGGTGGCAATGTAGGACTTCACCAACGATATGAATGGAATCATAAAACAAACGAGGAGAATTTTAGCGTAGAGTCCTTTCTGGAGCAGGCGAAGGCGGATGACGACCCGTATTCGATTCTTCAGGATGTACTCATGCCTGCTTTGGGATCTGATTTGACATGTATCTTGCAGACGAAGTTTACCAGAATTTCATATCTTTCCGGATTTGGCGACAGTATTTTGGAGGTTTCGCTCGATATTGGAGAGGTGATTGCGGGAGATCAACGTGATGATATTTGCGAGATGGAAATCGAGTTGATCAATGGTGATGTTCGTGACCTTCTGGCATTGGGCGAGATCATTCAGGCAAAGATCCCTTGCGAGCCGGAGAGCCTAAGTAAATTCGGGCGCGGGATCCGACTTCTGGATTCCGATGAAATGATATGATGGCCGGGACTTACGCGAAATCTCGGGAATATGACGTCGCGATCATCGGAGGCGGAGCATCGGGTATGGCATGTGCGCTCATGCTTTTCGAATTATCGAGAATGAGCGCCACACCTTCGCCCTCGATTGTTTTGATCGAAAAGAATCCGCGGCTCGGTAAAAAACTTCTCCTAACCGGAAACGGTCGATGTAACTTGACCAATCGCGCGATTTCCTCAGACCGATATCACGGGAATCGTGCCGATTTTGCCTGTTATGCTCTTTCCGCGTTCGGCGCGGAAGACGCTCGGGAATTTTTCGGAAAAATCGGGCTCCAAACATTCTACGACGAGTCGGGAAAAGCTTTCCCCGAGTCATTACACGCCTCTTCGGTGTTGGATTGTATGCGCTTTGCGCTGGAAGAGAGCGTCGCTGAAATCATGCTAACCGTAAATATTATGTCGATCGAGAAAGACAACTCGCGTTTTCTTCTTTGTGATTCTGAGGGGCGGATGATTACGGCGCGATATGTAGTCGTCGCGTGCGGCGGCGCGGCATCTCCCTTTACCGGATCCGACGGTGGCGGTTATCGCCTTCTGGAGTCGTTCGGTCACAACGTGATCCCGCCGCTCCCCGGCATCGTTCAAATTAAAACCGATACCGATTTTGTTAAGTCCGTATCCGGTATAAAAATCACCGCGACAGCGTCGCTAATTATAGACGAAACAATTGTCCGTTCTGAGTCCGGCGAGATCCTATTTACTGACTTCGGCTTATCCGGTCCTCCAATATTGCAACTTTCCGGTCTTGCATCACGAGCGTTGTCGCGATTTCCGGGAAAGAAGGCAGGTATGATTCCGGAAGTATATATTGATTTCATGAATGAAAAAACGGAGACCGAGGTCTGCAAAATGCTTCGGGATAGAAGAGATGCATTTCCGAACAGGAGGCTCGAGCAAATGCTCGTCGGTGTTTTTCACAATCGTCTGGCCGCGCGCCTCATAAAAAGTGCGACGGATAAGCCTCTGAGTATGATGATTTCGACCCTTTCCGACACCGAGATCGATCGGCTTGCGTCGAGTATCAAGAGGTGTTCTTTCGGCGTGACGGGTGTCATGCCGTTGACGAATGCCCAAATCACCATCGGGGGCGTGTGTACGGATGAATTTGAATCTGAAACGATGTGTTCCCTGCTTTGTGATGACCTTTACGCTTGCGGTGAAGTTTTGGATATTGACGGGGATTGCGGCGGATACAATCTTCAATGGGCGTGGTCCTCGGCGTATCTTACGGCAAACAGTATCGTCCGAAAAATTGAGAAGAGAAGTTCCGATGTTGAAACGCATGTAATAGAAAATGATGGAGGTGTCCAATGAATTTGCGCATATTGGGTTATTCCGGCGGTTATCCCGGAGCCGGGGTCCCGACCTCCGGATATTTATTAACGATCGGACGAAAGAACATATTGATCGATTGCGGTAGTGGAGTTTTGGCGGAACTTCATAAGTTTCTCTCTGTAGAATGCCTGGATATGATCATTCTTACGCATCTTCACCATGATCATATCAGTGATCTGTCAGTGCTTCGGTATGCTTTGGAAATGAAAAGCAAGCATGGACAACAGATTCTGCCCATTCCGGTCTATGCACCGAACACTCCTGCGGACACCTTTGAAAGAATGTCAGACGATCTGTTTCTTCCGGTTTCGGTGATCGATCCCTCTGTGATTATTCGTATTGCCGACGCTGTGATCAGCTTTCATCCGACCTCACATTCCGTTGAATGCTATGGGCTGAGAGTCGAATACAACAATACGGTTTTTTCGTATTCCTCAGACAGCGCTTATGATCCGATGCTTTTCGAGTATTTAAGCGAATCGGATTTGTCGATATTGGATTGCGGCGGCCTTGAAGGCGATGGTGATTTGGATCAAAAACATATGACGCCGGCAAATTGTTTCAGTCTGTACACAGATTTCCGCTTGAAACGGGTTGTGCTTTCGCATTTGATTCCGTATCATAGTGTATCGGATACGATATCCGAAGCGTCCGCTCTCGGCCCGTGGCCTTTCGAGATTGCGGAAATGGGAAAGATCTATATCATAGAAAGCTGAACCGGGCAACTTCGGAGGGAGGTTTCATATGGAGACGGGAGAACAGAAAACAGCGGTCATGACGGTGGTCGGCAGTGATGCCGTCGGTATTATCGCCAGGATCAGCGACTTATTATATCGGCACAATGTCAACATCAAAAATATTACTCAGTCCATACTCGAGGATATTTTTACAATGATCATGATGGTCGATCTGACTGCCGGTGATATTGACATTAAGGACTTGTCTGAAGAACTTAACGCACTGGGCGAAGAAATTCATTTGTCTATCAGTATTTGGCAGACCGATTTATTTAACGCTATGCACAGGATCTAATATCCGGGGGATTAATTGTGATTACGAATTTTGAAGTCCTCGAAACGATCAAGATGTTTCAGGAGCAGCACTTGGATGTCCGCACGGTAACGA
>CAYPAL010000009.1:0-28557 GCA_964408695.1 uncultured Oscillospiraceae bacterium | reverse complement strand
AATAATCGGCCAATTCGGTCTTCTTGACGATCCCCTCACGGGTGGCCATCATCAGATAACCCTCTTCTTCAAAGGAGCTGACGGGGATCACCGTCCGAACCTTCTCTTCTCCGTCCAATTGCAGGAGGTTTACTATAGCGGTCCCCTTAGCCTGACGGCTGGCCTCCGGCACCTGGTACCCCTTCAGTCGAAAAACCCGGCCGCGGTTCGTAAAGCACAACAAGGTGGCGTGGGTCGAGGTCGAAATGATCTGCTCGACAAAGTCCTCCTCGCGGGTCGCCAGACCCGTCACCCCCCGGCCGCCACGGTGCTGACTGCGGTATGTATCGACCGGAAGTCGCTTCACGTATCCGAAATGCGTCAGGGTGATCACGACCTCCTCTTCACGAATGAGCGACTCGTCCGTTATTTCTTCATCCTCTCCGGCAATGATCTCGGAACGTCTCTTGTCCGCAAACTTGTTCTTTACGGCAAGGATCTCGCTCTTGATGATCTCATGGAGCAACTGCTCGTCCTCCAGAACGCGATGATAATACGCGATCTTCTCTTCAAGATCCTTATATTCCGCTTCGAGCTTCTCGCGTTCCAGACCGGTCAGCCGTCCTAGACGCATATCGACGATGTGCTGCGCCTGTCTTTCCGTAAAGTCAAAACGGTCGGACAAACGCTTCTTCGCTTCGTCCTCGGTCCTGGAAGAGCGGATCAGGGCGATGACCTCGTCGATATGGTCAATCGCTTTAAGAAGCCCCTCGACGATGTGCTGACGCGCCTCGGCCTTCTCCAGGTCGAAAAGCGTTCTTCTCCGAACGACCTGTTCCTGATGCCGGATATAATGCGTTAAGGCGTCGAGCAATGTGATCGTTTTGGGCTCCAGGCGGCCCTGGTCATCCGGGATCAACGCGAGCATATTCGCATTGAACGCTTCCTGGAGCGACGAATGCTTGTAAAGCTGGTTCAGTACGACATTGGCGTTGGCGTCTTTCTTGAGTTCAATGACGATCCGAACGGCCTCATTGCGATCCGATTCGTCCCGGATATCCGAGATGCCTTCGATCTTCTTATCTTTGACCAGATCCGCGATCCGCTCGATCATCCGCGCCTTGTTGACCATATACGGAAGATCCCGAACCAATATTCTCTGGCGATTATTCTTCATGACCTCGATATCCGCATGCGCGCGTACGACGATCCTTCCGCGACCGGTCCGGTATGCTTCCCGGATACCTCTCTGACCGAGGATCGCGCCGCCGGTCGGAAAATCGGGACCTGAAATAACAGTCATCAGATCCTCGACATCGGCGTCGGGATTGTCCAGAAGCATGACCACGCCGTCAATGACCTCCCCGAGATTGTGCGGCGGGATGCTCGTCGCCATGCCGACCGCAATACCGACGGCACCGTTGACCAGCAAATTGGGGAAACGGGCCGGCAGAGTGATCGGCTCCATCTCGTGCTCGTCAAAATTGGGTCTGAAATCGACGGTATTCTTGTTGATGTCGCTCATCATCTCGAGCGCGAGCTTCTGAAGCCTCGCCTCTGTATAACGGTAAGCGGCCGGCGGGTCACCGTCCATGGATCCGAAGTTTCCGTGACCGTCGACCAAGGGATGTCTCATCGAAAAATCCTGCGCCAGACGGACCAGCGCATCATAAACGGACATGTCGCCATGCGGGTGAAAGCGCCCGAGCACGTCTCCTATAGTGGTTGCGCATTTGCGAAAAGGCTTATCCGGTGTAAAGCCCTGGGTAAACATAGAATACAGGATCCGCCGATGGACCGGCTTCATGCCGTCCCGAATATCCGGAAGAGCCCGGTCCGAAATAACACTCATCGCGTAATCGATGAATGATTTCTTCATTTCCTGTTCCAGATCGATGGGAATGATCGTATTCTGATCCGAGCGGAAAACAGCATCGACCTGAGCTTCCTGTAGCTTTCTGCGGTCTTGTTCCGCACTCTTATCGGGATGATTCATACCCGGATTATCGGACATTTATGTGTTCCTCCAGCCTGCTTAAAAATACACCTTCGACCATTATACCAAACTTTTCGCTTCACGCGCGCGCGTATATACTTATTTAAACAACATGAAACAATCCCGTGACCTCATCGGAATTCTCCGATTTGTCGAAGACCATTGGCGCACCGCGGAAAATGGATTAAAATGGCTCTGTATCAAAATCCGTTGGTTTCTGCAACGGGTTGATCCGATGATTCGTCTATTATGCAGAGGAGATCCGCGATGAGCCATCCGTCTTCCTCCGGAACGGAGTCCGCCGATCGGTTCGCCGTTCCGTCCGTCGAGGACATGTTCAACCTTTACGGCAACGACATTCTCAGGGTATGTAACGTATACCTCGGGAAGCGATCGTTGGCGGAGGATGCGTTTCAGGACGTATTCGTCCGGGCGATCCGGCACGTTAAGGACTTTCGGGGCGAGTCGGATTGCAAATACTGGCTTATCGCGATCGCTCGGAACGTATGCAAGGATTACCTCAAATCCGCCTGGCATACCCGAGTCGGATCCTATGAGGATTGGACCGAGGCCGGTACGGGGATCGAGGACGCGGGCCGTCAGAGAAGCAAGGGGTCGCCGGGCTCTCAGGAAGACCGGATCATCGGCGACATGATCGGAGATTCTGATTTGATGAAAGCGGTGAAAGCACTTCCGGACAAGTACAAGGATGTGATTCTACTGCGCTTCTATTTCGATTTGGACACACACGAGATCGCCCGCCAGCTCGGGATCGCCGAAAACTCGGTGAGAAGCAGACTTTTTCGGGCACGCGGGAAATTGGCTCCGTTTATGGACACGGAGGAACTATGAAGGATTTTGGCAAAAAATTTAAAAGCGAATTAGACGGGATCCGCACCGACGGGGATCTGCTCGAACGCACACTCGAGAGAGTCCGGGCGGAATCCGAGCGTTCTGTCTCTGAGGCCGCGAAGCCTTTTCCTTCCACGCGAAAAGAACCGCGCCGGAACCGCGTCGTCTTCTTAAAAACCGCTGTCGCGCTCGCCGCCGTCGCCCTGGTTACGGGCGGCGCGATTTTCTTTGTTTCCCTCCTCGGAAAATCCGATAAAGCCGAGTCTTATATGGACAACGCCATCGACGCAAAGCAAGCCGATTCTTCGCCCGACCCCGCAATGACCATGACGGGCGAGATGGCCGCTCCGGGTGACGCAATCGAGGATTCGGCGGAAGATATAACCGAGTCCCGAGACCCGGATCTTATTCGACTGGACGACTATGAGACTCTTTTGGCGCAAATGCGGCGATACAACCGTGAAGATACAAGAAAGATGGTTATTGACGAGAATGCCGGGACATCCCAGACGGACGGCATCGGAAACTTTTCACAGGACTATTCGGAGACCAACATTCAGACCGCGGGAGTCGATGAAGCCGACATCATCAAAAACGACGGCAACAACCTTTACTATCTGGCCGGAAATCGTCTCTTAATATTCGACATTCATGACCCGTCGGATATCCGCCCGGAGTCCGAGATCCTCCTTACAGCCGGTGATTTCGGTACAAGCGGCCTCGAGATATTTTACGATTCGACGAGCGAAAAGTTGTGGTTGATCCGCTGTTCGTATTCATATAGGGACTATGGATACGATGAGTCCGTGATCGAAAACGAAAAGCGCGCTTCCGAAATGTATTTCGCGCCCGGAAGTGTAACGGTCGACACCTACGATGTGCGCGACCCGTCCGATCCGGTTCTGCTCTCCTCTTTTTCGCAGGAAGGCAACTACCTTTCTTCGCGAAGGATCGGCGATACGGTCTATCTCGTAACGGTGAAGTACACGTATGGTTATCGTTACGACACTCCGGATGTTTTTCCCGCTGTTAAAACCGGCGAGAACGACTGGTCAACGGTGCCGGCAAGGGATGTCTTCGTCGTCGGTTCGGAATATATCGACTCATTCACCATCGTATCTGCGATCGGCGATCCGGATGAGGGTCGGGATACGATCACCCAAGCGGTCGCCGGCACGGGAAGCACGGTCTACGCTTCCGCGGACAAGCTTTTTGTCACCGGAACGGTGTGGGAGAGCACGAGGGATCTTTTCACGTTTGAAACCAACACAACACTTTCCACGAAGATCCTCTCCTTTTCGATCGCGGACGGAGACCTGACCGCTTCCGCCGCGGGAACGGTGCCGGGAAGTATCATCAATCAGTACTCGATGGACCATAGAGACGGTTATCTTCGGATCGCGACCACAAGTTACGACGCGGAAACCTTTCAGAGCGTCAATAATGTTTTTGTACTGGACGATCAACTCGATATATTCTCTTCCCTTGAGGGCCTCGCTCCGGGTGAAAACATCTACTCGGTGCGTTTTGACGGGGACCGCATCTATCTTGTGACCTTCGTCCGGATCGATCCGTTGTTTGTCATCGACGCATCCGACCCCGGAGACCTCAGGGTGCTCGGAGAGTTGAAGATACCCGGATTCAGCAACTACCTGCACCCGGTCGGCGACCATCTGCTTCTCGGGATCGGGCAGGCCACCCGGGACGACGGGAACGTCACATCGGCCGGCCTGAAGCTCGCGCTTTTCGACATTACCGACCCGGAAAATCCGGTCGAGAGATCCGTACTCGTTTATGGTACCGACTACGGGTATTCCGAGGTCGAATACAATCCCAAGGCGCTGATGGTCGGACCCGGGAGAGACATTTTCGGATTGCCGCTGTGCTTCGATAAGCCGGCCGGTGATTACGGCTCGGATTACATGAACGGATACCTGCTCGTGCGCGTCGACCCGGACGATGAGCTTGTACACGAGTATCTTTTCGAAAATGTCGGATATTACGGGAATTGCCGGGGCCTATACACACAGGATGCCGTGTTTATTGTAAGCGGCACGTCGATCGATTCATTTGATATCGATACCTACGAGCCTCTGGACTCCTATTTGATCGATTCCCCGGAGACGTTCATCGTCGACTAGGTTTTGTCAACCGATGATCCGGTCCAATAAATATACCCACCCCGGAAGAGTGATCACCGATACGAGAGTCGTCACCAGCACACACTGGGCGGCTCTCTGTGCGTCCGCGCGCGCTTTCATCGCGATGATCGTGGACGAAGCCGCGGCCGGAAGCGCACAGTAGAGGATCGCGACCTTCGCCGCGACCGGGTCGATCGGAAGAAAACGCGCGACTGCCAGATAAAGCCCCAGGATGAGCGCCGGCGCGATCAGCAAGCGCAATACCGTGATCAGGAAGACTCTCTTTTCCGACCAGAAACCCGTTAGTGGGATCTCCGCCAGGGTCATCCCGCACAGTGCCATGCCCATCGGCGTCGCGACATTGGCGAGCGAGTCGATCGACCCCATGATCGGGTCGGGAACCGAGATCGGCAGGAAATAAAAAAGCAGACCGACGGGGAGCGCCAGAACCGGCGGGGAGACGAGCGCTTTCCAGGTCCCCTTCGTGATCCGGCTGTGGACTGTGTCGCCGCTTTCGGTGCGACGCAATGAAAAGATCAGGGGCGTCACGGCATAGAAAAGCACGCGCACCGGCGTCGTATATGCGGTGATATAAATGATGCCTTCCTGACCGTACAGGGCCTCCATGACCGGAAACGCCATGTAGGTGAAATTCGTAAACATCAAATTCATCAGAAGGATCCTCGCAAGATCGTCGCTTTTCCGGAGAATGAGATTGACGAGGACTCCGAGCCCCAGCATGATCGCCATCGTGACGACACTGATGACAATAAGGATGCTCATGTCGGCGATTTTCGAGAGGTCGAAATCTTTCACGACCGATCGAAAAACGATACACGGAAACACGATATAGAAGACGAACTCCGCAAGATGCTCGGCGAAGCTCGCGCCGACCATTTTGGTCCTGCGCGCGAAATAGCCGACCAAAATCAATATCGCCATTTGGATCGCCAGATTCACCGCGGTCATTGGATCGGCTCCTTCTCGGGCTTGCCAGCCGTACGCGGGTATTTGGCGGGCGTCGGACGGATCTTGCGGATGACGACGATCGTGCGGTTCATATCGGTCCCCGGCAGAGTGAAATGCGCGAGATTTTCGATCGTGCCGCCCAGCGTGATGATCGCCTTTTCGGCCGACTTTGCCTCTTCGTCGATATTTCCTTTCATCGAAAGAAAGATACCGCCGACGCGGACAAAGGGCAGACAGTATTCGCTCAGGACGTTCAGAGGAGCGACCGCACGCGCGGTCGCGACGTCGTATTTTTCGCGATATTGCTTCGAGCGTCCGGCATCCTCGGCTCTGCCGTGGATCGCTTCGATGTCCCGCAGCATCAGTTCGGAGCACACCGTATCAAGAAATTTTACGCGCTTGGCCAGCGAGTCCAGAAGGGTAATACGCAAGGAGGGCATCGCCACCTTCAGCGGGATGCCCGGGAACCCGGCTCCGGTCCCGACATCGATCAGCGACAGCGTTTCCCCGCCGACCCGGGCGAGCTCTTGTCTGAGGTACGGCACCAAGGTCAACGAGTCGACGAAGTGTCGCAGAGCGATCCCGGAATCGTCAACGATGCCGGTCAGATTCATCTTCTCATTCCATTCCTTCAAAAGCGTCGCGTATGTCTTGAACGCACTGATGCTTTCCCCTGAAAGGGGGATCTCCATCTCCAGTGCGCCGGAAGAAAGGATCGGGTCAAACTCCTCCGAAATCATCATAGGCCGCTCCTCCTTCGGTTTCCGGACTCCAGATAAACCAGTAAAACGGCGATATCCGCGGGGGAAACGCCGGAGATTCTGGAGGCCTGACCGATCGAAACCGGGCGCAGGCGAGTCAATTTCTGGCGCGCCTCGATACGAAGGCCTTCGATTTCATTGTACGAAAGGTTCTGGGGAAGCACCTTGTTCTCGAGCGCCTTGAATTTTACGATACGCTCCTTTTCGAGCTTGAGATATCCCTCATATTTGACGGCGACCTCGACCGAAAAAATGACGGCGGGATCCAGTTGCGGGCGCGCGCCGTCCACTTCGGACAAATCGGCATAGTGGATCTGCGGGCGCTTAAGAAGATCGGCGAGGGAAATGCCGTTATTGGCCGGAGTACTGTCTAAACGCAACATCAGCGCAGTCAGCGTCTCTGAGGGTGCCAGAAACGTCTCGCTCAGCCGCTTGATCTCCGCTTGTATCGCCTCTCTTTTTTTCGTGAAACGACGATACCGTTCCTCGGAGATCAGACCGATTTCATAACCATACGGCGTTAAACGCTCGTCGGCGTTATCCTGACGGAGAAACAAACGGTACTCTGCCCGGCTCGTCATCATCCGGTACGGCTCGGAGGTTCCCTTGGTCACCAAATCGTCGATCAGGACACCGATGTATGCCTCGGAACGATTCAGGACGAACGGAGTTTCACCGCGAACATATCGCACGGCGTTGATGCCCGCGATCAGTCCTTGCGCCGCCGCTTCCTCATAGCCCGATGATCCGTTGATTTGACCGGCGGTAAAAAGACCGGAGACCGACCTCGTTTCCAAGGACGGGAAGAGCGATGTCGGGTCAACACAGTCATATTCGATCGCGTATGCGGAGCGTTGAATATGAGCGTTCTGAAGGCCCGGTAGCGACCGGATCATATCGATTTGCACATCCTCGGGCATGCTCGTGCTCATCCCCTGCAGATAGAGTTCACAGGTATCCTCGCCCATCGGCTCGACGAAAACCTGGTGGCGTTCCTTGTCCTTGAACTTGACGAACTTATCCTCGATCGAAGGGCAGTAGCGCGGACCTGTGCCCTCGATGGTGCCGCTGAAAAGAGGCGATCGGCCGATATTTTTCTCAATGACGCTCTTGGTCTCGGGCGTCGTCCACAGATTCCAGCAAGGCATTTGCGGTCGATCGGGCCGATTTCCGAGCATCTCATACTCGAAAGAAAACGGAGGCATGTCGTCTTCGCCGCCCTGTTTGTCCATTTTCGAAAAGTCGACGCCGCGGGCGTTGATTCGGACCGGCGTACCGGTCTTAAAGCGCTGGATGGGAAGCCCGAGATCGGCAAGGCTCTTCGACAGACCGATCGAAGGGAAAGAAGCGTCGGGGCCGCTTTCAATGATCACCTCGCCCATGATGATGCGCGCTTCCATATAGGTTCCGGAACTGATGATCACGGCCGAAGCGCCGTATACCGCTCCGCTCCGTGTCATTACGCCGCACACGACCGCGCGACCTTCCTCATCGTCCGTCAGGATATCCGTGATCTCGCCCTGGCGAATATCGAGGTTCTCCGTGCGCTCCAGGTGCTCCTTCATTCGCTGGCTGTAACGTTTCCGGTCGATTTGGGCGCGCGGTGAAAAAACTGCGGGTCCCTTGGAGCGATTCAGCATTCGTGTCTGAATGGAGCTCTCGTCCGCCATTTTGCCCATCCGTCCGCCGAGCGCGTCGATCTCGCGAACCAGCTGACCTTTCGCCGTTCCCCCGATGCTCGGGTTGCACGGCAGGTTCGCGACGGCATCCAAATGCAGATCGAAAAGCACGCATGACAGACCCAAGCCCGCCGCGGCACAGGCCGCCTCGCAACCGGCATGCCCCGCCCCCACGACGGCAACGTCATAATCGCCGGCCTTATATGATGATTTTCGACGAAGCGCCTCCGAGAGTGTCGTCACGCTATGCCTCCTTGCGGGCTTACTCGCCCGTTATTTTCCGATACAGAATCTCGAAAAGATCTCCGCGACCAGTGTCTCATTGACGCTGTCGCCGGTGATCTCACCGAGTAAGTCCATCGCGGACCGGATAAGCGAGCAGGCGATCTCGACCGGCTGACCCGCCGACAGAAGTCCCGAGGCCTCCGCGAGAAAACCTGTCGCCCGATTCACCCGATCAAAGTGACGGCTGTTGGTCAGAAGGAGCGACCGACTCACGCCCTGCCCCAGCTCGTCGTAAAAAGCGCGGATCTCGGCGCCGATCCGATCGATCCCTTCGCCGGTCTCCGAAGAGATCGCTTGGCTGAAACGAATCTTTCCGGACAGGCTCAGCTTTCCGATCGCAGTCAGTATGTCCCGCAAATACTCCTCCGCGGAATTTTTCGAGAGAAGGTCCGTTTTGCTGACGAGAATGCCGATCTTCCGATCCTCGAACGACTTCGCCGCTTCGATAAAAAACGACAGGTCTCCGTCTTCTCCGTTCTCCTCCGGGGAGATCAGCCACAGGAGCAGATCCGCTCCGGAAATCGCGTCAAAAGCTCTGGAAACGCCAATTTTCTCAACAGTATCCATTGTGGACCGAAGACCCGCAGTATCGATCAGCCGCACCGGCACGCCCTCGACGGACGTGTCGACCTCGAGAGTGTCCCGAGTCGTTCCCGGGATCGGGGTGACGATCGCGCGGTCGTAACCGGCAAGGCGGTTCAGGAGCGAAGATTTCCCGCTGTTCGGAACTCCGCACAGGACGACGTTCATCTTTTCCTTGAGGATCCGGCCCTGAGTGTAGGTCTGTGCCAAATCGTGAAGTTTTTCGGCCGCTTCCGACAGACGGACGGCGGCGTCGCCGACGTTTTCGGGCGTCTCCTCGTGCTCCGGAAATTCCAGGATCATTTCCAACTTCGCGTAGATCCCGTAGAGCTCGTCAGAGGCCTTGCGAATCTCTTCCCGGAGCGCACCCAGAAGCTGAGTCTCCGCGGCTCTCAGAGCCAGCGTCGATTCCGCCGAGATCACGTCCATGACGGACTCGGCCTGAGACAGGTCGATTTTTCCGGAAAGAAACGCACTCTTCGTAAATTCGCCCGGCTCCGCCGCGCGCGCCCCATTCCGGAGCAAAACGCGAAGAATCTCCTGCCGGACAGCCGAGCCGCCGTGACAGGAGATTTCGATCAGATCTTCTCCGGTATAAGAATGAGGTGCGCGAAAAACACTCAGCACACACTCGTCAATGATCGTGTCGTCATTCGGATCGATCACCCGTCCGAATGCCATAGTATATCCGGGCATTTCCCGAACCGAACGGGCGCCCGCCTCAGAGGAGCGCAGGATCCGGAAAATCCGGTCCGCAACCTCGTCGGCACCTTGTCCCGACATCCGGATAACCGCTATGCCACCGATTCCCGGAGGGGTCGCGCAAGCGCAATACGGCGATTCCGGAACCATCGGTTATACCTCGGTTTGCTCTTCTCCGGCCGGGGAGACAATGACCCTGCGCTCCGGCTCCTCGCCCTCACTGTGTGTGCTGACGCCGCCGAATGACTGCAGGGCAAAATGCACGATCCGTCGCTCGGATGGATTCATCGCTTCCATCGAAACCGGAGAGCCGGTGTGAAGGACCCTTGCGGCCGCCTTCTTGGCCAGCGATATGACAATTTCCTCACGACGCTTCTTGTAGCCGCCGATGTCCAGAGACACTCTTATGTGCTCCTCGCTGTTCTTGTTGGCGACGAGGCTCGTCAGATAGGAGATCGCGTCCAGTGTCTCGCCGTGCCGTCCGATCGCGGCACCGCAATCCTGTCCTGTCACCGAGATGAAAACCGTGTCTTCTTCCCGGTATGAGTCGAGTTTGCCGTGAATGCCAATACCCGAAAGGATCTCCGCGACGAAATTCACCGCTTCCTCCTCCGCTTCGCTGATGGCGTCTCCCTCAAAGGATTCATCATCTCCGTAGTAAGTGGTGTCCTCTTCTTCAACATCCGATTCATCCGTCTCCGAAACATCCGCGGTAACACGAACCGTTGCCGACTTCTTGCCGATCCCGAGGAAACCCTTGGACGATCCGTCCTCGACGACCTCGATCACCGCGTCCTCTTCGGCCACACCGAGTTCCTCGATCGCCAATGAAATAGCTTCTTCAACGGTCTTTGCCGTCTTGGTCACAGTTTTTTCCATATATATGCCTCCCGCAATACCGGTCCGAGTTGCCTCAGCCGGTTAATATCTCTTCTTTTTCGAGGAAGATTTCATCGAACCATAAGTGCCGTCTTCATCATCGCCCGTGCGTTTTACAAACGCCATCGCCTTAAGCGCTTCCATCTCCGCCTTCTTGGCTTCCATAGGCTTCGTGAAAAGGAAGAAGATGATCACTTGCTGAAGAATACCCATGATATTACCGATGATCCAGTAGAACGCCATGGCCGCCGGCAGAGTAAAGGTAAAGACCAACATCATCAGCGGCATCAGATAGAGCATGATCTTCATCGTTGACTGCATCGAGCTCTCCTGCGCCTGATCCTTCCTCGCCGGATTGACCCGAGCGCGTTCCTTGGCTTCCTTGGCGGCCTTTTCGGCCTTGCGGTCCGGCTTGAGCAGATTCGTCACGCGAGTCTGGATCAGCGTTGTACCGAGGACCAGGATCGGCAGGATCATCAGCGGCAGATAGATCTTCCATTCCGGCCCGAAAAGCACGGTGGGGTTCCATTGCGGCGTCAGGGAAAGATCCAGACCGAGGAAATGCATGTCGACCATCTGGCTGACTCCGATCAGCCCCTTGTTGACCGCCTCACGAAGAAGCTCCGGACTATTCTGCAATGCCGTAACGACCGGAATACTGTTCGTCTTGACGTTCGCGATATTCAAAAGCTCGCCGAGAGCCTTGATGTTCTCCACGGAAACCATGCTGAGGTAGCGAAGCGGAGCACGTACCACCTCGAAAACCGGCCAGATAAAGAAAATCTGCAGGAAAGGAAGGAAACAGCCTCCGAGCGAAGACACTCCGTTCTGCTGGAACAGCTTGCTGATCTCTTCGTTCTGCTTCTGTTTGTCGTCGGGATACATCCGGCGGATCTCCGCCTGCTGAGCCGAAAGTGCCTGTTGTTTGACCATCGATCTTTGAGACCGGACATTCAGCGGGATCAGGAGACCGCGGACGATGAGCGTCAGCGCGATGACCGCCAATCCGTAGCTGTTAAAAAACTGGTAAGAAATCCTCATCAGCCAACCAAACAGCATGTTCAGCGGGCTGTCCGACAACCCCAGAAAAGAGAGCTGAAAAATAAGTGGATCCATGTGCTATTTCTCCTTAGGTCGTGCGGTCGATCTTTTGTAATCCAATTAGTATATCATAACAAAGGTTGCCCTTTATTCGCAACTTATTTTACCGGGTCATAGCCGCCTTTACTGAAGGGGTTACAACGAAGGATCCTCCAGACCGCCATCCAAAATCCTTTGAATGCCCCGTACTTCTCAATGGCATCGATCGCGTATTCGGAGCATGTAGGAATATATTTGCAGGCCGGTGCCATATGCGGTGATATTTTTCGCTTATAGAAGCGGATCGCGCGGATCATCCATCTCTTGATCATCGGGCTTGCTCCCCGCTTTGCAACCAACGCCCGAAAAGCCGCTTCATGTCCTCATCGACCTCCGCGAATGTCGGTAGCGGGTCGGCATAGCGCATCATGATGATGAAATCGTAGCCGAAGGGCAGATCCTTTTGAAGTAAACGATAACTCTCGCGCAAAAGCCTTCTGGAGCGATTTCTCTTCACCGCCCCTTTGATCCTTCGGTTTCCCGAAAATCCCACCCGATTGATGAGTGGAGAGATCGGTGTGGTATTGTGACGTATTCCCTTCGGCCGCTTGAAATAATGTACGACCACGTGCTTCCCGGACAGTATCCTCCCGCGCTTATACACGCGCGAAAACTCATAATTGAAACGAAGCGGCTGAGAGCTTTTCATGATCATGCTTCCAATTCCCGGGTACAAAAAATAAGGACCCCGAGAAGGCGGTCCTTAAGCCGACAGACGTTTTCTTCCCTTGAGTCTTCTTCTCTTGAGAACGTCTCTTCCGCCGGCCGTACTCATTCTTTTGAGAAAGCCGTGCTCCTTGGCTCTATGCTTTTTCTTGGGCTGATATGTCATCTTCATGTGGCTAAATCCTCCGAAAGTTGCGATCATCGTAAATGTTCGACCCTTGCCGAACAGCGTTAGAATTATACAAGGCAACGCCCTGTTCTGTCAACAGCAATGTGTATTTCGGGACCATAAATGACAGAAGGATACAATTCTACGCTCATCCGATCGTCTCACAGGAAAAGACGGCATACCCGCTCCCGCAAAAAGCCCCGGCATCCCGCCCGGCCCGATCCCGAAGCTTCGGATCATCAAAGATCCCGAATACCGCGCTTCCCGATCCGCTCACCGCCGAGTAAATACATCCACTCTTCTTGAAAAATTCGAGTATCCCGTCAATTTCCGGCATCAACTTGATCGCCGTTCCCGTGAGATCGTTATATAAATAAGGTGCGATCCTCCGAAGCCCGGAGACCGGCTCATCGTCCCCCGCAAGAAGACTGTCCATAAGGTACGGCTCCTCCGGTATACTGCTCGAAAAGCTCCGCCCCTCACGGTCATATGCCGCATAGGCTTCCGGAGTCGATACGCCCTTTTCGGGCTTAATGATCAATATCGGAAGTCCTTTGAAAGCCTTAACCGGTGTGATCTTCTCACCGACACCCTCACACAGAGCGGCTCCCCCGTCGATAAAGAACGGAACGTCGGCTCCGACCCTCGCTGCGACACCGACCAGTTGCTCACGGGAAAGCGCACCGGAAAAGCCTTCGTTCAGGAGGCGCAAAACAGCCGCGGCATCGGAACTGCCTCCGCCCAAGCCCGCCTTCACGGGAATCCGTTTGTCGGCAGTGATTCGCAAATCCACGCCGGACTGCCCGATCCTTGTAAGATAGGCGTCCGCGGCGCGGCACATGGTGTTTCTTGAGTCCGAAGGAATCCCGGCTGAATCGACGGAAAGACTGATATGGGATGCCGTGCTTTTGTTTTTTCCTGAAAAGTCGATATCGATTTCAACAGTGTCCGATAGAGAAATCGATTGCATCACGGTCGAGATCAAATGATACCCGTCCTCCCGCAAGCCGACGATCCGCAGGAGAAGATTGACTTTCGCGTACGCCTCCGTAGCTTTTCGAAAATGCTCCATCCTTTACCCCTAATAAAAAAGAGCCGCCCCGTAAACTACGAGGCGTCCCCTATTAACCATTCCGTTACAACAAAATATCGATCCGCACAGTAACCGTGCACGATCAACCCGCGCTGACCGCTACCGCAGAAACCATGGCGATCTCTACCGCTTTCGTCAGGACGTCAACGTAACTATAAGATACGACCTCGGGCGCCGTCTCGCAATTCTGACGGGTGCAACGAACCGTAAACACGTTCGGGTAACAATGGTCAAGAACTCCCTCGTGAATGATGATGCGCTTCCTGCCCCCATTCGAGGTCAGTCGAATCCGTCTTCCGATAAAATTCTGCAAATCTCTTCTGCAGGCTTCCAAATCAGTCTTAATAATCACGTTTCACCTCCGCTATATCTATACCGCGCCGTGCGCTTCGCATTCCGCACAGCGGACCGCACTATTTAATTCCCGGAACACGAAAGATTCGCAACGGCCCGATGATCCCGACGACAACTCTTGCCTGACCTCTTCACATGTCCTATACTGAAATTTAATCGGCGGTCTGTACCAATCCTACTGATTCAGGATTATAACAAGAATTTGACGAATTGTCAACGTATAACACAACTTATTGTGGTTATTTTGCACAAAAAACGCCAAATGTTGTGGTTTTCAGACGACTTAATACCGGCGAAAAAAGACCGTTTTCTTCCTCTTTTTCGCTTAAAGTGACGCCGCCATCGCATCGGAAAGGAACCGTAACACTATGCAAAGTGACATCGAAATCGCAAGAAACACCAAGATGCTTCCCATAGCGGAAATTGCCGAACGTCTGGGGATCGATCCGTCCGATCTCGAGTATTACGGAAAGTATAAAGCCAAGCTTCCGCTGACTCTGTATGAGCGGAATATGCACCGACCGGACGGAAAGCTGATCCTGGTCACCGCGATGAACCCCACTCCGGCCGGAGAGGGAAAGACGACCGTCAGTATCGGACTTGCGCAGGCGCTCGCCAAATTAGACAAGAAGGTCATGCTGACTTTGCGTGAGCCTTCCCTCGGACCGGTTTTCGGTGTCAAGGGCGGCGCGGCCGGCGGAGGATATTCGCAGGTCCTGCCGATGGACGATATCAATTTACACTTTACGGGCGACCTTCACGCCATTACCTCCGCCAATAACCTCTTAGCCGCGATGGTCGACAATCACCTGTTTCAAGGGAACGCCCTGCGGCTGGACCCGGAGCGCATCTTGTGGAAACGCTGTCTGGACATGAACGACCGGGCACTGCGGAACACGATGATCGGTGTCGGCGGAGGCAATTCCGGAGTTGAGCGAAGGGAAGTCTTTCAGATCACCGCGGCCTCCGAAGTGATGGCCGTCCTTTGTCTGGCCTCCGATATGAGCGATTTGAAACGGCGATTGGCGGCGATCTCGGTTGCGTACGATCTCGACGGAAGAATCGTGACGGCGGGCGAACTGCATGCGGAGGGCGCAATGGCGGTTCTGCTGAAGGACGCGATCTGTCCGAATTTGGTACAGACCGTCGAGCATGTCCCCGCGCTGGTGCACGGCGGACCGTTTGCCAATATCTCTCACGGATGCAACAGCATCATCGCCACGCGCATGGGATTGAAGCTTTCCGACATCCTCGTCACCGAAGCGGGCTTCGGTGCCGACCTCGGAGCGGAGAAATTCCTCGATATCAAGTGCAGGACCGCGGGGATCTGGCCGGATGCCGTCGTCCTGGTCGCAACGGTCCGTTCGCTCAAATACAACGCCGGCATTCCAAAGGCCGAACTGTCTGTTCCTAATACGGATGCCGTTCGCAAGGGCTTTTCGAACCTCGAAAAACACATCGAGAATATGAAACTCTTCGGCATCCCGTGTATCGTCGCCAGCAATCGTTTTCTTACGGACACCCCCGAGGAACTTGAGTGTCTCCATGATCTCTGTGCTTCAAACGGAGCGCTTTTCGCGCCTGCGGACGTATTCGCGGACGGCGGCAACGGCGGTCTGGCGCTGGCCCGAGAGGTCCTGTCGGCGCTTGAAGCAGGCGATCTTTCAAAGACTTCCCGCTTCATGTATGATTTGGATCAAAGCGTCGAGGAAAAGATCCGGGCACTGGCGGACAATATCTACGGAGCCGCAGACGTCCTTATTTTGCCCGAGGCGCTCGAAAAGATCCGCGCGTTCGAAAAGCTCGGTTTCGGCTCCCTTCCGATCTGCGTGGCAAAGACTCAATACTCTCTGTCCGACGACGCCAAGTCGCTCGGCAGACCGCAAGGGTACACTCTTACCGTTCGCGATGTGTATTTATCCTCCGGCGCGGGCTATCTGGTCGTCCTGACGGGTACCATCGTAACGATGCCCGGACTCCCGCCGAAGCCGGCCGCGGAAAGCATCGACATTCACGAAGACGGCGTGATCGAAGGACTCTTCTGATCCTTCGATCCCGGGAAAGCACAAAAGAAGAATGAAAAATCCGAAATCTCTGTACGTCTCATCCGCCAGCCGCCTCAAAGGCAAACGGCAGGTCAGAAAAATACTTCTCCTTATACTGGCCATTGTGGTCATGTTGGGACTGTTCATGGTGTTGTACGTTGCGGGAACCAAAAGAGAGATCGACGAGGCTTTTCCGTCCGG
Source organism: uncultured Oscillospiraceae bacterium (assembly GCA_964408695.1). Taxonomy (GTDB): domain Bacteria; phylum Bacillota; class Clostridia; order Saccharofermentanales; family Saccharofermentanaceae; genus JAAYCT01. The sequence goes on along the minus strand of CAYPAL010000009.1, from coordinate 12,064 downwards.
TCTTTCGACCGCTTCCGCCATCGAAGGGTTGACGACACCATCCGAGCCAGTAGAAACGACCACCGGCGACTCCGACGGATCCTCCGGGACGACATCCGCCTCGGAAAGCACCGTGACGACCGAATCGGATGAAACGGCCGCGGGATCGACCACCGTTTCGAAAAAGCCTGTGTATCCGCCTCCGGAAACCGATGTGTTTTTCGAGTACGACGGACTCCTTCAAACGGTTACCCACATGGAGCGCGACATCGCGTTAGCCAAACTCAAGCAAGCGATCCGCGAGTATAAGGAGGCCAATCCGGGCACGAGATTCGGATTCTACTACACCAATCTGAAATCCGCCGAGGAATTCGGAAACGGCGATCTGAACCCCTTTATCGTCGGCGGAGCCATCAATCTCCCGATCAATCTGATCCTTTACGATGAGGCCCGCACCGGTGTCCTGTCGATGATGGAGGTTCTCGAATACGATAATGTCGACAAAACCGACGGACCCGGTGAGATCATTCTTCGGGATCTTGGCGCTCAGTATTATATCCGCACCCTGTCAAAACTGTCCCTTTCGTCATCGGACAATATCGCTACGGCAATGATCCTGCGGCGTCTGGGCGGGATCGAGAAGGTCGCCGAGCGCTTCGCCGAGATCAGTGCGATCGTCGACTACAACACCAGTTATAACTATATTGACTTTTCAATGACTCAGCAATACGGTGACCGCCGCTCCGGAGCCCAGGATCTCGCCCGTTACGCGCGGGAGCTGTATTACCGGTATCTGATGTATCCGGAGCATTATCAGCCGATGATCAATGATTTGGCGCTCAACTCCTCCGCTTTTTCCGAAGTCTTTCCGTCGGGGACGCAGATCTTCGCCAAATCCGGTATCAACACCTTGTATAATAGCTCCGCAGAGGTGTCCATCGTGATCTGTCAGGAACCGATCGTCCTTTGCGTCACCGTCGAATCCGACTCACGGGAGAATTCGGAGACGGTCATGGCGGATCTCGGCAAAATGGTCGCGGATTACATCACCTTCTGCTACACCTGATTTTTCTCTCGAAAAGCATCGTGCTCCGGAGATGTTTTGTGTTATAATTCAGTCACGCTTTTTCGTCCCGTCCGGTCTGCGGTCGGCTGCGGGTCTCGTGCGATGTGACCCGTGAACCCTGTCAGGTCCGGAAGGAAGCAGCAGTAAGCGGTCAATCACAGGTGCCGCGAGGGTGCCTGTTTCCGACCGCAGACCGGGCGGGATGAATTTTTATCATTTCCCGGAGGTTTCCCATGGAGCATCTCGCGTTATACCGGCAATTTCGTCCGATGACCTTTGACGAGGTCGTCGAGCAGAAGCATATCGTGACGGCACTTCGTCAATCGGTCGCCTCCGGTCAGATCGCCCACGCTTATCTTTTCAGCGGCACTCGAGGTACCGGGAAGACATCAATCGCCAAGATCCTGTCCCGCGCAATCAACTGCCTGGATCCGGATAACGGAAACCCCTGTAACCGTTGCGATATCTGCACGGGCATACTTGAGGGATCCATACTCGATGTCATCGAGATGGACGCCGCTTCCAATAACAGTGTCGACAACATTCGTCGGATCTGTGACGAGGTCCTCTTCATGCCGTCAAGGGCAAAGTACAAAGTATATATCGTCGACGAAGTCCATATGCTCTCGACCGGCGCTTTCAACGCTTTGCTCAAGACCCTGGAAGAGCCCCCCGCGCACGCCGTTTTCATCCTCGCGACGACCGAGCCTCATCGGATCCCCGCAACGATCATCTCGCGGTGTCAGCGCTATGATTTTCGAAGGATCCCTTTGGAGTCCATCGTAGAACGCCTTCGCGACATTTCCGAAAAGAACGGTATCTCCATTCATGACGATGCGCTCGAGACCATCGCCAAGCTTTCCGACGGTGCTCTGCGAGATGCCATTTCGCTTCTCGACCAGGTAAGCGGAGATGCTTCATCCGTCATTCAGCGAGACGACATCCTCAAAATGACCGGTGTCGTCGACGACCGGTTTCTCCTTTCCATGGCGGAATCGATATTAACCGGAAACTCCGTCGCCATCATCGATCTGTGCGATCGCCTGATCATGGACGGGCGGGATATTCTTCGCTTCACCCTCGACCTCGCGCGATATTTTCGAGACTTATTGGTCATCGGCATATCCCGCCGCTCCGAGAATCTGGTGCGGGCTACCGCCGAATCGATAACCGAGATGCGCCGGTTGTCCGATCACACGACAAAGGACTCTCTTCTTCGTGTGATCACCCGCCTCTCCGAACTTGCTTCCGAATTAAAGTGGTCACCGGACATGCGTACATCATTCGAAATCGCCCTTCTCGCTCTGGGTGCCGAGAACATCGGTAAGGAGAAGGTTTTCGCGCGGGAAACGCCCTCCGACGAGACCGAGACACCCCTCCCTTCCGTTAAAGCGGAGCCGGTCACCGCGCCTCCCGAGCCGGTCGCGCCTCCCGAATCGGAACCGGATATGACGACGCCTTCCGAACCGGAGCCGGAGCCGGTCGCGTCTCCCGAACCGGAGCCGGATTTGATCCCTCCTCCCGAGGCGGATCCGGAAGAAATTTCGCTGACTGACGAAATTCAAAGAACGATCTTATCTGACGACGAGGAGTCCGTCGGGTCCGGCAGACACGTCGGGGACAAAGTCCCCGTAGTCAATGCGTCCGATTATTCAAAAATCGCTCCGCTCACGCCCAATTTGACGCGTACCGCGGAGCCTGCGTCTCCGGTCCGGCGCCCGATCACAAACCTCTCCGTCGTTACTTCGGTTCCTCCGGTTCGCAACGCCAATATTCCTTTGCCCCCGGTCATTCCGGATATCGATTCCGTCGAGTCCGATCTCACGAGCGCACAATCCGTCGAGCCGGTCGGGGAAGCGAAGCAAGAGGCCGCGGAGATATCCCCGGAGACACCATCCTTGTCTCACATGTGGGATATTTTGATCAAACGCTGGGAAGACACGATGATTCTGGAGTCCCTGCAGTTGAGGCACGCGCGCGTCGAGATCCACGAAGACGAGCTCCGGGTCATTTTCCCCGATATCATGCGTTCATATATCGATCAATTGACACAGCGAATCGAATATAAGAGAATCAAAGAGGACGCCATGACCCTCATTTCCGGCGTTCGGGACCTTCGGATAATGACCGACAGCGACATGGATCCGGCGGCGCAAGAAACAGATCATACAGGTAAGGGTCGCCGGGAACCGGATTGGGTCGGAAGGATCAAGGCTTTTGCCGAACAGAGCGGGGTCGAAGTTCAAACAATAGATGACATGTGATCCTTAAGATAGAGGTTGCAATTCAGCAAGGAGGAAAGATCGAATGGTTAAAGGTGGTTTTCGAGGATTGCCCGGCGGCGGTGGCTCGAACATGAATCAGTTGTTACAACAAGCGCAGAAGATGCAGCAGGCCGCTCAGCAGGCTCAGGAAGAAATCAAGAACTCCCTTTTTGAGGCAACATCGGGCGGAGGAGTCGTCAAGGTCGTGATCGGCGGGGATCATGAGATGAAGGAACTGACCATTGACCCGTCGGCCGTCGATCCGAGTGATGTTGAGATGCTTCAGGACATGATCGTTGCGGCATATAACGAAGCCCAGAGAAAGCTCGAGGAGTACTCCGAGTCGAAGATGGGAAGCGTTACCGGCGGCATGAAGATGCCCTTCTAAGAGGTATGTGATGCGTTATGCTCCGACGATTGCCCGGCTGATCGCCGAGCTTGGAAAGTTGCCCGGGATCGGGAACAAGTCCGCTCAGCGACTTGCTTTTCATATTTTATCCATGCCATCCGAAGATGTCTTGTCTCTTTCCGATTCGATCGTATCGGCGCGCAATTCCGTGCGCCTCTGCTCCGTTTGTCAGAACTACACGGATCGCGATCCATGCTCCGTTTGTTCGGACCCGAACCGTGATCCGACGATGATCTGCGTAGTCGAGAATCCCCGCGACGTATCGACAATGGAAAGAATGCGCGATTACCGGGGTTTATATCATGTCCTGCACGGAGTTTACTCCCCGCTTCAGAACGTGGGTTTGGATGCGCTCAAGCTGAAGGAATTGATCACCCGTCTTCAACAGAATGACAAGGTTCGAGAGGTGATCATCGCCACGAATCAGACGGCCGAGGGAGAAGCGACCGCCCTTTATATATCCAGACTGATCAAGCCTTCGGGAATTCGCGTGACGCGGATCGCCTCCGGTCTCCCGATGGGATCCGACCTGGAATTCGCGGATGACGTGACGCTTTCAAAAGCGATGCGGGCCCGACACGAATTCTGATTTTCACACAAAAAGCCGCGTTATGACGCGGCGAAAATGATTTTCGGAGATTCCTCCGCTAACCTTCTGATTTATAAACAGTCTCTCCGGGCTTGACCAGACCGAGCTGGTCCCGTGCGACTTGTTCAATATATTCATCGGATCCGACGATGCTCTTTAGCCCATTGGCTTGCTCGTTCTCGGCCACCGCCTCACGCTCCAACTGAATCAACTCATCAGCGCGCTCCGCGACTCGCTGATAAGTTGCGTTCTGTCTCATAAGCATCGAACCCACAACGGCGATCAGGATCAGAAAAAAAACGACCACGATCACACGGGCGATCGGATATCGATTGCCGTGAAATCCTCCGGGAATATTCTGAGCCCTGGTTCTTGAAGCCATGAGTTACTGCCTTTCCGAAGTATATTTCCACTTATACCCGTATTGTATTGATTCTCCGGGATCAGTTCAATGACATTCGCGTGAAAAACAGAGAGCGCACCCCCAAAAACCGAACATGTCACACCCCTGTAACTTCGGAGTAATCCGAAATGCCTGTCAGCACTTCAACATGGTTTATTCCGTAATACCCGTCGGCAAGATCTCATACATATCCGCCGCGTCATTCTTTCGAATCGACTCTTGGACCGAAAGCACCCGGATCGAGGTCACTCCGTTACCGAAAACAATATCAATCCGATCGCCTGCGACGACCTCCGCCGACGGCTTAGCGGCTTTGCCGTTTATACTGACCCGACCCGCGGCGCACACCTCGTTGGAGACGGTCCGACGCTTGATGATCCTCGAGACCTTCAAAAACTTATCGATCCTCATGCCCGGTGCTCTCTTTCTTTCGCGTATTCCCACAGTCCGTCCATTTCCTCGAGGCTCAGTCCGCTAATTTCTGTACCGCGCCGTTCAGCTTCTTCCTCCATGAGCGAAAATCGCCTCGTAAACCGTCCGTTCGCGCCATTCAGGGCGACTTCCGGATCTACGCCCAGCAAGCGCGAATAATTCACCGCCGCGAAAAACAGGTCGCCGATCTCCGACTCCAATCTCGAAAACCGCTCGGGCTCCTTCTCCGGATCCACTTTCTTGTAAGACATCTCACCGTCCGAGATCAGTTCCCGCTCCACCTCGCCCAGCTCCTCGTCGATTTTTTCGCGCGCGCCGGCGGCATCGGGCCAGTCAAATCCGCACTTGGCCGCCCGCTTCTGAAGCTTTTCGCTTCTCATCAAAGCCGGCAATCCGGCGGGCACGTCGCGCAAGGTCTGGGTAAAGGTGCTCTGGTTCTTTTCGAGCATCTTGTTCTTCTCCCAAACCGACAGGACCGCTTCCGGCGAATCCGCGTGATCGCTCCCGAAAATGTGCGAGTGCCGTGAGATCAGCTTGCGGCAGATATTATCCGCAACATCGTCCAACGAAAACGTGCCGTCCCTCTCCGCCATCGCGGCGTGGAAAAATACCTGCAGAAGAACGTCCCCAAGTTCGTCCTTGATGCGGTCCGGATCGCCGGTATCGATCGCATCGACGGTCTCGTACGCCTCCTCGATCATATTCTTTCGAATGCTCTCATGAGTTTGCGCCCGATCCCACGGACAGCCGCCCGGACCGAGCAGTCGCTCCATGATCGCCCTTAAGTCCTCTGTATTGAATTTTCCCTCGGACAAGTCCCATGTACCCTTCATAAATTGTCCTTTCCCGTTGTGTCGTCTCTTCGTCCTTCATTCGAGCCATCGGATCTGAAAGCGATCGAATGTGACCGGCTCCGTATATTGGTCCGCGAAAAATATCGTCTGATGAAATGCGGCGAATTCGCGTGTGTTTTTCGAAAGCCATAGCGGTATCGGGATCTCCAGCGCTTTGCACAAGAGAATCAAAGCCTGCTCCAACTCCCTGACAAAGGACGCACCGTCCCCGTCCGCGGTCACGGTCTGATCAGCGATCATGAGATTGGCCTTGAAGAGTTTCCCTTCCAGTTTAATCACTTTTTCCTCCTTGCCGCAATTCTGCCTACCATCCTTAACACTCTATTCACTCCGTTTGAATGCTGTAGAAACAATTGGTTGTTATGATGAAGTCGTATCGAGCAAAGACTCCTTACTTCATAACACCCTCCTTACAGATACCGACGCCCCCCGTCGGTATCTCTTTTTTTCACAAACCCATTATATATCAAATCCGACGTATCGGTTCTGTCCGTGATATGCTAAAATCAAATTGTACATATCGAAAGGCAAACAAACTGATGGCGCGAGATTCAGACCTGTCCGAATTCGCTTCCAAAGCGCCTTTACAGACGCTGGAGCAACGTTTTCCGATTCGCTATCGGCATATTAAGCGCGTTCCGGTTCAGATGCACATCACCGGCAATAAGCTTCGGATCCGTTACTTCGTTCGATACGCAAAGCAGTTGCTCCGCTACTTCCCCGGGACCAATATCACCTATGCAGACATTTTCGAAGCGGGCGTTCGTACGAATTGGGCGGGAAAATATACATTTGATTGGATGGCGGACGACGGTTACGAGCGTGCCAAGGCTAAGGCCAGTTTCCGTGTGCTTACAAACGAGAACAATCCCATGGATGAAGAACTGCTTCCTGAGGTTCCTTCGGCGCGTGTCATCGTTGAATTTATACGTTACGGAAGCCCCGAGGCGATCAACGAATACCCGAAGCAACGTTTTTTTAAAGTCACTTTTACCTTGTTGCCTTCTTTTCCCGCGCACGTTCTGAGTTCTCCGTGGCGATGGTACTGGGGATTTTTCAAGTACTATCAATTGGAATCGACGCACCTGAACTGGTCCAAGAATCATCCGGGCAAGGTCGTCCTTCAGAAGAAGTTGAACCGTCACGCCTTTCAACAAACCGGAGCGCACGAAATCGGGCACCTGATGGGAATCGGGGATGCGTACGGAGCCAATTACCGTTTCTTTTACGAAGCACCCGACACGGGGAATTACATGATGTGCCATAATCGGCAAGTCCAACCGCAGGAGTTGGAAATGTCGCTGACCGCTCATCTTACAAACCGCATGCAATATTTCCCCCGTAAATTTATCGCGTCCGTTTTTTTCTCCGGGATCCGAAGATCGATAAAACTCAAGCTCACTCCGCTTTTTAAGAAAGTCCGAAAGAGTCGAGCCTGACTGCCACATCCCGGAAACGATTTGACGAAAGCCGCAGTGGCGACGCGAAGACACGAGCAAACGTCCATAACCCCATTTTTTGCATCCGAATCGTGTCTAAGTTGTAAATTGATTCAAATTTGCGCCATAATCGGCTTTCTGACAACATCCTTTGATATTGTATGGAGCAATATTTCGATGTAGAATAGTCCTATAGCAATGTGTAGTTACTCGGTGGAAATGTCGCATCGATTCCAAAGGTACGCTACACCACGAGGAGGTTCCCATGAAAAAGTGTCCGGATTGTGGTATGGTCATCGCCAATCAGGCGATTCGTTGCCCCAAATGCAAATATGATTTTACAGATGGCCAGGGAGCGGCAGCAGCAAGCGCGGCGGCTTCCGGTGCACCGAAGACAGGTGCGGCCATCATGCCCATGATCGTCGTCAACAAGGATAACGTTGACGAATTGTACGCGGATCTCAAGACCCGTATCATCAAGCGCAAGACGGAATTCGACCACTTCGCCGATTTTCTGGAGAATCGCACCTCCTGGATGACATCGCCGGCCGCTTTGGAAGGCCCGATGGCTCACGAGAAGGGTTTACTGATCCATTCCGTCGGAGTCGCTAAGCAACTGCTTCGCATCAAGGAAGCATTGATGCCTCAACTTGACGATGAGTCGGCGATCATCATGGCGCTTTTCCATGACGTCGGCAAGGTCGGCGTCGAGGGTAAGCCTCTCTTCCTCCTTGAGGAAAAGATCACAACGTCCGCATTGGGCTTGGGTCTCGGAAGAAATACGTCGCCCGCCTCATACATCATCAATCCCAAATTGGTTCAGATGAGCGTGGGTGTACGCAGTCTGTTCCTGGTATCCCAGTACATGCTGCTTTCCGATGACGAAGCACAGGCCATTTGTTATCAGGGTGATCGCGCGCAAATCAGCGACAAGGAAAATCCTTTGACGATGGTGCTCGAGACCGCCAACAGATGGCAGACCAAGATCTACGAGAACGAAGAAGTAATGAGACAATACAATTTCACGGCGACCCCGACGAAGTAAACATTGTTTTGAACAATTAAGACCCGGGAATCAGAGTTTCCCGGGTCTTTTTTATTCAAAAATATCCCGTGCTTGAGCGCTTCTGCATAGGCCTTCAGGTTCTTACTCGCTTCTGCTTTTCGTTAAGGATCAGAAGAAAAACCCGAACCACATCGGGGTCAAACTGCGAGCCGGAATTGGCGATCAGTTCTTCTTTTGCGTCTTCCTCTGCCATGGCTTTTCGGTACGGACGATCCTGCGTCATGGCATCATAAGCATCCACTACCGAAAGGATCCTCGATATCAATGGAATCGTCTCACCGGATAATCCCTGAGGATACCCTTTGCCGTCCCATCGCTCATGGTGCGTCAGGATGAAATCCGCGATCGGGACGAGTTCGGCGGAAGCCATCGCGATACGATAGCCGATCTCTGTATGACGACGCATCTGTGCCCATTCCTCCGGGGTCAGTTTTCCGGGTTTGTTGAGTATATCATCATTAACACCGATTTTTCCGATGTCATGGAGCGTCGCTAATAACTCAAGCTCACTTAACTCGACCTGATTCAAGTGCATCCTCAGTCCGACCTCTCGCGTCAGTTCGGCCAGGCGCTCCGAATGATCCTCGGTCAGCTGACTTCTGGCACTCATGGTTTGTTTGATGGATTCGACGATCGCACTGTGCAAGCTTTTTCGTCGAAGGAGCTTTCGTTTGTTCATATTCTCTTCCGCGAGTTTTCTCACCGATGCCAGGGAAATGTCCGGCATATCCTTCGTCGCGTAACCAAAAGTCATATGGACACGGTCAAAATCACTTCCGGCCAAAACATTGAATTTATGGAGCGCTTCTTCGATCGTATGGACGATACTCTGAGCGTCCGCCGACTCCGTCGATGGCATCAGGATCGCAAAATCATCACCGCCCAATCGCGCGAACACATCTTGCTCCCGGATACACCGCGAAATGATTTGAACGGCTGTACTGAGTAGCATGTCCCCTTTTTCCGTTCCGAACGCGTCGTTGATCAGCTTCAATCCGTCAATATCACCGATAATGACCGAGACGGGAAGCAATGAAGGATCGCGTTCCATCTCGCCCTTTTTCTCTAAATAAAACCTCCGGTTATACGCGCCGGTCAATGTATCGTGCGTACGAAGGTATTCGACCTGCTTTTCTTTATCCTTCTTTGCAGATACGTCGATGATCAGGCCTTCGAGGGCTTCGACCTCTCCGTTCTCGTCAAAAATCGCCTGCCCCTGCTCATAGACCCATATGCTCTCGCCCGTTACCTTCACGATCGGATATTCACCGCGATAAACTCTCTTCTCCCGGATCGCATCGTCCCATTCCTGTCGAACCGTCTCCCGATACCCGGGATTGATCAGATCATTGAACGACACATCCGCGTTACCGATCAGACTCTCCGGCGTGTAGCCCGTCAATTCAAAGCAGCCCTCGGAAACATAGATCATCGTCCATTCGCGATCGTTCTCGCATCGATACGCCATACCGGGGAGGTTTGCCAGGACCATCGCTTTACTTCGCTCGCTTTCGGCAAGTCGTTCTCTGGCCAGCTTTCGAACGGTCACATCGGAAAGGACCACTAAGGCGCCCTCGCCCAAGGGAGCGATCCTGCATTCAAAGAACAGATCGCGGGTCAGGTGCATTTCCTCGATAATGATCAGTTTCTGTTCGATGATCGACCGTTGCACGGCGGAAAAGAGGATCGAAGGCTCATTATCAAAAAGTTCCAGATCTTCGTTATTGATTTGTCGTCCCTTACTGTCGATCGACAGACAAAGAGATTCGATTTTCGCATCACAATTCAATATACAGCCGTTGCGGTCGACATGCGCCACGCCGTCAAACATCATTTCGATGGCCGCAACCATCTCCCGGTCTTTCTGATCTCTGAGATCCATGCTGATTTCCTCTGTTCCATTCATGTGTGCAAACCTAATAATATCGGTTTTGATATGTTTAAGCAACACTTCTAATTATTGTTTGCACTTTCGACGCAAATATATGTCCGTGCGATTATCTCTCGCAGTGACACATCTCGGCTCCAAAAACAACAAACCCAAAGGCCTTTGCTGTGCTATTATTCTTATATCACTTCGCAGTTTCAAAAGGGAATTGGATAATTATGGACCGGAAGACGACCGAGTCTCGAGATTACTACGATCGAAAAGCATCCGGGTATGTTGACTCCGCGGAAAACGTCTTCACCCGGGCTTTCGTCAAGCATATCGCCCGGGATCTCCCCCTTCGCCCGCATGACCGCGTTTTAGACGTCGCTTGCGGTCCGGGAGAATTACTGCGACTGCTGTCGAACCGGGAAAGTACTATAACAGGTGTCGGCATGGATGTCTCTCCCGAAATGATCCGTACAGCCCGACGATCGAACCCCGGATTTGAATATCATGTTGGAGACGCGCACCACTTGCCCTTTGACGATGGTACGTTCAGTGTCGTCACCGTTTGTTGCTCGTTCCATCATTTCTCGGAACCTGTGGCGTTTATTCGGGAAGCGTATCGCATTCTACTCCCCGGGGGGATTCTATACATCGCCGATCCGACCGCTCCGCCGGTCATCCGTCAACTCGAAAACCTGATTTTCACGCGACAGGGAATGGGCGACGTACGCATCTATAACCGGAAAGAATTCGGGCGGCTGATCCCCGACTCACTCTTCAAAACGCGCTATACGGGTAACGCATACCGATTGTTCATCGAAGCGCGGAAAGTCTGACGTCACGACACGTTTTTCAAGCAACGGACTGGAAAGGAATCGCACCATGAAAATATCGGACATCGATAACGGAAAAGCGTTCGACTTCGGAAAAACCTCCGCGGATTACGCGCAGTACCGGGACATCTATCCCGATTCACTCTACGCGAAAATGCTCGATGCGGGCATCGGCCGAAGCGGCAGCAAGATCCTCGATCTAGGGACCGGAACCGGCGTCTTTCCGCGCCGCATGTGCCGGTTCGGCGCCTCTTTTCACGGAGTCGACATCTCGTCGGAGCAGATTCACGAAGCCCGAAGGCTCTTTACGGATCAACACTTGCCGGTGACCTTTTCGGTAGGAGCGGCCGAGGATATCGCATTCCCGGACAAGTCCTTTGACGCCGTGACCGCCGTTCAGTGCTTCTTGTACTTTAATAAGGAAAAGGTCCTCCCGACCATCCATCAGATCCTGCGCGATGACGGGCTTTTCGCAACGGTATGGATGGCTTGGCTCCCCGGGGAAAGCGAGATCGCGGGAAAAACCGAGGATCTGATCCTCAAGTATAATTCCGGGTGGCAGGGATGCGGGTATACCCGTCAGGGATCCGATGTACCCGAGTGGTCTTTACCTTATTTCCGGATCCGTCGGATCGAAAACTATGTCGAGGACATCCCTTTCGATGCGACCTCTTGGATGGGCCGGATCCGAGCCTGCCGCGGCGTGGCCGCCTCGATGGACCCCGATACGATCAAGCGATTTCAGGACGAGCACGAGGCCATGCTGTCGGGCTTGACCGTCAAGACCTTCACGATCCCTCACCAGATACTGATCCACGTATTTGACAAGAAGCTCGAAACGTGAAAAGACCCTC
>CAYPAL010000008.1:0-29418 GCA_964408695.1 uncultured Oscillospiraceae bacterium | reverse complement strand
ATATTCATCCCCGCGGCGAAATATATCTAAGAATATTTGTCGGAGACATAGCTTCGGATCAATACGAGAGTCTTTTCGATAATACGATCATGCCTCACCTCTTTCAAAAAGAAATTCTGCTCTACTTTAATGAAATCGTTTTTGATCAATACCGGTACCCTTTTACAAAAATCAATCTTCTTATAAACGGAAGTCAGGGACAATTGTTTTTTGAATCGAGTCGATGGGAGGGTTTTGCTGTATGGCGCGATAACCACGACTCCATATCCAGAACACGGGAGTGTCAACCGGCTGATGTCGGGCGTTTTATGGAAGTAATACCTAGAAGCAGCATGGAATTAGTCGAAGTATTCCTTTTAGAGAACAGCCTAGCGGAATGGGCATGGATTTATAAGGATAATTTTATTTATAGGAAACATAACGATAAATATGTATTTGAAAAGATGGATGAAGAATATATTCAAATATTTGTTTTCATGAAGAATAAAGAACTATCCATAGATGCAGTAGAGGCGGTTCTTTTCGACTTGTTATCTAAAACGAATAAAGATCTATTGGTTCAGATTTCAAAAGAGACGACGGACACACTTGATACCATTAATCTATTGTTATCAGAATCAAAGAGACCGAAAAAGACCATGATCGTTTTCTTTACAGATCAAGTCGAGGATGTTTCCGAACAGACATTTTCCTACAGTCCTTTTATCACATTCGAATCGAATGAAACAGATGATTATAATACGTGGCAAATTACCTCATCTTCATTGTTCTCTACTCATGTTGGAGATACGTATACAGCGAGAGATAATGAACTCGTTCGACAAGGCAGGTAAAAACATAACCATACCATATTCATTTAGGGAATGAAGATTGTGGTATTGAGTAGACAGTGTCAACTTTTTCTCGGTCGCGACAAAACAGACAGCGAACAGCCCAACAAAAGTAGATAAAAATAAACAAATGTGTTATATTATTTATGATTTCAAAATGTTGGTTTACTGTGAATCAGCATCATTGCGATCCGGAGCCGAGGAGGTTTTCTTATGAAATTCAGTTTATCAGCCCCCAAAAACATCACTTTCATCATCGCATTGGTCGTTGCCGTTATCGCATTGTTATTGGTGATCATCCCGTCGTTCAATCTCCCCATTGCTGCTGTATGGGTGGCGTTGATTGCTTTCGCGATCCTGGCACTCGGCAATCTTCTCAAAGGTCTATAAACACAAGCACTATGGCTGTTGTATCATGAACAGATTTGTTCGGGATACAGCAGCCTTTTTCATTGCCTGAAGAGCGCGGACTCTGCCGTCCTACGGTGGGGTATGCGCGTTTTTTTCGCGTTTCCTCTTGGATCGCGTTCGCGGAGTTGCTGAGAGATTCGGTGAGACTGTGAGTCTCATCGGGTCTTTCTTTTTTCAAAAGCGATGATATACTGAGGACAACCCTCAGCCTGAATTTCAATCGGCCCATACGCATCATAAAGGAGATCATTCAACCGATTATTTCACATTGAGGAGAATAATTATGCTACTACGCAAAATGCTTTTGCTTCTTTGCGCGGCTTTGTTTGTGTTCGGAGTTTTTCCGGCGGCGGGATGCGCCGACAAGTCCGCACAGAAGGTCCTTCATAAATCTCAGAACGGTATCGATACTTGGGATAACGGTCAGATCAGGGAAGATCTGACCTCTTTGGAGCTGGTCCGCCTGATGGGCAACGGGGCCAACCTCGGGAATACTATGGAAGCGTACGGGCACAAGGAGCCCGGTATCGGAGCGGCCGTTTCCGCGTACGAGACGCTTTGGGGCCAGCCGGAGACGACTCAGGAGATCATTTCGGCATTAAAGGCGGCCGGCTTTGACACGCTCCGGATCCCGGTCGCGTGGACGAATACCATGAATTACGAAGCCGGAGACTACACGATCCGCGCGGATTATCTGGATCGGGTCGAGGAGATCATCAACTATGCACTGAACGAAGACATGTATGTCGTCATTAATGATCACTGGGACGGCGGATGGTGGGGGATGTTCGGTTCCGCGAAGAAGGAGACGCGCGACGCGGCGGCGGATCTTTATGTGTCGATGTGGACGCAGATCGCCGAGCGTTATAAGGAGTATTCGGATCATTTGATTTTCGAGTCGGCGAATGAAGAACTCGGGGATCGCCTGAACGACATCGATGTCGCTCCGGATTCCGATACGCTATCGGAGGATGAGTGCTACGAGACGGCGAACCGGATCAATCAGACCTTTGTGGATACTGTGCGCGGCACGGGCGGAAACAACGCAAAAAGGTTTCTTTTGATCGCCGGGTACAACACCGATATCAAGAAGACCTGCGACGAGCGGTTCAAGATGCCGACCGATACGGTCGAAAACCGCTTACTCCTGTCCGTTCATTACTATACGCCCTGGGGCTTCTGCGGCGGACCGAGCGTATCGCGCTGGGGCAGGGAAAAGGAATATAAGGAGCAAAACGAGCTTCTCGCGATGATGACGAAATTCACCGACCGGGGTTACGGAGTCGTTTTCGGCGAGTATTCGGTCGCTCTGATGTCCGACGGATCAGTCAAAGAGAACGCGAAGATGTTTTTCGAGAATTTCCTCGATAACTGTGACCTTTACGGGTATTGCCCCGTTCTCTGGGACTGCAGTAACTATTTCGTCCGGAAGGACAAGGCGTTTTTTGACGAGAGTATTGCGGATTTCTTCGCTTCGCGAAGCCTTTCCGCCCAGTCGAAAATGAGCGGGGATGAGATCCGGGACGCGGCTGTATCGGGCATGGACGCGGCGCTGGCCGCCGCCGTTTTAGCGGACGCCGCGGCGGAGGAGGCCGGCGAGACGATTTCGATCGGGGACGAGAAAGCGATTGCGTGGATCATGTACAACAGCAACGACTGGCTTCTGAGCTACAGCGTCGGCGATGTCTACGATCCGATCTCCAAGAGCGACGGGATGATCGCGACCGACGTCGAGGTCACCGGAGCCGGGACCTATACCGTCGGACTGGATTTCACCGGGACCGAGCTCGGATACGCCAACAGCATGGCGTTCTCCGCGCTCGCGATCGCTAACGGGGAGATCTTGTTCCCCGGATATTTGATCGAGGTCCGGGAAATCAAGGTGAACGGTTCGGTTTATAAGCCGCTCGCCGAACCCTATACGACGAGCGATGACGGAATATGCACCCGTGTCAATCTATATAACGGCTGGGTGGACACATTGCCGGAGGAGGCGCGCAACGCGTCCGGCGACCTGTCCGGCGCTTCTGCGGTCATCATCGACAACCGGACCGAGCGCCTGCGCAGGATCGAGACCATCGAGATCACGTTCGAGTATCTCCCGGGATGACCGGGTTAGTTTCGAGGAGTACTAAACCGCGGATCATCACGAAATCCGTCGGATCGGAAGTGTGAAGAAGAGAAGGCCGGAAAAGGCCTTCTCTTTTTGACTGCCGATTGGTGTTTTATCGAAGATGCTTGCGCCGCAAACGATTTCGTAATTGTGGCAATAATGAAAACGGGCCAATTTTAATTTTATCAAAATCCTTGATATGCCGCCAAAATATGTTGACAAACGCGTTTTACGGATTTATTATCATGTTACGAAAACGTTTTCGTAAAGGAGATAAGATATGGTAACGATCAAGGATTTGTCCAATATCTGCGGCGTCTCCGTCTCCACAATATCCAAGGCGTTGAACGGTCAGCCGGACGTAAATCCCGAGACCGCCGAGTCGATCCGGAAGATCGCCCATGATCTGGGATATCATCCGAATTCGGCCGCAAGGTTTCTGAAGACGAATCGCTCCTACAATATCGGAGTCCTTTTCGCGGATCAATTGAAGCACGAATATTTTTCTCTGGTCTTGGACAGTATCCGCGAGGCCTCTCAGGCTTCCGGTTACGATATCACTTTTATCAGCAACAAAATCGGCAGCAGCGAGATGAGTTTTCTGAAGCATGCCTCCTACAGAAACTGTGATGGTGTCGTCATCGCCCAAGCTCGCTTTGAGGATCCTCAGGTCGTGGAGCTTGCGACAAGTGAGCTCCCGACCGTGGTGATCGACCACGTTTTTTCGGAGTGCCCCTCGATCATGTCCGAAAATGTCCAGAGCATGGAAGAGATCCTCGACTATGTTTCCGGAATGGGGCATACACGCATCGCTTTCATTCACGGAGAGGAGCGAAGCGCCGTCACTCAGAAGAGACTCAGCGGCTTCTATAAAGCGTGTATGGGGTTGGGGATCAAAGTTCCCGAGGAGTATATCCTGGAGGCCAAATACCACAGTCCCAAGGAAAGCGGATTGGCTACGCGCTCTCTTCTGGAATTGCGCGAGCCGCCGACATGTATCCTCTATCCCGATGATTATTCATATATGGGCGGATTTACCGAAATCGAGAAGCATGGGCTTTCGGTTCCGAAGGATATCAGCGCTGTCGGTTACGATGGCATCAATCTCGCCGAAATGTTTCGTCCGAGACTGACGACTTATCGCCAGAATGTCGAGGAAATCGGTCGTGCCGCGGTCCATTCACTGATCGCTCAGATCGAAAATCCGGGCGAGAAGCTTCGCGATCAGGTCATTATTCGCGGTTCACTCTTGATCGGTGATTCCGTTCGCAAAATTGACGAATAAAGAGGATGACGGAATGACATTAAGCAGAAGATCGACCCGAGGGAATCACAACAGAGCTGTCGACGTGTTGGCGGATCGCTTTGACGTTACCTTCCTCAGAGACTTCAAGGATGCCGAATGGACGGATGCCGGAGCCCGGTACATCGTAGGAGCCGCGGGACTTCCATTCCGGGCGCCGATTTGCGAAAAAATCATGAGTAACGCGCTCGTGTCACGGCTTCTGGCGCAGAATCCGAATACCGATCATCTGTTTATTTTTGACGGAGAAACGATCGTTTACAGGACCACGGAAGGAGAATTTCCTCTGGTGGCGGAGGCGGAGCAAGCGGTACTTGAATGCTACCGTAAGATCCGCGACAGCCGGGGGGAGATCAACGATAAGGGCGAGCAGATCATCGATTTGAAGGCATACTCCGTGGGCCCTCATTATGCCGTGAATCTTCTGATCGGCGACCGGGACGGCTACCCGGATCCTCTGTTCACGACACCCAAAAGTGCCGTGGACGCTTTCGGTTCGGGATCTTTTCGAGCGGGCGGAGCGACCGAGGTCCTGGCGACCCGATATACTCTGTCGCCGGAAGAAAATGGTGAGCCGGCAAACCGTCAATTCTATCTGGTCGAAAACGGAAAGCAAATATTTTACTCGCGCGACGTCGATCGAAATGTCCTTCGCGCCGAATGCCGCCACGGTCGGAACCATACCGGGATCTCGTACGAGACCGGTTGCGGTCTTCGGATCAAGCGGTTGATTTTTATCCTCCCCGCGGAGCCGGGCATGCCGGACGCGGTCGAGGTCCAGCGTGTGACCGTTGAGAACCGTTCCGGAGCAAGAAGGGATTTGCGTATCGTCTTTACAGGTATGTTCAGCCTTGCTTCCCCGATCACCACCGTAAACGACGTGATTTTTGCCAATATCGTTCATGAGAGCGAATTGATTTGTGACGGATCCCGGCCGATCGCTCTTTCACTGAACAGTAAACCGAGAAATTTCACCGCGGAAAAGCGATTCGCGATGATCCTTCGGGACGGGGAAGCGATGGACGATTTCTGTATGAGTCTTCCCGCGTTCCTCGGATGCGGGAGTCTTCGCGATCCGGAACTCCTTTCGCGTCTGCCTTCTCGTATGGAAAGGAAAATGGCACCGTTTTTTGCTTTGGGAAAAGCATTTTCGCTCGATCCGTCCGAGTCGGCCGATTTCTTGAGCTTTGTCGGGATGAGTATCCGTTACGACGGAGCGGACGCCGGACCCAAACTCGAAGAGGATCTTCGAAACCTGATCAATCAGTATTCGGTTCCGGGCGCGATCGAGGCCACCTATGATCAGATGTTGTCCGGCCAGGAACGCCTGGCCGCCTATCTTTGCCCGAAGACCGGCGACGATGAGTTCGATCGTTATGTATCGATGAATCTACCGTTTCAGGTATACTATCAGACCTTTGTATCCCGAGCTTTTGCCTGGACTCAGAAAGCGTACCGGGAAACCGGTTTTCGCGAGATCCAGGATATTTTCGCGTCGGTCTATTATCTTGTCGCCGCCGGAAAAGCACCGCTCGCGCGGGATTTGATATCCATGTGGGCGAGAAATGTCTATCGGATGGGGTACGCCAATCATGATTTTATCCGTGTCGGCAAGGAGCCGGGCGATTGTTCGGACGATCCGCTGTGGCTGGTTCAGGCCGTTTATCGTTATGTCATCTTAACGGGAGATCGAGATTTTTTGAACGCCGAGTTCCCGGTCGCGGATAGCGACGGCGACAGAAGTCTTTGGGAAACACTCATGTCTGTTCTTATATACTGCGGGCGAATCTCCGTCGGCGCCCACGGCCTTCCGCTTCTCGATAAGGCGGACTGGAACGACACTCTTCGACTGGATAATCACTGTCTCAAAGGACCGCAGAAAGAGGCGGCCTATCGGGCTCAGCTCGAAAAGGACGGCGACGCGTGGGGTGCTCCGTGGAAGAACACCATGTCCGAGAGTTGTATGAACGCCTGTCTTCTGAAAATCGCCGCCGACGAGATCCGCGAACTCTCCGCCGGGCTCGGTAAGGCGAAAGACGGCGAGACAGCAACTGAAATTTCGGAGCGCACCCGGGAGAGCATGAGAAACCATGCCTGGAAGGGCGATTATTATGCCCGTGCGCTGATCAACGACTCGCGCGAAGGCGGATTCACTTATTTGGGCGCCGGCGAAGATGGTTTGTCGGCCGATCCCGGGATCAACGGAAGTTATTTTCTGAACTCGTTCAGCTGGACGATCCTTTCGGATATCGCGGACGAGGAGCAGATCGATCGGATGCTTTTTCAGGTCGAGCGCCATCTTAAGACGGATGCCGGCCTTAAGCTTTGTACGTTGGTCCATTACGATCTTCTGGGCGTCAACACCGCAACGTCGATATACTTTCCGGGCGACCGTGAGAACGGGGGCGTTTTCAAGCATGCCGCGATGATGGCGGCGACCGCCGCTCTGCGGGCGGCCCGAAGGGTCAGGGATGATGTGCTGGCCCGTCGCCTGATATCTCTTGCGTATTTCACGATCGAAAAGGTCCTTCCGTACCGGACCCTTCAAACTCCCTTTGTCACGAAGGGGAATCCGCGATTCTGCACACAGTACAACAACAGCGAGACCGGCGAGAATATCGGTCCCATACTCTCCGGCACGGCGTCTTGGCTGAATCTGGCGATTTTCGAGGCGCTCGGGATCGGGCATGAGGAGGGAGCGCTCCGGTTCTCCCCGGTACTTCGTGAGGGGCAAAAAAATCTCAGTTACAGGCTGAACTTAAATCAGGACGGAACCGCATTGGCGGTGGATATAGAAAGCAAAGAAGGCGCTTTTCGCGTCGGAACGGGGACGCGCTTCATGTTGGACGGAAAGTCCTGCGAAGCGAGAATTCCGCTCCCGACTGACGGCGCGGAGCATCATCTTCAAATCTTTCTGTAGATCGCGAAAAGGATCCGTTCAGGCTTGAGGGAGAAACAACGCTATCAGAAAAAAGGAGAGAGGGAAATGAAAAAGAAACTGTTGTCACTACTGATCGCCGTCTTTATGGTGATCGGGATAGCGCCGGCTGTTTTCGCGGAGGGGGATGTGCAGGATGAAGCATATCTGATGTACGCGGACGGCAGTTGGACGTATCAGTATTGGAATGACGGATCCGAATCCGATATCGTAGCGACCAAAGCAACGATTACCGGAGTCGGTGAATACACCGTCGGACTGGATTTCACAAAAACAGCCGATAAATCGGCGGCGGGGTTGTCATTTGCGGCAATCGGTATCACGACCGGTGAAACCACCTTCCCCGGTTATTGCATCGAACTGAAATCGATCAAGGTCAACGGGGAAGACATTGCTTTCGCTAAGGGCTACACCAGCTCGGACGACGGTATCGTTACCCGCATGAACATTCTGAATGAGTGGGTGGCCGAGCTTCCCGAGGATGCCAGAAGCTTTGACGGAAACACTACGGACTCGTCCCCGGTGATCGTGGACAAGGCGAAATTCGAATCGGTCGAAACGATCGAGGTGACCTTCGCGCTCCATGAGTCCATGCCGATCGAGGCGTATTTGATGTACGCCGACTCGAGTTGGACGTACCAGTACTGGAACGACGGCACTGAAAGCGACATCCAGTCGACCAAAGCGACCGTCACCGGAGCGGGCGAATACACCGTTGGGTTGGATTTCTCCAAAACCGCCGACAAAGCCGCCGCAGGGCTCGCCTTCGCGGCCGTGGGCATCGGAAACGGCGAGACCGCCTACGACGGTTATTGCATTACGATCCAATCCATGAAGGTGAACGGCAAGGAAGTCGATTTCTCGAAGGGCTATACCAGCTCGGACGACGGGATCATCACCCGAATGAACATTTATAACGAGTGGGTGACCGAACTTCCCGAAGATGCCCGCAGTTCGGACGGCGTGATCGAAGGCGCGGGATGGATGATCGTGGACAAGGCGCTCTTCGATTCAGTCACATCCGTCGAGGTCACATTCCGCTATGCCGCACCGTCCTTCGGAAAAGATACGGCGTTCATCATGTATGCGGATTCCGCCTGGGCGTATCAGTACTGGGGCGAACCCGTCGATACCGGGATCCAAGTAACGGAAGCTGAAGTGGAAGGCGAGGGAAACTATACCGTCGCGCTCGATTTCAGTAAAACCGCCGACGGAAAAGCCGCGGACGTCGCATTTACGGCGCTCGGAATCATGACCGGAGAAACGACGCATCCCGGATATGTGATCCGCCTCAAATCGATCAAGGTCAACGGCGAGGCAGTCGCTTTTACCAAGGGCTACACCAGCTCGGATGACGGGATCGTTACCCGGACGAATATCTATAATGAATGGGTGACGGAGCTTCCGCCCGACGCGAGAACGCTGGGCGGAAATCCGGACGGCGCGAACTGGATCATTGTTGACAAAGCCGCTTTCACGGACGTCGTCACCTATGAGATCAATTTTGACTATATCTACGTTCCCGTAGTCGTGGAAGAAGAAGTCGTCATCGATATCGAGGCGGCTCTTGCGGCGGACTATAACGCATATTTCGGAACACAAACGACGTCGTATATTTTCAGGAACGCCTGGAACGATAATTACGGCATCGAGAGCGAAAACTGGACCCATCTGACCGGTTGGGACGCCGACAGCAATGAAGTTGATTACGGCGGAACGTTCACCGACACGAAAATCGAAGGCAACGGCAGTTACTCGGTAGCCGTAGAGCTCGGGGAGATGGGATTCGGAACGGATGAGGCATTCAGAATGCTATTCGTATCGACCGATATCCCCTCGAAGCTGATCGACGACGGTCTTGTGACGATCAGTAACGTCAAGACCTCCTTTGACGGCGGAAAAGCGCTTGATTTCACCTATGTGGATACCAAGGGCGACTACGCTCAGATCGCGGTCATCAACGAGTACAACAACGACGTTGGTACCGAATCGATCGCTTACGGCTCAATGCCGAAGCAAGAAATCGTGATTACATTCGACATTGCCGGATTGAGTAAGGACGCACAGGCGGAGGCTACGCCGACTTCCGTTCCGACTGTCGCTCCGACAGAAGCTCCGGTTACGGAGCCCGAGAAAAGTGGAGGATTATCGACCGGCGCGTTGATCGGTATCATTGCCGGAGGCGTGGTGCTGGTCGGTGGCGGAACCGCAGGAACTCTTCTGTATCTCAAAAAGAAGGGATCCAAAACCACCAAGTAATGATTCGGCCGGTCGCCCCGCCCATCCCCCCAAATCGGGGTGGGGCGACCATTTCTTTACGCGGGAAGTGATCGAATGCACAAACTCCGCGGATGCTGATATACTCGAAATGACGGAGATGAGGAAATCGACATGACAAAAGAACAGGCCGTCAAACGCATAAAGACGCTCATCGGTCCCGAGGAGATCGTTTATTGGGTTTTTCGCGCCCTTCTGATCTTCGCGAGCGTGATGATGTTGTTTCCGGCATTCAATCCGGGTCGGATCTCACTAAAAATCAACCAGTATGCTTCGCTATTCACCACCGGTATCGATTTTGCCGGTATTACGGGAAATCTCGGTCGCGCGTTCAATCTGGGTTGGGTTCAGAAGGGCAGTTTCATCCTTCTGACCGCTTCGGCGATCCTGATCATCATCGGTACGATCGCGTGTGCGGTCGGCGGATGCATGTCTCTCGGAAACCGAAAGATGAGAATGCTTGGTCTGTGGTTCCCGATGGGCGGCTCACTTTTTATGCTCATCGGTCTGGGCGGTATTTATCTGGCTTATCGTCAGGTCGCCGAAACGGAATACGCAAGCCGGATCGAGCCGAATTTTTCAAACGGATTTTATGTCTACGCCGTTGTGTCTTTACTTATCCTCATCATCGCCACCGCTCTTCGCCTTGCTTTACGGGGAAAAGAAGCGGAGGAAAAAATGCGGATGGACGAAAGGTACTCGCTGTTCCTGATGTTCCTCCCGATCATCGCGCTGGCTTTCGTCTTTGCTTATCTGCCGTTGTGGGGTTGGAGGTACGCCTTTTTCGATTATACGGTGGGCGGTACGCTGAGTCGTGAGACCTTTGTCGGATTCAAATGGTTCCGTTTTCTTTTTCAGAATTCTGCGACGATGAACGACATCGCGAGAGTGATGCGCAATACGCTGGTCATGAGCGGCCTGGGCCTTCTGACGAGCTGGTTGCCGATGACCTTCGCGATCATGTTGAACGAAATACGAAGCAACCGTTTTAAGCGCTTCGTTCAGACCTTTACGACGATCCCGAACTTTATCAGCTGGGTCCTGATCTATGCGATCGCACTGGCGATATTCTCGACGGACGGCTTTCTCAACGGTTTGATCAACATGCTGCCGTTCGGTCCCGAATCTCAGGTGAACTGGCTGATGAATCCCGATTATACATGGATCAAAATGCTTCTTTGGGGAACCTGGAAAGGCGTGGGATGGAGCGCGATCATCTATATCGCGGCCATTGCCGGCATTGATCCGCAATTATATGAGGCGGCCACGATCGACGGAGCCGGTCGCTTCGGAAGAATATGGCATATCATTATTCCGAGCCTTCTTCCGACCTATTTTGTTCTGCTTCTGATGTCGATCGCGGGCATCCTCTCCAACGGGATGGAGCAGTATCTCGTTTTCTCGAACGCGCTGAACCGGGGCAGTATCGAGGTCCTGGATCTATATGTATATAACATCGGTATCACGGACGGAAGAATACCGCTGTCGACGGTCGTCGGCATGGCCAAATCACTGGTGAGCGTGGCATTATTGTTTATCGCTAATCGGACATCCAAGGCTCTTCGCGGCGAGAACATCATTTAGGAGGCGGCAATGGAAAACGAAGTCACATTGAAAATCAAAAATACGGTGCCGCCTGCTTTTCGAAGAGGAAAGGGAGACCTCTTGTTCGACGTGATCAACGTGTCGTTGTTCGCGCTGTTTTCTCTTGTATGTATTTTCCCGTTCTATTACCTTTTCATCAATACGATTTCCGATAACGATCTGGTCGGTAAGGGTCTGGTCAATTTCTATCCGATCGGCGTCAATATCTCGAACTATCTGGCTCTGCGGGATGTCAGCGATCTCGGGAAATCCTTTATAGTCACGATCGGAAGAACGATCCTCGGAACGGCTTTGATGGTCGCGGCGAGCGGGATGGCCGGTTATCTGGTCACGAAAAGGAAGCTCTGGCACCGGAGCCTTTGGTATCGTTTTCTGGTGATCACGATGTATTTCAACGCAGGCTTGATCCCGTGGTATTTGAACATGGTCATGCTCGGCCTGACGAACAATTTCTGGGCGTATATCATTCCCGGAGTGATCGCCCCCTATAACATCATTTTGGTCAAGACGTATATCGAATCGATACCGAAGGAGCTCGAGGAAAGCGCGATCATGGATGGAGCCGGAACATTGATGATTTTCAGAAAAATCATCTGGCCTCTCTCCAAGCCTATTCTCGCGACGATCGCGATTTTCGGCGCCGTCGGCAACTGGAATTCCTTCCAGGATTCGCTGATCCTGATGCAAAGCTCTCCCGAACTTTATACGCTTCAACACAGGCTCTACGTTTATCTGAAGAGCGCATCAAATCTGGAGGCGATCATGCAGGGCGGAAGCGGAGTCAGCCAGGCGCTGACCAATTCTCTGAATTCAAAAGTCGTTAAATATACCATTTCCATGGCCTCTATTATGCCGATCCTTCTGGTTTATCCTTTCATGCAGCGCTTTTTCGTTAAGGGGATCATGCTCGGCGCGGTAAAGGGATAATTTTTCACGGGGTGAACAATGTCTTTTCGAGAGGAGATAAGAAAATGAACGCATTCAAACGTTTCCTGAGTATCCTTCTGTGCGTGACGATGCTTGCCGTGCCGCTTCTGACGACGGCCTGTACGCCCAAACCCAAGGAGGAGAAGATCATCAAACTCGACGTTTACAGCCAACTGGCAAACTGGAGCGGTATTCAGACCGGATGGTATGCCGCACTTCTCAGGGATAAATTCAACGTGGAGCTGAACATCATCCCGGATCCGGAGGGCACGTACGAGACGCGCGTCGAGTCCGGCGATTTGGGGGATATCGTGGTTTGGGGCTCCAACGGAGCGGAGTATAAAAACGCGGTCGACCTCGGCTTGCTTTTTGACTGGGAGGAGGACGGCCTTTGTAAGGAATTTGCCCCGAATATCTGGGAAAACGCACAGAGCGCCCTGGAGTGCAACCGCGATATCTCCGGCAACGGGAAAATCTACGGGATCGGACACAATCTGGCGGCCAGTGTTGAGGACCATGAGAGTTTCTTCTATACATGGGATATCCGATGGGATCTCTATAAAGAACTGGGCTACCCGGCTGTAACGGATCTGGACAGTTATGTCGAGGTCATGAAGCAGATGAAGGAGATATGTCCGACGGACGATAACGGAAACGAGACTTACGCGGTATCGTTGTGGCCGGACTGGGACGGTACCATGGTCATGTATGTAAAAGCGATGGCGACCGCTTATTACGGATACGACGAGATGGTCGCCGGACTCTATGACCCCAACAACGGAGAATTGCACGATACTCTTGAGGAAAACGGACCCTATCTCACATGCCTTAAGTTTTTCAACAACCTCTATCAGAATAATCTTCTCGATCCGGATTCTATGACACAAAATTACGACAAGATGGCCGAAAAGGTAAAAAACGGAGGCACCTTCTTTTCGATTTTCAACTACTCCGGGTCGATCGCGTATAACACGCCCGAGCATCAGGCCGAGAATAAGATGATGTGCTCTCTGGTACCCTCGGAAGCCGTCAGTACCGTTTATGGAATGAGCGTTCTGGGCGGTAACCGAATCTGGTCCATCGGCGCGGATTCCGAATACCCGGAGCTGTGTATGGAAATCCTGAACTGGCTCTATTCTCCGGAAGGCGCGATGTCGATCTGGTACGGTCTGAAGGATCTGATGTGGTACTACGATGAGCAGGGAAACACCTGTTTTACCGATCTTGGTCTGACCTGTCGGGAGAATCCGCAGTTTGATCTGGCCGGGGTGGAATGGAAGAGCCCGGAGACCGGAAAAACCTATCAACTGGGGGCGACATTCAACGACGGGATGCTTCAGATCAACAACACGAGCTGGGTGGTGGATGCCAAGAATCCCGACTCGAACGGAGAGTCGTTCAACTGGCAGACCTGGCGAAGCATGCAAGGCGAACCCAAGAACGATACCGAAGCGGACTGGCGCAACTACACGGGTGCGACCTATAATCAGGAATATATGGAGATGTGCAAATACAACGTGATGCCGGGTACTTCCTATTCGGAAAGCAAACGATCCGACGAGCTGGAGGTCACGTGGAAGCAGGTCACGACTTGCATCAAGACCTATTCCTGGCGCGCGATCTACGCGAAAAGCGATTCCGAATATGACTTCCATGTCAGCGAAATGATTCGTTTGTGTTACGATTACGGGTATCAGGATGTTCTGGATTGGTGTGAACAGGAGGCGGCGACACGCTTTGCACTTCAACAGGAGATCACCGCAGGCAATTAAAGATAAGAACGACGCGCGCCGAGGCCGGTTCACGGCATCCGCCGCACCGCGATTCGGGGGAGCGACATGGCCGGTATTTTTTCGATCGACAGTAAATTCACTCAGGTTCTGTCGCGACTCTGGGACATGTTTCTTCTCAACATATTGTTTTTGGTCGGATGTCTTCCCGTGGTGACCGCCGGAGCTTCGGCGATCGCCGCGTACGACGTCGCCCTGCGTATCGTTGAGGACACAGACACGGGCATCGTCGCTCCTTTCTTTAAAGCGTATAAGGAGAATATCCGGCAGGGAATTGTTCTGACCCTGGTTCATACCGCGTTCCTCTTTGGCGTGATCCTGGATTTTCTCTTGTTCGAAACCTCGGAGGATCAACCGATCTTTCTTCTGATCATCGGCATCCTCGCCGCGGTCATCGTGCACGTTCATTTTTTTTATGTATACGCTCTGGCGGCCAGGTACACGAACAATCTTTTCCGGCATTTGAGCAACTCGCGAAACATCTTCGTCCGGTTTATCGGCAAATCGATACTTTGTACACTTGTAACGGCCGCCGAGGCATGGCTTTTCCTCTTCAACGGGTGGCTCCTGATGTTTATCGGTGTTTTCATCGCTCCGATCATTATGATCATGACGACAAGCGCGATCGCACTTCCCGTTTTTCGAAAAATCGAGAAAGAGGGCGGCGTCATCACCGAAGACGAGTCTGCCGATGAAGGTGGTGTTCCGGAGGAGAACGGTTCTCCCCTCATAAACGACGAGGGTGAGACGACGGACTCCCGTTCGGAAACGACCGGGTCGACTGAAATAATTTCGCATTTACGGGAGGATTCACTATGAAATTCAATGTAGGCGAATGGGTCACCCGACCCGGCGTCCGGTCCGACCATTTGGAACAGATCCGGGAGGTGCGCTTGTCGGATGACCTTGCGTCGGTGTGGTTGTACGGTGTTTCGTACCGCGAGGACCGAAGGAGTCTGGACGGCGTCGCGATCGAACTCGAGGTCACGTCACCACAACCGGACATCATTCGGCTTCAGGCATTCCACCACAGGGGAGCGGATCCGGATCATCCCCGATTTGATCTTGAGGACCGGAAATGCGCGTTGGATATCACGGAGGAAGAGGGCCGGGTTTTCATTCGCTCCGGAAAGACATGTTTGGAGATCAACTTTCGCCCGGCCGCCCTGACATGGTATTATGAAGATCGGATTCTGACCTCGGTCGGCGCTCAGTTCGGCCGTCCGATGCTCAGCTTCATGACAACACCGGAAGGTTTTTTTATGCGCGTTCAACTGGACCTCGAGTTCGACGAAAATGTATACGGATTGGGTGAGCGCTTCACTCCCTTCGTCAAGAACGGCCAGGTCGTCGATATCTGGAACGAGGACGGCGGGACGGCCAGCGAGATCGCGTACAAGAACGTTCCGTTTTATATTACGGACAAGGGATACGGAGTCTTTACAGCCGATACCGGTCCCGTTTCATATGAGATCGGCTCCGAGCATACGGAGCGCGTTCAAATCTCTGTACCCGGCCAACGTTTGGACTTTATGGTGATCGGCGGATCCGATATGAAGGATGTCCTCAGAAACTATACCGCGCTGACGGGGCGTCCCGGCTTACCGCCTGCCTGGAGCTTCGGTCTTTGGCTCAGCTCTTCGTTTACGACCTCGTACGACGAGAAGACGGTGCTCTCTTTTATCGACGGAATGATCGAGCGCGGGATCCCGCTGTCGGTCTTCCATTTCGATTGCTTTTGGATGAAGGAGAATGAATGGTGCGGCTTTGAATGGGATCGGGAAATGTTCCCGGATGTCGAAGGCCTTCTGTCCAAGATCCATGATCGGGGGATCTCCGTGTGCGTCTGGATCAACCCGTATCTTGCGCAGAAGTCGCCCGTTTTTCGGGAGGTTTTCGAAAAGGGGTACCTTCTGAAGCGACCCGACGGCACGCTGTGGCAATGGGATCTCTGGCAATCCGGACTGGCGATTTACGACCTGACGAATCCGGATACCGTTTCCTGGTACAAGGATCAATTGAAGCGATTGATGCGGCAGGGGGTGGATGCGTTCAAGACCGATTTTGGTGAACGCATCCCGACCGATTGCGCGTGGCATGACGGATCGG
Organism: uncultured Oscillospiraceae bacterium; assembly: GCA_964408695.1. GTDB lineage: Bacteria > Bacillota > Clostridia > Saccharofermentanales > Saccharofermentanaceae > JAAYCT01. Next base: position 13,115 of record CAYPAL010000008.1, on the reverse strand, counting down.
ATCCTCTGAGAATGCATAACTACTACAGTTATCTCTACAACAAAATCGTGTACGAGGCGGTTTGTGAAGAGCGCGGTGCCGGCGAGGCGTGCCTCTTTGCCCGGAGCGCGACGGCGGGCGGGCAGAAATTTCCCGTCCATTGGGGCGGCGACTGTAATTCCACCTATCACGCGATGGCCGAGAGCCTTCGCGGCGGGCTGTCGCTCTGCCTTTCGGGCTTTGCGTTCTGGAGCCACGACATCGGAGGCTTTGAGGGGACCGCGGCCGAGGATGTATACAAACGTTGGCTGGCATTCGGTCTTCTTTCGACGCATTCGCGACTGCACGGCTCCGAATCGTACCGTGTACCGTGGCTTTTCGGAGAAGAGGCCGTCGAGGTCTGTCGGGATTTCACACGGCTGAAATGCCGTTTGATGCCTTATCTTTACGGGATCGCCGCCGAAGCGCACCGGACCGGAGTGCCCGCGATGCGCGCGATGGCCCTGGAGTTCAAAGAGATCGAAGCGCGGATCTGCGACCGTCAGTATATGCTGGGCGATGCCTTGCTGGTCGCCCCCGTTTTCAGGAAAAACGGCGATGTCGATGTATTTCTGCCGGATGGAAAATGGACGTCTCTTCTGTCCGGGAAGACCTCCGAGGGGCCGGCTTGGAGAAGAGAGAATCACGGTTTCCATTCCATACCGCTTTACGTCCGTCCGGGTACGATCCTTCCTTTGGGGGAAACGGACGACCGGGCCGTTTATGACTACGAGAAGAATCTGACGATTCTCCTGTATGAGCCGGCGGACGGGTTTTCGGCATCCCGGGAGATCGTGGACCGAAGAGGGGACGTCGCATTTGAGATCGAGGCTTCCCGTACCGGAAATCGATTGACCGTGTCCTTCTCGAAAATACCGGAGGGCGCAAAGCTCCTGATCCCCGGATTTACAGGTTTGAGCGCCGTATCCGGTGTTTCAATGATCGAGGACGCTCGCGGCGCGGCATTTACTGTTTCCGATCGAAAAGTCACGATCGAGTGGGGGGAGGGCGACAGCGTATGATCCGTGTGGGTGTAGATTATTATCCGGAGCACTGGAATGCGGAGCTCCGTGCGGAGGATGTTCGGGAGATGGTTCGCGTGGGTATAAATACCGTGCGGATCGCAGAATTTGCATGGGGCCTTTTGGAACCGCGGGAAGGCGAGTTCGATTTTTCACTGCTCGATGAAAGCGTCGAGCTTTTTTCGAGTCACGGCATCGACATCATTCTTTGTACCCCGACCAACTGCGCGCCGCTCTGGGTATATCGGAATTATCCCGACACTCTTCAGGTCGGGAGAGACGGACAACGAACGAATACGGGTATCCGCGGACATCGATGCATGACCTCAATAACATTTCGTCGCTTTGCGGAGCGGATCGTAACGAAAATGGCCGATCGATACGCGGATCATCCGCATGTGATCGCTTGGCAGATCGACAATGAACCGGAGAGCAATCGTTGTTGCTGTGAGTCCTGTACCCGCGCTTTTCGGGAATGGCTCAAAGACCGGTATCCTACGACAGACGATTTGAATCGGTTGTGGGGAACGGATGTCTGGAGCGGCATTTACAGCGATTGGGATCAGATCGATTCTCCGCTCGGCGCGGATTATCGATTCGATTGGCTGAATCCGTCTTATCTACTGGAGCACGAGCGCTGGGCGTCCGCATCCGCGTCGGATTTTCTTTCGGCACAAGCCGGGATCATTCGCGGACGACGTCCGGACGCAGTCATAACGACCAATTCCTGTCTCGGGCCGGCCCTTCCCGATTTTCACGCGATTTTTGAAAAGGCGGACGTCGCGTCCTATGATAATTATCCCGAGGTCCGCATTCCCGAAGATCCCGGGAGGATCTATTCGCAGGCATATGCGTTGGATCTGACCCGCGGATACAAGCGAAAAAACTTCTGGATCCTCGAACAACTCTCGGGGCCCAAAGGTTGTTGGAGCCCCATGTCGCCGACACCTTTGCCCGGCATGATCAAAGGCTATGCTTGGCAAGCGGTCGCGCGGGGCGCGGACGCGGTGATCTTCTTTCGTTGGCGGAGCGCCTCAAAGGGAGCGGAGATGTTCTGGCACGGGCTTTTTGATGGTAAAAAGCCCGAAGGTCGCCGATATGAGGAATTCAAGGAATTCATTCAGGAATTGTCCGGATTTGAGGATTTGGAACAGACCCGGTTGGTGTCCAAGGTCGGGATCCTGTATTCGTACGATCAGGAACTGGCTTTCCGGATTCAAAAACAATCGGAGGGTTTCTCCTACGACGAACAGTTGAAACGGATGCACGACGCGTTCGTGTCCCTGGGCGTTAATGTGGATGTTATTTCGGATGCCGCGGATTTTTCGGAATATGCCGTGATCGCCGCTCCGACACTGTTTGTCACGGACATGACGCTGGTGTGTAGGCTGGAGGACTATACCGAAAAGGGCGGGGTGCTGATCACCGGTAACCGGACCGGCGTCAAGAATGCGGTCAACGCGAAAACGCTCGATCCCCTGCCCGGTGCTTTTCGAGAACTATGCGGATGTCGGGTGGTCGAGTATGACCCGATCGGAAGAATTAAGCAGAAGATCGCGTTCGAAGGAGGAGAATCCTACATCGTTACGAGATGGTGTGATATTTTAGAGCCTGAGGGGGCCGAAGTCGTCGCGCGGTACGCGGATTCTTTTTACGCCGGTCGGGCGGCGGTCACGGCACATTCTTTCGGGAAAGGCATCTGTTATTATGTCGGCACCGTCGGAGAACAGGGCTTATACAGAAAACTGTTCCGCAGTATTTTGGATCGCGTCGGGGTCGCCTGCGCCACTGTTCCGCGGGGGATCGAGATTTCCTACCGACGAAATAAAGAAAATGAATACGCTTTTGTTTTCAATAACTCCGACGCCAGTAAATCCTTTTCACTTTGGGGTCAATCTCTGACTCATATACCGTTCGAGATGAAGGTTTTTAAGCAGGAGATCCGCGAACCGGAACCCAAAGAAGAATCAAGCCAAGGATGGAAGACGAATGAATGAATTGATTCTCGCGGATTACATTGACTCTTTAGTCGCCGAAAAGGGCGTGCCGGGCTGTCAATGCTCAGTCTATGTGGATCATGAGCTCGTGTTCAGCAGGGCTGTCGGTTTTCGGGACGAGAAGGGGAAGGTTCCATCCGGTCCCGAGGATCTTTACTGGATCTATTCGGTCAGTAAGCTCTTTACCTGCGTCGCGGCGATGCAATTGGTCGAGCACGGAAAGCTTCGATTGGAGGATCCGGTCACGCGTTATTTCCCTTCATGGTCCGATATTCGGATCAAAAGGGGCGGGAGAGTGATCCCGAGTCCCGCCACGCCGACGATTCTTCATCTGATGACCATGACGGCGGGTTTAAATTATAAGCAAAGAACGCCGGCCATCCGTGCGCTGGTCGCCCGAAAAGGACTCTGTTTCACCTTGCGCGAGTTGGCGGACGCGCTCGCGAATCAACCGCTTGACTTCGAACCGGGCACGCGTTTTCGCTACAGCCTCTGTCACGACGTCCTCGGCGCGGTGATCGAAGCCGTGTCCGGCGTAACGATCGAAAAATATATGCGCGAGAATATCGCGGAGCCCTTGGGTGCCAAGGACCTTACTTTTTTCCCGAACTCAGAGCAATTCGGCCGTTTCGCGGCACAGTACCGATATCTTCCTGAAAGCGAGGAGTTTAAGCCGATCCGCCTGAAGAATCCCTACATTCTTTCTCCTACATATGCTTCGACCGGTGCCGGATTATGCGCCGGGATCCGGGATATCGCCCTGTTAGCGGATGCCCTGGCAAACGAAGGAGTCGGCGCGTCCGGGAATCGCATACTGAAGCCTGAAAGCATCCATCGCATGACCGAGGATGCCCTGAGCCCGATCCCGAAACGCGATTTTCGTAAAATGAAGCCGGCACCGTACAGTTACGGCTTGGGCGTCCGCACGATGATCCGGGGAATCGATGGCGCGACTGAAAATGAATTCGGTTGGGACGGCGCGGCCGGTTCCTATGTTCTGATCGATCCGGACCGGCATATGTCGCTTGTGTATACCCAGCATGTTTTGAATCACGGACCGGTGTATTCCGAGATCCAACCGGGAATACGGGATGCGTTATACCGGTGCACTTGACGCCGACACTGATGATCGAAAAGGGATACGACCATGAAGGAACGTTTGAAGAAAATCGAAGAAATCGTGGAAAACGAGGCCTTCCGGGACGACTGGGATTCGCTGTCCGCCTTTTCTGTTCCGGCATGGTTTCGAGACGCAAAGTTCGGGATCTTTGTCCATTGGGGTGTTTTCACCGTACCGGAATATTCGAACGAATGGTATCCGAGAAACATGTACATTCCCGGGATGCCCGCGTTCGAGCATCACATCCGGACCTACGGGCCGCAATCCGAATTCGGATATAAGGACTTGATCCCGCTTTTCACGGCCGAGCGATTCGATCCCGAGGAATGGGCGGAGATTTTCGCGGAGGCAGGCGCCCGATACTATATCCAGGTTGCCGAGCACCACGACGGATTTCAAATGTACAGAAGTGAAATTTCCCGGTTCAACGCCTATGAGCAAGGCCCCCGACGGGATGTTCTCGGAGAGATGAAGCGCGCGATCGAAAAGCGAGGCTTGGTATTCGGCGCTTCGTCCCATCGTGCGGAACATTGGTTTTTCCTCGGACACGGTAAGGAGTTTGAAAGCGACGTCAGGGAGCCTCTGAAACGGGGCGATCTTTACTGGCCGGCGATGCCGGAGCCCGATAACACCGACCTTCGAAGCCGTCCGTATCCGAGCGAAGAATTCCTTTCGGACTGGCTGGTCCGAACTTGCGAGATCATCGACCGGTATCAGCCGAGCCTTCTGTATTTCGACTGGTGGATCCAACATGAGGCGTTCAAACCGTACCTCAAAAAGCTGGCCGCCTACTATTATTCGACCGGAGCGGCTCGCGGTCAGGACGTCGCCATCTCGTACAAGCATGACGCGATGATGTTCGGAACCGGGATCGTCGATATGGAGCGGGGGCAATTCTCGGAAGCCAAACCCTTCACTTTTCAGACGGACACCTCGATCGCGAGGAATTCCTGGTGCTACACCGACTCGCTCGAATATAAAACCGCCGAAGAGATCCTTTGTAGCATGATCGATATCGTCAGCAAGAACGGATCTCTGCTCCTCAATGTCGGCCCGAGAGCGGACGGGTCGATCGCTCCGAAGGACCGGGAGATCCTCCAAACCATCGGCCGTTGGCTCTCCGTTAACGGGGAGGCGATCTATGGAAGCAGGCCGTGGAGAAAGCCGGTCGAAGGTCCGACCCGCATTTCGGAGGGTATGTTTTCGGAAGAAACGGTCTCGTATACAAAAGAGGATTTTCGATTCACCGTGACCGGCGGATCGATCAATGTGTTTGCAATGAAATACCCGGAGGACGGGAAGCTCCTGATCCGGTCTTTTGCCGAGACCCAAAATCAGAATGCCCCGGAATTTCACGGAATCATATCCGACGTTTCCGTTCTCGGGTCCGACGAAAAGCCGATGTGGCGCGTGTCGGAAGAAGGTCTTTATGTTGAGACTGAACGGGTCCGGAACGATTTGCCGGTCGTCATCCGTGTTGCGATCCGATGACCGGACGGACGGCTCGCTTTTCGAAACGGGATATTAACGTTCTACGAAAAAATCTCTGAAAATTTATCGGTGACTTCTTCGATCGCATTCGCGGAGTTGTTGAGCGATTCGGTGAGATTGGGGAATTGCTTGTACAACTTTGAATCGAATCATGGATTCTGCTTTTTGATGATCTCGTGAAGCGCATAGTCGATCTTGTGAAACTCCTCAAGATCCTGATCTCATTTTATCTAAACGCTAATTCCAAACGGATATTTATTGACTGAGCCCGAGATGCTCGAAATCATCCCGATCGAATGTCTTTAGAAATTATGGGGTGTTGTTTTCTCTTGATCTGTGATACCTTTTTCTTGTCGTTTCATTCGCATTGGTATTGCCGAAGCGATGGTATTGTGCATAACAAATTGTGATCTCGGGATAACGGAAAGGATTCATTATGTTTCGATACATTACTGTTAAAACAATTCATAACGCCATTCGAAACAGCAAGGATATTCAGAAAAAGGCACGGAGGGAAAATAGCTTCGTGGGAAGTGAAGTTGCTGTGGATATTTCTCCAGCGGATCATTTTTCACTTGTTTTGAATATGCTTTTCGTGAATATTAAGTTTATGGATGTTCTATTGGTTATCTTATTCTCGTTTGGCCTGATCTTTCTCGCATCCGGGGTGGTTGATTATTCCCTTATTTTTTTCGGAATGGCGCTGTTTTGTTTCTTGTATTTGTTTTTTTTAGCATTCATGAAAAGCGTCGCTCATGTCAATACCTCGAAAATCGGGTACGGATTTTCGCAAAACGGACTATATGTTAAGGATGAAAACGGTTACCTTTGTCTTCCGTGGGAGAACCTTCGGGTGCGGGAAACCAGGAAACATTGTTTCATATATTTCTCCCCATTTGGGGCTTTGATGATACCGAAACGTAGCATTACTGAAGAGCAGAAATCAATGATAGAGGATTTCGTTCGCACGTTTGAGCTCAAAAAGAAACCATCGCGAAGGCGTTTATTAGAATAAAACTCCCAATCCGACATGTAAAAAATCGTTTTTGTGACAAATAATTCGTAAAAACAGTAATTATTGTTGATTTTCTCCGCAAAGTGTTATATAACTCTTATGTTTATCTGCACTAATAAGTGGGGTATTTTGTATGTTTAAGCGGTTTCTTGCGGTTTTTTTGAGTGCCATTCTGATCCTTCAAGGTCAAATAGACCTGATTACTACTAAACCCTCAAAAGATCCGCCGGTCAATCTGGTTTTTGCTGAAAGCCATGACGGGAACCCTTCAACATTGATCCTGGAGTTTAATACTCCCGTTCGCTTTACCGACAATGACCCCCGTTCACATGTTTTTGCCGCGAACTCCACTACACCTGATAAAGATAAAAACGGATGGAAAATCGGTCTTGCCGAAGAAGATGGCCTTATCGCTATTGATCCCGTGTGGGTATCCGGCTACATCTATGCTTCTAAGTATTATGCTACCTTCGAACGAGAAATAGAACAAAGCGGCGTTGTATATATTTTTGACGACAGCGTCTCCCCGAAAAGCAAGACGCTTCCTTGTGTGAGCGATATTGCGGGAACATTCCTATCTGCGGATTCTTCAAAACGCCATAAGAACAATAATGTCGCTTCCATTCCTTACGCCGTTCCGCTCAAACTCCTCGGAGCTTCAATCGTTTCGCCCAACCATGCCGTTCTGTTTTTCAATTTTGACGTAACGAGTAACGTCAAAAATCCTGCGGATTTCATTACGGCAGACGACTCGAAAATCGGTTTTAGCGATGTCTTTCAGCGTCAAATTCAAGCGACCGAAATTGAGATTCTCGATTCTTCTCGTGTCCTGGTGACATTTGAAGATACTTTACCCGATTCCGGAGAACTGAAAATCCGGGTGAATAAACATAAAAACGGAAAAAAGAATACCATATTTCAAACAGCGGACGGTCGCGCTACTCTGGAAACAAACACGGAACAATATACGACCGCTCGTTTTAACAATCCTTATACTCAGATTGTTCAGACTGAGTACATGAATGAGAATACGGCCCGGATTTATTTTCCGACGGTCACAAGGTTTCTGTCTCACGATTTGACTGAGAACATATTCGCGACTAATTTCGCAACCGATGAATTATCCGCGGAAGAAATATGGCAGGTTCCGATTTCCTCAATCACTCCGATTGACGGAACCATGGCTGACGGTGCTACTGTTTACGAGATTTCCTTTCCCGTCAATATTACTGCAGACTGCAACATAGGCATCACCGGGGATATCTCTCTTCAGGATTACAGTTTGCGATCCGTTGTCCGATCGGTTGAAGGAAAATCGCTTTTTGCGCAGTATCGCGATTCATCCGAAGAAAGCAACGAAGAGGACCCGGGGACGGGGTATTATCTTGCCTCATACACAACACCCCTGAATGTTATTGATCCGGCATTCCTCCCTGAAGTTCCCCCGGAAGATTTGACGGATGCTTTGCCGGGTGATGTAGATTCATCAAATATTCCACATTACGATACTTCCGTAATTGCCGAGACGGCACTGCTTGAAGCCGAGGTGGTTGACGCATCCGCTCATCTGGTGCGACTGACTTTCTCCCGCCCCGTAAGTTTCAATGGAGATCTCTCCATCGGCGATTTTGCTGCGCCGCAAATCTGGTATGCCGGGATTGCTTCAGGAAGCGCTCCGATTTACGAAAATGGCTTTGTTGTCGGAGGTGTTCCTTATTCTCAATCAATCATTGTATCTCTCGGCACGATCCGTAAAGTAAGCGACGATTCAACGTACAACAATAACATCATTCCGACAAAAGGCAGCGTCATAATCCGCGGCAACGAAACGGTTGACTATGCGGGCGTGCCTATTAATAAAAACAAGATTGATGGAGCCGGCAATCCAATCGCCACGGTTTCATACACATCCGCTGAGTACACGAAAATCTTATCGGTTCAGGCGTTGGATATTTTTACGGCAAGAATTACTTTCAGTGAAGCTGTCATTTTCCGGACCTTGAGCCCCGAAAATTACATCCGAGTCGTCGGAAGCGTCATGCCCAATTCTCCGGAAACAGAATGTCTATCCGTTACTCCCGTTGACGGGACCATGTCAAGCGGCGCAACAACATATGACGTGACATACAAAGAAAGTGTAATTATGCCTGTCAGCTTGAAGCTGATCGAATCTTTGAGCGGATTACCTAGTGACGGAGATATGTTTGCGATTGGCGGCTTGGTTCAATCCGTCGACGGAAAGTTTGTGGAAGCGACCGGTATTGAAAACAACATCAATATCGCAAATATCGCTTTCTCTTCATACTATCCGACGACGCCGACCCCGACGGCAACGCCAATTCCTACCGCTACGCCGACTCCGACCGTAACTCCTACGCCTACCGCGACTCCGACCGTAACGCCCACGCCAACATCTACCCCGACCCCGACGGCAACGCCTACCCCGGAACCCACAGCGACACCGACCCCGGAGCCGACGGCTACCCCGGAACCCACAGCGACACCGACCCCGGAGCCGACGGCTACCCCGGAACCCACGGCAACACCGACACCGGAGCCGACGGCTACCCCGGAACCCACGGCAACACCGACACCGGAACCGACGGCTACCCCGGAACCCACGGCAACACCGACACCGGAACCCACGGCAACGCCTACCCCGGATCCGACGCCGACCCCTGAGCCCACGGCAACACCTACGCCGGATCCGACGCCGACACCGGAGCCCACGACAACACCTACGCCGGATCCCACACCGACACCGGATCCTACGGCGACCCCTACACCGGATCCCACGCCGACACCGGATTCGGAAGCGCCTTCCGTGCCTTCGGATCTTTCGGGCGACGCGACAAGCGCGACGTCGATCGATCTTTCCTGGAGCCCTTCGACCGATAACGTCGAGGTGTCGGGCTACCATATTTACGTAAACGATGAGTATCTCGCCTCTACGACGGGTACTGCCTATACCATTACCGGATTACTGGCGGGAACGGAGTATTTTGTTCGCGTCCGGGCCTATGACGCCGCGGGGAACCTCTCCGCTTTAAGTGAAGAACTGTCCGTACGGACGCAGTCAAACGATGGATCGTTCTTTTCGTTTGTCGTCAACGGCATCGAGGCCGATATCGATCCGGTAGAGCGGGTGATCGAGATCACGCTTCCGTTTGGGACCGATGTGGCGGAGCTATGCCCAATTTTTATAGTTTCGGATTTCGCGACCGTGTATGTCGACGGGGAATTACAGACCAGCGATGAGAGCTTGGTCGACTTTACGAACCCGGTAACGTATACCGTTGTCGCCGAGGACGGAACCGAGACGACTTATGAAGTCCGCGTTTCTGTTATGGCGGACACGACCGCGCCGAGCATTGAGGCAACAGTTTCTGAAGAATGGGGTCCGACCGCATCCGTACAAACCACGATTACCGATGAGGGAAGCGGCGTGGCCGTTGCAAAATGGACTTACGGCGAAGAAGATATTGCGTTCTTTGAAGACGGCGGAACCGTCTTTGACGCGATGTCGTTCGAAGTGTTCGAAAATGGCGAATACACCATTTTCGCGGAAGATTACTTCGGGAACCAGGCGTTGCTTGTTGTATCCGTGTCCCATATAGATTCTCTTGCGCCTGTTATTACCGCTTCTGCTTCTGATACATGGGCGTATACGAGTGCCGTGCTTGTCGAGATTTCGGATCTGAATGAGATCGAAGTTCAGAAATGGTCCCATGGGATTCAATCTGCCGCATATTTCCTTACTGGCGGAATCGTATTTGACGGGGACTCGTTCTCCGTTGCGATGAACGGAAGTTATTCCGTTTACGCGAGAGACATTGCCGGAAACACTACGGTCGTACCGGTGAGTGTATCCTTTTCCGATACCATCGCCCCGACTGTTTCTACCGACTACACGATTGATTTGACCGTCGTCGGACCCGTTTCAAATGTCGCTGTCCAAGTCGATGCCGCTGATAACGAGAGCGGGATCCAAATCTTAAAATGGGCTCCGGGACGTTTGTCGGCGGAAGATTTCGCCGCATTGGGAACGGAATTCTCCGAGCCAGCGATTACGGTTCCGGTAGAGGGAGAATATTCTATTTTCTGCGTGGATCTGGCGGGCAATATCACAATCCATGTATTTACGGTGTCTGCCGCTCCGGATCCGGGTATGGATATGTCAGAACCGTATCCGGGATTCAATCGATACGATGACACACTGGATGCCGAATGGTTTGTTTTCGAAAACATGGAATCCGGCCTTTCGGACGACCCGACTGCGTTCCTGAACGGGAATCTCCATACGGTATCCGATTCTTCGAAGGATTCCTTTGTATCATTTATGATGAGTGGAACGCAGTTCTATCTTGCGTGTCCGTCTTTGGATGAAGCCGGCGGACGCAACAGCGGGATTGAGCTTTTTGTCGACGGCGTCTATGTGCAAACATTCTCGGCTCCTCAGACGTTGATCCAAGGCAGGACCGCTTACTATATCAGCCCTGTTTTCGAGCCCGGAGAACATCAGATCACACTGCGATACAATTCTTCTTTGAGCGGGGAGTTCATATTTGATTGTATCGACGTAAAGGGGTCTTTGCTTGCTCCGAGCCATGTCTCGGAGGCTGAGATATCGGCGTTCCTGGTTGGGGCATCGGCCGGGGTGATCGATACCGAAGCGGGCACAATCGAGATTTCTGTTCCGCAGGGTGCCGATATCACTCGTCTGGTTCCTCAATTTATTCTGTCCGAATTTGCTTCCTGCACCGTCAATGATATCGAGCAAATCAGCGGATTGTCCGAACAGGATTTTTCCGAGCCGGTCACGTATGTCGTCATTGCCCGGGACGGAACAACCGCTGAGTATGTCGTTACGGTCACTGTGGAAGTGACACGACTGAGTGTTCCCGATTTTGTCACGGTGATCGAGGCCCCGAAGCAGATCAGCGTCACCTGGACCCCTGTCTCCGCCGCTTCGTTCTATGAGATCGAAGTCGACGGCACCGTTGTCGCCACGACCGACTCCCCCTCTTGGCAGATGACCGACGGAGTGCACGGCGAAAGTCACGAGATCCGGATCCGCGCGCTTTCGGAAGACGCGACAAGTGATTGGACCGAGACGGTAACGGCTACATTCCTGAACATCGCCGGTGGAGAAATCACCGAGACTATGGCGTGGACGAAGGATCTTCCCTATGTGGTGAAGACCGACCTGATCATCCGCGAAGGCGTGACCTTATCGATCGAAGAAGGTTCTATCGTTCTTTTCGATCCGGGCGTGCGAGTGATCGTCAACGGATCACTGGTCATTACGGGTGACCCGGACCGGACCACCGTGTTCTCCTCTTCTCGCGACAAAGATTATGGCGGAATCGGAATAAGCTCCCATGATGATTACTGGTCGGGGATAACAGTGGGCTCATCCGGAACGCTGAGCGCCGGCCGCACGTTTATTCGCTACGCCCGCGATCCGGAGACCGAGAGCATGATTTCCGTGGACGGTGAGCTTTTACTCGCGAATTCGACGATCGAAAACTCAAGACATGACGGATATGCCTTATTTGCCAACCTGAATCAGACCGGCTCCACACGTTTAGAATATCTTTCCGGAATACTGGATTCCGACGCGGTTGCGGGACACAATCTCGATCGTTTGGCGATCGGCGGAAGACTTCGGACCCACTTGACGCTTGAAAACACCGAAACCGACTATGTGGTCGTTACCGATACCGTGATCGACTCCGGCGTTGAATTAACCATTTCGGAGGGTACGGTCCTCCGGGTTTCCGACGCGAAGATTATCGTGAACGGGTCGCTTAATGTGGCGGGTGTGGAAGCGAACCGGGTGACGGTCACGTCTGTCCATGATTCGGATTTCGGCGGCCGAGGCGTTCGCAGTGCAGAGGATCTTTGGAAGGGCATTGATGTCGGAAACGAAGGAACGCTGAGCGTGGTTTACGCCGACATCCGATATGCCGGCGATTCCGAAAACGGATTTGCTCACACGGCACTTCGGGTTTCCGGAAACGCGATACTTTCTCACGCGGAGATCAACGATTGTGCGCGTGTTGAGATCCGGATGAGCGATAACACGGTGTCCGTGACGGATACTCTGTTTGATAATGAAGACTTTGTGCTGGATCGTTATTTCGTATCCGGGATCGATGTTTTCGAGACCGGTGAAGCCGGAAATTTCACGTTCAACAACAATATGGTGCGTTCCTTCGGCGAACAGAGCCAACTGCGTCTTGCTCGCTACTACGCAAACGACGCGACAACTTCGGCTCTGTCCGAGTTTGAGAACAACCTGTTCTCCGGGACGACCGGATACAATATCCTGACCTACGAATGGTTCTCGGAGTTGGTTTTTGATCGGAACACATTGTCCGATTCTACCTCTGCCGCGATCGCGGTGAACCGGGCGACCGGAAATGTTTACCTGACTGAAAACACCATCG
>CAYPAL010000007.1:1875-29468 GCA_964408695.1 uncultured Oscillospiraceae bacterium | reverse complement strand
GATATCGAGCAGAATCGTCAAAAGGTGATTGAAATCGTTGAAAAGCTTAAGGATACCGGTTGGATTTTTGCTTCATCCACCTATGGTTACATCAATGCCGATGACAGCACGATGGAGGTCATTCGAAACGATACCGGCAAGTGGCTCGATCAAGTCGCATCGTTGACCGGGGAAGTGGATATGCTCGTCTATCCCAACGGCAATTTTATCAAAGGCTCGGACAGCCGGTGCGTATATTTGAAGAATCTCGGATTTCGAATTTTTTTCGGTGTCGGTTCATATCCGTATTACACCTTCGGGGATAACTACCTATACATGGATCGCGCGATGATGAACGGCGACACTCTTCGTAATATAAATTATTCGCGCCTTTTTGACGTAAACACGATTTATGACGCAACAAGAAAGAATAAATTGACCGGTTAACGGAAATTGATATTCACCCTCGCCTCTATCCGATGCATTTTAAATTGTGGTATTGTATAAGTTGAGCGGTTTGTTTTCAGGGAGGCGTGATCATTTGAATAAAGTCACAGAAGAATTCTTGATTTCAGCACCAAAGAGGATTCGGAAATCCGTCGTGATCGCGATGGCATCCTTGTTTGTTGCCGCGTCTTTATTCCTTTCTTCCTGCTCTCTGAATCTGGATCTGTCCAAACTCGGAAGCGCAATCGAGGATAACATGTCCGGGCTACTGCCGGCTCCCGGAGCGGGCTTCGGCAAACTGACTCCTCCGGATGGTCGCGAATCCCATGAAATCGGAAGCAGTCAGGACCTTTTTTATGTTCTTCAAGACGCCCTGTATTCTTTCTATCCGGACGAATATATTCAGGTAGACGAGTATCCCATGTTTACCCGATACTGGGAGGAATTGACGGTCGCCGGTGCTCTGCATTCCGCATTCCAAGAGGGAGAGGTTCAAATAGAATATGATAACCGCTCACCGTGTACGATCCGATTGATTTTCTCATACAATCAATGCGGATCGGTCATAAGCGCGTACCGAACTGAAGATGATCCGACGTTCACGGTCCCAGATCAAATCGTTTTGGACGATTTGATCACGGATATCATTGATCACAATATTCGCGAGGACATGAGCGAATACGATAAGGTCAAGGCCGTTCATGATTATCTGGTGATGAATACGGTCTATACGGAGTCCGATGATAAGGACTATCTTGCGACCGCTATAAGCGTATTGAAAGACGGACAAGGTCAGTGCCAAGGATATTCCGAGGCATTTGCGGCCATTATGATCATTTCCGGCGTTGAGACGCGTGTTGTTTCCGGGAAAGCTTTCGATTCTCAAATGAGATTTGTTCCGCACGCATGGAATCAAGTCAAAATCGGCGGCATCTGGTATCATGTGGATGTGACCTGGGATGATCCGCTTCCGGATACCGGCGGTGATGTACTGCATAGCTATTTATGCCGGTCGGATGATTTTTTTAAAAAAGATCATCTTTGGTCCGAATATTTTCCGGAATGTGTATCGGATAACCCGGTGATCACTTGATTTGAAGCGTTTGTATCATTTTATAGACGAACTTCTTTATCAATACTATAATGAGCAGAAGAAACAGTTCTTGGGGAGGGACTTATGGGTACCAAAAAAGACAAACTGAAAGATCTGATCGTTGAGGATGAGATTTTATGGAAGGATCGCAAACGCTATTTCGGATTGCCGATATCTTTTACCGTTTATAGCTTTGACGCGAATCGACTTTACTTGAAGCAGGGTCTGTTCAATACAACCGACGATGAACTCCTCCTATACAGGGTCCTGGATATCAAATTGTCCAGGACACTGGGACAGAAGATTTTCGGAGTCGGCTCGATTATTCTTTCGACCGCGGATAAAACACACAGCACGATCGAACTCAAGAATATTCGGAATTCGGACAAAACGCGTAAAGCTTTGAGCACCATTGTTGAAAAGGAACGGGACGAGAAACGCATTCTCGGCAAGGAAATGTTCGGCGCTGCGGGCGGCGACGGAGATCGAATGGATTTCTTTGTGGATGATATCGGAGGCTCAGGCGATAATTAACATAAGGCCGGAACAGCTATAAGACAATGTGGGGGTTTAGATTAACTCGTGGAAACTCGACTGGATCGATATGACGGAGCCCGTGATAAAAAGTTTGCTCAACTCAAGCAATTGATTGCGGAGTCGGAACAAATCGTTTTTCTCGGCGGTGCCGGAGTATCCACGGAGAGCGGAATTCCCGATTTCAGAAGCGGTCAGGGGATCTTTAACCAGGACAGCGGGCTCGAATATCGACCGGTCGATATTATCAGCCATTCGTTTTTCTCGAAGCATCCGGAAGAGTTTTTCGATTTTTATCGAAGAAAACTGTGTTATCCGGATGCCAAGCCGAACAAGGCCCATAAGGCATTGGTTCGATTGGAGCGAAGAGGGAAGCTTCTTGCCGTTATTACTCAGAATGTCGATAATCTGCATCAATTGGCCGGAAGCAAAAAGACGATCGAGCTTCATGGTTCGGTTTGCCGCAATTATTGTGTATCCTGTGGCGCGAAGTATACTTTGGATTATGTTCTGCACACGCAGGGCGTGCCGAAATGTACCGAGTGCGGCGAAATGGTCCGTCCGGACATCGTACTCTATGAAGAGCATCTGGATCACTCGAATATCGACCGTGCGGTCGCGGCCATCGAGAAAGCCGATCTCATGATCATCGGCGGGACATCCCTGACCGTATATCCGGCCGCGACGTTTGCGCAATTTCTCCCGCATGACCGGGTCGTCATCATCAATAAGAGCTCCACCTATCTGGATCTTCAAGCCATGCTCACGATTCATGACAGCATCGGAGATGTTTTGGATTCAACGATCCCGAAGCGGGTGCGAAAGTCTCCTCCGTCGGATGCCCCCGCCCCAAAGAGCAGTGGCAAAAAAGAAGCTGTTGATCCGGGGGAAGAGGTTGCGGAGGCCGGGAATTGACTTTGAATGTTGACAATCGCGATCGCCTGTTTTCGGACAGAGAAAACGAACTAAAAATCGTTGTGGATCTCTTGAGCCGCCGGTCATTTCGCTTGAGTACGGTTCGCATGCTTCTTTTTTTGGCCTCTGTTTCCTTCATTATCCTCTACTTTGCCGTATATCGTCATTTTGGCCTGATCGTAGCCGGCGTCGGTCTGCTCCTTGCTTTGTTGGTTGTGGTTTCGTATCATCTCGGAGTCAAAAACAAGCTTTCTTACCACCGTCATCTTCAGACCATCCACGCCGAGTATTCGGCGAGAACCACCCATACATTTGATAAACTCAAAGACAATGGCAAAGATTTCATGAATGCCGATCACGATTATTCCTCTGATCTGGATCTTTTCGGTCCGGGTTCTCTATTTCATTTGCTAAATATCTCGGAGACATATTTCGGAAGAAATAAACTCAAAGAACTGTTTCTCGCTTCAACGGACCCGGAGTTGTCCGCATCAGCTGTCATGGAGCGTCAAGAGGCGGTTTCCGAATTATTTGAAGACCCGTGGATATTACAAGGATTTCAGGCAAAGGGCAGGATGTCCTGCCGTCATAAACAAAGTCCAAAAGCTTTTCTCGAATACGCATCTGCTCGGGATCCGGCAGAGAGAGAGATCAAGTCTTCGCATTTGATCCTTTATGCGTTTCTGTCGCTTACATTGATCGTGTCACTTCTGCTGTCCGTACTGTCGGTTGTCAATCTATATTTTGTCGCATTTTCCGTGTTGATCGTTCAGCTTGTTCTGACTGCCATCCATTACAATCGATTCAAATATATCTTTGTAACGACCGAAGGACTACACCGGGAACTCTACATGTATAAGTCACTTTTCGAATGGATCGAACAGTCCGATGTAAAGTCGGCTCTGTTATCGGATATTCAGACGGTTGTTGCGGATAAAGGAAATGCACACGGAGGAAAAGCATCCGAACAACTTGCGAGACTTCACGCTATTTCTCTGTTTATTCAGGCAAGGAATCAACCGCTTCTGTTCTTGCTTCTCAATAGCTTTTTCCTGTATGACATGTACTGTGTGTTTTTTCTTCGAAAATGGATCCGGCAATCCGGTACATCTCTTCCGGTACATCTGGAACTCCTCGGATTATGGGAAGCGCTCGGAAGCCTGACCATGATGCGTATCATCTATCCGGAATGCTCATACCCGGTTTTTCGCGGATTGGAAGGAAGTCAAGAAAATCCCGCGCATTTCTCCGCGGCCGCGATGGGGCATCCGCTGATACCGGTCAAAAGGCAAGTCCGCAACGATTTTGTTCTGCCGTCGGGTATCGCGCTGATCACCGGATCCAATATGTCCGGCAAGACCACTCTCCTGCGTACGGTGGGTATCAATGCCGTTTTGGCGTATGCCGGAACGATTTGCTGTGCGACTCATCTCGAATTGACCGTCATGGGCATCGGATCATCCATGAGAATCGCGGATAATCTTGAAGCCGGGCTCTCGACATTCTATGCGGAGCTTCTCAGAATCGAGCGGATCGTCAGAAAATCCAAGACGGGTAAGCCGTTGTTGTTTTTGATTGACGAAATTTTTCGCGGAACGAATTCGAAAGATCGTACGGACGGCGCGCAATTGGTGATCGAAAACCTTCTTCGACCGTGGGTGATCGGAATGATGTCAACGCACGACTATCAACTTTGCGAAGTCATGAAAGAAGAGGCGAATATTCACTTCTATTACTTCTCCGAAAAATATGACGAGGAGGGGATCCACTTTGATTACCGTCTTTCTCCCGGCATTTCGACGGCGGCTAATGCTCGTTATCTCATGAAAATGGTCGGTATCGAGTGATCTATAAACGCTTGCAATAATCTCTGCTCATGTTTAGAATAGATGTGCGCCTTGAACGGGCGATATTTTTTCTCGATTTCTTGAAGTCGAATAGGAGACGTTATGTATTCATTCACCGAGGCCAGTGGTTTTTTCGGGAAAATATCTCCCGAGTTGTTGGCTGAACGCTACGGAACCCCTTTATATGTTTACAACGAGTCGATCCTCAGAGAACGTATTCGTGAGATGAAGGGGATACTCAAGGAAGATTCGTTTACGGTCAATTATTCCATCAAGACCAACTCGAACCTTTCCATACTGAAAATTGCATTGGAAGAGGGGCTGAGCGCAGACGCGATGTCTCCGGGCGAGATCCATGCCCTTCTGAAGGCAGGTTTTCCTGCAAATCGAATATTCTTCGTATGTAATAATGTCTCCGATGAAGAGATGCTTTTTGCCATTGACAAAGGCATCATGACCAGTCTCGACAGCGTTACTCAAATCAGACGTTTCGGGCGTCTGAATCCGGGCGGACGGTGCGCGGTTCGAATCAACCCCGGTATCGGAGACGGTCACCATAAGAAGGTAGTTACGGCGGGAAAGAATACGAAGTTTGCGGTTGCCGAGAATGATATTGATTCCGCGATCGAAGCAGCGAGAGAATATGACCTAAAAATTGTCGGTGTCAACCAACACATCGGTTCTTTGTTTATGGATCCGGGTCATTTTCTCGAAGCACTCAAGAGTTTCCTTGCACTCGCGGAGCGTTTTTCCGGTCTGGAATTCGTTGATTTCGGAGGAGGTTTCGGTATCCCTTACCGTAAATTGAACGGTGAGGAACGCCTTGATTTGAATGATTTTTCGGAGAAGTTGACCGCAATCGTCCGCGAATGGAGAAAGAGAAACGGTGAGCATATCATGATCAAGTCAGAGCCCGGGCGATACATCGCAGCGGAGTGCGGCGTGATTATCGGCAGGGTGCACGCGATCAAGAACAATTATGAAGAAAAGTACATCGGAACGGATATCGGGATGAATGTATTGGTTCGCCCATCCATGTATAATGTCTGGCACGATATCGAGATCTACAGAGCCGGTCGACCGGTCGGCGGCGACCATGGCTGTGAGACGGTCACGGTCGTAGGTAACATTTGCGAGACGGGCGATGTGCTTGCGGCAAACAGAATGTTACCGATGATCAGGGAGGGAGATCTCGTTTGCGTGTTGGATGCTGGTGCTTATGGGTACTCCATGGCTTCATGTTATAATAATCGCCTCCGGCCCGCAGAGGTAATGATCGGATTGGATGGTGTCGACCGACTGATCCGCCGCCGAGAGGACCTTGACGATCTTATGACCTTGTTTCCGTAACGTTTCATGCGTCAAATTGACTGCGGACAGCCTTTTTCCGGTTAAATATTATTGACTGTCCTTGTTTTCGTTTGACCGATACTATAATATTGTAATCGTTTACTAATTAAGGTTGCGGGACAGGCGAATGACAGACAGTTGTGATCGGGTCTTTTCACTTGGAGATAAGTTTCTGGTTGAATTTTCGGCCGTCCAGCGTTTATACGCGGACGGTCGTTCCGAACCGTTTTTCGATCCGCTGTTGAATTCGGAAAAGAAAATAGTTATTAACAAGGCCTTTCGTCATCATGTAGAGATCGTTCGAAAACAGGCCGATGCCCAAGAAAAAGGTCAGGCCGAGGCGATCGCTGTCATGCTGGAACGGTTCAGAAACGAAGATCGCCTGATCGAATCCGAAAATCTTTCATGGGAATCGTTCATCCGGGAATACTCCGATGATCAATATGCTTGCCTGGTCGTACTTGAGCACTCATTATCCGTAGAACGTATCCGGGATATGTGTGCCCCGGCGTCGTTTTCCGTCTGTGTCGTGACACAAGACGAAATGCGTCCATATTCTCACTTAGGCGCTTTTTTAAGTGCGGAATTGTCGTATTCCGTTCATCCGGTATCCAAAACCACCGATTATCTGGACGCGAAGCTTCATTGTAATGTTGGAGATAAGGTTTACGACGAGGACGGGCAACCCGTCCTTCTTACGGAAAAGATCAGCACGGGTGCCGAGGGGATCGTTTTCAGAACAGCGGATCCGAAGTGTGTCGCGAAGATTTATCACAACGGAGTGATCACTCCGCTGCGATGGCGTAAGTTGATCCATATGACTCAAAAGGGGATCAACGCGAGTGGTATATGCTGGCCTTCCCGACTTCTTTATACTTTCAACAAGGTGCCCGTCGGATTCTTAATGCAGGTCGGTGCCGGACATACGTTGGGAAGCGTATTTGACGGACCGGATGCAATCCTTGCACAATATCCGGAATGGGGACGCCTTGACGTCGTTCGGGTCGCTTTACGCGTTTTGGAAAAGGTAATGTATTTGCACATGCACGGAGTATTAATCGGCGATATTCAGATGAAGAATATGATGATGAAGGACTCCGGACACATCTATTTGATTGACATGGACAGCGTACAGATCGAGGATATGCCTTGCCCTGTCGGAACCGAGGAATATACGTCACCCGAGCTCTGGGACTATTCGTTTTCGGACGTTCTCAGAAGACCTGTCCATGAGGACTTTTCGTGCGCAATACTGGTTTTCTCGATCCTGTTTTGCGGACAACATCCCTATGCGCAAAGGTTTGGGAAAGAAACCCTGCGCGAGGAGATCATGGATCGATCCTTTCCCTACGCGTCCGTATCCTCCGAAGAGTCTTTGGTACCGATCGGCGGGTACGACAAGATCTGGGACGCATTGACTCCTACGCTTAGGTCGATGTTCATCAGTGCTTTTCGCGAAGGTACTCGGTATGAGCCGGTCGAGTGGTACGCAGCGCTCCTTGAATACAAGAACGAGTTGACCGAAAAGAACTTCAACGACGACGAGGCTTATCGGCTGTTTCCTCACACCGATCATTCGATCATCGAGAATCAGTCCGACAAACCGAAGACCTATAAGAAAACCCTCCGGGAAGCGATTATTGATGCTTCGACCGGAGGGACGTTTCCCAATACCCATCCGAATATGTCATCTTCAGAAAATTTGATGTACAATAGTCAGAGAAAGCAGGCAGAACCCCAGAGTGACGCAGCATCGTCTTTTTCTCGAAGTGCTCAGACTAATGGAGGAGCTCCGGCGACTCATCCCGTGAAGGAGCCTGTCAAATCGAATGACTTTGCCAAGCCTGCTACAGCTCAATCGGCAAAGTCCAAAACGTCCGGAGGCAAGCCGCATTCCAAATCTCTATTCGCGGCGATCAAGGGATTTGTCAATGAAAACAGAAGATTATTACTGCTTACTGTCCTTCTGTTATTAGTGTTTACTTTACTCATGATTCTTATCGGCATAGTGTACGGTTAGGGAGGTTAAAATGGCTAAAAAGGGAAAAGCGTTTGACTCGTCCGATTTTGGCAAGGGCACGCGCAGGCGGCTACCGATTTGTTTTTGTTTGGACATTAGCGGTTCTATGGCAGGCAATCCGATCAAGCAGTTGAACGATGGCCTCCAAAGTTTTTTTGCGTCTATACGTGAAAATGACGAGACGAGAGCGGCCGCGGATATATGTATCGTGACCTTTGGCGGAACGGTTGATATTTTTCTTCCTTTCGGGAAATTGGAAAAGGACCACTCCATCCCGAGAATTCAGGCGACAACGAGCCTGACGCCAATCGGAGAAGGTATTCTCACCGCACTTGAACTGCTCTCTTTAAGAAAGGAAGGCTATAAGCACCTCGGAATCAAATATTATCAACCGTGGTTGGTGGTTATCACGGACGGAGCGCCTCAGGGCGAAAGCGCCATTGAAAATATGGAGAAGGCTATTGCCGCCACGAATGAGTTGGAGGAGGCCGGCAGGCTGGTCGTCTTCAACATCGGAGTCGGAAACGGTGTCGACCTCACATTACTCAAGAGACTTTCGATCAAACGAGCGGAGCCGATTTGCATTGATTCCGCGCAGTTTTCAAAACTTTTCGAATTTCTGGGCTCAAGCAGTTCATCCATTGTGTCGAGCAATATGAAGGAGGACGCCCTTTACGATTTGAGCGACTCCTCTAAGGGCAAATCCGTTGCGATGGATGAGTTTTTTAAATATCTGGAGGATTAAGCCAAACGATGTCAGAAAAGATTAAGATGTCTTGTCTCTCCCTTGCGGGCAGAAAACACTCCGACAAGGGACAGGAGAACGAGGATGCGGTTCTGACTCTTTTTCAAAATGGAGTCCATATCGTATGCATATCGGACGGGGCGGGAGGCAGTCGTTATACGGATGCCGCGATGGGCTCGAATTCGGTGGTCCGCACCGTGACCGAGCTTCTTACCAAACACTTTGACGCATTCTATCATGATGTTCGGGAAAACGTCATCCGGAGCATCCTTGTTACCGCGATACAATCCGAACTCGCAATTCTTGCTAACGAGCACGGTATCGACGGAATTGAACGAATGTCCGCCACGATGTTGTTTTGCGCCGTCAAGGACTCGCGTATGCTGTGTGGACACATCGGAGACGGACTGATTGCAAAAATCACTTCCTCGGGTATTGTTCCGATAACGATTCCCCAAAACGGTGAAAATTCCGGCAGTACATTTTTTGTCACTTTTCCCGATGCCCAGGATTATCTGCGACTGGTCAAAACGACGACGGACGATGCCCATGCGATCGTATTGATGACCGACGGGCTCTCGGATATGGTGTATGACGCATCAACATACCTGATTCGCCCGGTCGTCGCCCATTTGGCTGAATTGGCTGATCTGCCGGAAGAAGAAAAGAATGCCCAACTTAAAGAAACCGTTCAGAATTTTGTGATCAATCCTTCCAACATATCCGATGATGCCAGCGTCGGTATTATGTATTTTTCAGGAACGGAAGTTCCGGATTCCGCAAAGTTCGTATCGGAAAAGCCACTACCCAACGCCGACTACAAAGATGTTATGCGAAACGTTCAACTCGAGTTACTGCCACGGGTCAAATTAGCACGTTCTATTGTCCGTCATGATCCGGCACGAGCGGAGTCCGCTTCCGAAATCACTTCGGTGATCCAAGCTGAGGAGCCGTCCCTCCCGGAAACCATCGAGAATGAATCGAAGCCTGTTGCGGAAACTCCTCCGGTTCGTGTCAAGCCGCCAAGGCGCGCGTTCATTTTCGGATTTCTCGCGTTATTGGCCATTGCTTCTCTGATTGCCCTGTTTATCCATTTCATATTGTGAGGTGTAAGAGATGAAAGAACACAAGCGTAAGTACAGTTTTGAGACTGAAGTACGGGTACCCGGGATCGAAGAGATCGTGAGGGTCGCAACGAATTTTACCGAAGGCGGCAAAAGTGACAACAAACCGGAACCTAAGATTAACAAGTCCGGTATTCCTTCCGGTGAGCCCAAGCTCGATAAAAAAATGTCATCCATGAGGAATCAGATGATGAAACTTGCGGAAGCGGTTGCCGAAGACGATCAGGCAGTCCTGAAGCAAATTATTGAGACGAAGGAAGAAAAAGAAATCGAGGAAGAAAAAGAGTTAATTGAGGAAAATGAGATAAAGGAACAGGAGCTAACCGTCGTTGAGAATGATGTCGCGGAGGACGAGGATCCTAAGGCCAAGGAAGAAGATCCGACAGACTAACGAAAAATACCCGAAAAGATCGACTCTGCCAATAAATAAACAGAGCAGACAAAAATGCTGATCAAGGAAAACCGGACGGTGACCGTCTGGTTTTTCCATTTTTTCGAGTTGACTTCTTCTTCCTTGCCGCTATCCCTGAAATGATCATGGATCGGAGTTTTAATATTCTTCAACACGCTGATTTTCAAAAATCTCTTCAGGGAGATTTTTACGATTCCGGCTCCGCCGTCAACGATAAATACGAGGCATACGAGCAAGTAGGAGAGTGGACTTTTCGAAAACAATGCGCTGAGGGCAATGATCACACCGAGCCCTCTGGAACCCGCATCCCCCATAAGAAGAAGACTCGGATTGGTGTTGAACCACAGGTATGCCAGAAGGGCACACACGGCGACCGGAATGAAATAAGTCCAAATACCGATCGTTCCCAGGAGGTAGGACAGCACGACGAATGCCAATAGGGAAACGATGGAAAGCGAAGAGGCGAGTCCGTCGACCCCGTCGGTGCAATTGGTGACATTAATGGAAGCCCAAACCAGTAGAGTGGCCAACGGGATAAAGATATAATACGGTAGTTGCACGAAGCTTCCCGAGAAGGGAAGATACATCTCGGTACCCGCATACATTGCGAAAACCACTGCGGCCGATATGGAAACCAATAAATCCAGAAGTCCTTTAAAATATTCATGCCATGGTTTTGCAGCGCGGTCATCCAAGAAACCGAAAATCATAGCGAGGAAAACGACCGCGTAGAGAAAGAGCGAGAGGGGGTCGATCGGCAGAAATAAAAGCGCGGAGATCAAGATCGCGGCGACAAAAAACAGTCCCGCACCGGTCGGCTTACCGACACTCTTATCGGCTTGAGACGCAAAAGCGCGTCCGCGATCTCTCGGAAGTATCCCGCGGAACACGGAAAGCGCAACAAAAGTTAAAATAAGAGCAAAAACCGCGGCCAATCCTGATATGACAAACGGATGGATATCCGGAAATAGATGATGAATCAATGATGGTTCCCCCTGAATGTAGAAATGGTGGGCACGCCCCCCAAAAAAAACTCATAGACATAATATCACAAATTGACTCAAAGTCGACGAAATGATACATTGTCGGAGTATAATAGAGCGAATAAAGGCGCCGGAATGAGCGTTTTTCGGAGGATCGACACATGGATTATCGGACAGAAATTGCGGCCAAAATCTCGGTAGTGACCGGACTTCCCGTGTCCGAAGCGGACGCGCTCATCGAAGTTCCTCCGCAAAAGGAGCTCGGCGACTATGCATTTCCGTGCTATGCTCTTTCCAAAACCCTCCGAAAATCTCCGAATGCCATTGCGACGGAGCTCTCCGCGGACCCGCGACTTTCAGATTCTTGGATCGAGAAGACGGAAGCCGTCGGTCCGTACCTGAATTTTTTTATGGATCGGGGACACGTCGCGCGTACGGTACTGTCCCGAATATTGGATGAAGGGATCCGCTTCGGAGACAGCGACGAAGGTGCGGGCAAGACGGTCATCGTGGAGTTCTCCTCTCCGAATATCGCAAAGCCTTTTCATGTCGGACACGCCTTCACAACGGTCCTGGGGAACTCTCTGTCGCGCATCTACAAAAAACTCGGATACACAGTCGTCCGTATGAACCACCTGGGTGATTACGGGACACAGTTCGGCAAGCTGATCACCGCATACCGCCTATGGGGTGACGAGAGAGCGCTTCTTGCCGCTCCGATCGACGAACTCTTGCGCATTTACGTGAAATTTCATGAGGCGGAAAAGGATGACCCGGGTCTTGCGGACTTGGCGCGCGAAAATTTTCGAAAGCTCGAGGAGGGCGCGCCGGAAGAGAAGGCCTTGTGGGAGAAATTCCGTGATATGTCGCTTAAGGAGTTTGCCTCAGTATATGAGAAAATGGGTGTCTCCTTCGATAACTATAACGGGGAGAGTTTCTACAGTGACCGGATCCCCGAGGTCCTCGATCTATTGAACGAGAACGGTCTTCTCGTGGAAAGCGAAGGCGCTCGCGTCGTCATGCTCGACGAATACGGGCTTCCGCCATGCATCATCGTCAAGTCCGACGGTACGACGATATACGCTTCGCGTGATTTGGCGGCCGTAATGTACCGACATGACGCATACGACTTTCACAAGAACATCTATGTCGTCGGTCTTCCTCAGGCGCTTCATTTCAAGCAGGTTTTCGCCGTCCTCGACAAGGCCGGGCAAGCATACGCACGGGACTGCGTCCATGTCGGTTTCGGACTGGTGAAGTTTAAGAACATGAAGTTTTCGACGCGGGAAGGTAACATCGTCGTTCTCGACGAGCTTTTGAACGAGAGCATCGCCAAGACCCGCGAGATCATTCGATCAAATGCCCTGATCCGCGAGACCGGAATGAATGACGAGCACATCGAGGAGATCGCGAATAAGGTCGGGATCGGCGCCGTGATCTATACATATCTGCGGGCCGGACGCGAGCGGGATATCATTTTCTCATGGGAAGAAATGCTCGACTTTGAGGGCGATTCGGCGCCGTATCTGATCTATACCTACGCGCGTACCCGTTCGATCTTGCGAAAAGCGGAAGAACGCGGCATGCTGGCCGATATTCGTTCGGAAGCCGATTTTTCCCTTCTGACCTCCGACGACGAAACGGGCGTCGTTAAACTTCTGGCTGAAATCCCGGATGCAGTCGCTCGGGCGGCTTCAACGAACGAGCCTTTCATGGTGGCGCGGTTGGCATCTCAGATCGCCCGCGCGTTCAATCGCTTCTACAATAACTCAAGTATCCTTTCAGGGACCGATGTCGGTCTTCGCGCGGCTCGTCTTGCCCTGTGTGAGGCCATATGTACCGGGCTTCTGATTTGCACGAATCTGCTCGGCATCGAAGTCGTCGAGCAAATGTAGAATTGAGGACAATGTTATGGAAATGCCCCAATACGTCGAATTGACTTATGAACAGCCCTCCGTTGAGGAATTTCGTGAATGCGCAATGAGAACGAGACTCCGCTTAATGACCTCCAAGGACATCACTTTGGTGGAAACTTCACTCGCAGAACTTCAAAAAATGCTCAGTAAATACTACACTGCGGAGTCATTGTGCCGGATCCGGCATGATCAGGATACCTCCGACTCGTTTTACGCGGATGAACTGACTTTTTTCGAGGAGGCGGACCCGGTCGTCGGTGAATTGATGTCCGCCGTTTATTCATCATTGCTCAATTCAGAGATCGCTTCTCTTTTGATGGAACGTTTCGGGAAAATGATATTCATGAAAGCTAAAACATTCAAGGAAATCATCTCGACGGAAGTCATCGAGGAGTTGTCCCAGGAAGCAGCGCTTCAGAACCGTTACGACCAGATCCTTTCGGAAGCGGAAATCGAATTCGCGGGTCACACGTACAACTTATCGATGATGCATCCGTTCTTGGAATCGACGAACCGTGAGGAGCGGAAGAACGCGTCAAAAGCGGTGTCCGATTACTATGCCAATGAACTCGATCAGTTTGACGAAATTTTTGGCGATATGGTGAAAATTCGCACGTCGATCGCGAAGAAATTGTCTTATCCGACCTTTGTCGAACTCGGTTATAAACGCATGGAGAGGTACGATTATACACCGGAGATGGTAGAGGAATTACGACAGAACATTCTGCGATACATTGTCCCCCTGACCGTCGAGATCCGGCGACTTCAAAAGAAGCGACTGGAAGTTGACGAGCTTATGTACTATGATCTGCCCTGCCTGTTTTCAAAGGGAAACCCGAGACCGGCGATCGAAATTAAGGATTACGCACGTTGTACCGGGGAGCTTTTCCGCGCGCTTTTCGAAAAGGATCCGTCCTTCTTCGATGTTCTTCGGGAGCATGGTTTCACGGACCTCGAGACACGCGAAAAGAAATCCGTTGGAGGTTATTGTTCGACGATCCAGGACTACGGGATCCCGTTTATTTTTATGAATGCGAATGGGACATTTGAAGACATTTCAACATTGATCCATGAATCCGGTCATGCGTATGCCGCGATCCGCGGAGTCGACTCATCGCCTTTTATCGAGTGTCAATCACCGACGCTTGAAACCTGCGAGATCCATTCAACGGCACTGGAATACCTGTCGTACCCTTATCTTGAGGTTTTTTTCAAGGGAAACGCGAATGCCTTTCGGGAAATGCACATGACAGACGCTCTTTTGTTCCTCCCCTACGGGTGCATGGTGGACGAGTTCCAGCACCGCATATATCGCGAGCCGGATCTGTCGGCCTCCCAGCGACATTCGGTTTGGAAGGCACTCGAAGACAAGTATCAGCCATTCCTCAATTACGACGGGAACGAGTTCTATGAAGCGGGCGCGGCATGGGTGAAAAAAAGTCACATCTTTACGTCTCCGTTCTACTATATCGATTACTGTATCGCTCAGATCCTCGCTCTGCAACTGTGGGACATTTCGCGAAAAAATCCGCAGGAGGCGCTTCTCAAGTACGATCGAATATGCAGTGAGGGAGGAAATAAGCCTTTTTTGGAGATCATTGAGGCGGCCGATCTGCAGTCGCCGTTTTCGACCGACGTTGTGAAGAGGATCGCGTACATCACATCGGAGTATTTGGGACTATGACGCTTCCGGATCGTTTTATCGAGCGAATGACGGAGTATTTTTCCACGCAAACCGATTCGGACGCGGATGATTTTTGGAGAAGCTTTGAGGAGCCTGCAGTATACGGGCTTCGATTGAACCGGTCAAAGGTCCCTCCGGAAAAGGACGCGGCGGTGCTCGCTTCCCTCGGAACAGCGATCGACCCCGTGCCTTGGTGCTCTTCCGGATATTATGCCGATGAGAAATTGTCCGGTAACGATTCGTATGCGCATGCGGGAGTTTTTTACCAACAGGAGCCGAGCGCTATGCTGCCGGTTGAGATTCTGGCGGCCAAGCCGGGTGAATATGTGCTGGACCTTTGCGCCGCTCCGGGCGGCAAGACGACCAGGATCGCCGAGATGCTTCAGGGAAAAGGTCTTTTGATCGCCAATGACATCTCGACGGAGCGCTGTCGGGCCCTTCTTCGAAATGTGGAGCGTATGGGGATTGACGACGCAGTTATCCTGAATGAGTCGCCCGTTCGTCTGGCAGGGCGGTTTGATGCATTTTTCGACAAGATCCTTATAGACGCCCCGTGCTCCGGCGAGGGGATGTTCCGCCGAGATCCGTCCGCGATCAAGAGCTGGGAGCGATACGGAGTGGAGACCACGGTGAAAATGCAGAAGGACATCCTGATCCAAGCGGATCGGATGCTGGCTCCGGGCGGTTCGATCGTCTATTCCACATGCACTTTTTCGGAGGAAGAGAACGAAAGGATGGCGGAGTGGTTTATGGCCGAATGCGAGGGCTACGAGATCGTCGTTCATCCCGAAGTTTCGAATGTGTCTTTTTCCCGCGTTTTCGCAGAAGAGCAGGGGGCGATCCGAATATGGCCTCATCGGAGTCGGGGAGAGGGACATTTTTGCGTTCATATGCGAAAAAAATCGTCCGCGCCGCGGAAACATTCAACGGAAGAAGTGACGAGTATCGAACGGTGCGGATCCGGGTTTGCGATACCCCGATGCGTCGCATCGTTTTTCGAAGGACTCCTCACAAACGACGCGGCTGATCGATTTTTGCAAATACTGAGGCACAGCGGCTATTTAGCCCATGACCGATTACATTATCACGGAATGTCAGCCGACCTGTACAGGGGTCTTCGTGCCGTGAAAATCGGCGCCTATTGCGGTGACATTAAGAATGTCGCGAATCAACCGGTCTTTATCCCTTCGTCCTCGCTCGCGTCCGCCTTAAGACCGGGAGATATCCGCCCGGAACGCCGGGCATCATTCGAAAGAACGGACCAAAGGGTGGAGCGATACCTTAAGGGAGAAACTGTTTTCGTTCGTGATGAAGAAGGACATAAACTTGAAGATCGGGCATTCATCGTTGTTACCGTCGACGGTTTTCCGCTCGGGTTCGCGAAGTATTCGAACCATGCGCTAAAGAATCACTATCCGAAATCCTGGAGGGTGCTGTAAATCATGAAAAGAATCGTTGTTGCGACAAACAATACCGATAAGTTGAATGAAATAAGAGCCGCTTTGGATGGAATGCCGTTTGAAGCGGTGGGGATGAAGACCCTTGGGATCGACTCCATGCCGGATGAGACCGGAAGCACGTTTATCGAAAATGCGATGATCAAAGCAACGGCGCTTTTTCGCAAAACCGGCGGTTATGTTTTGGCGGACGACTCGGGGCTTTGCGTCGATGCGCTCGGGGGAGCTCCGGGCATCTATTCGTCCAGATTTTTTGGTGAGGATACTTCTTATCGAGAGAAATTCGCGGAACTGTCCCGGCTCCTAAAAGATGTTCCTCTTCAAGAGCGGACGGCGTATTTCTCCTGTGCTATGGTTCTCTTGCGGGACGATGCCGAGCCGATCATCGTCGAGGAGCGGATGGACGGGATCCTTCTCAATTCTGAATTCGGAAAGAACGGATTCGGATACGACCCGATTTTTTACGTCCCGGAGTTCGGGCGGACCGCCGCGGAACTGACATCTTCGGAGAAACTCTCTGTAAGTCACCGCGGGAAGGCGATTCGAGCACTGATGAATCGTTTGTCCGCGTTATGATTATCGAAGAAACTCGCTTCCCACTTGCGAAAATGATCGTCTCGTGATAAAGTCTTTTCAAGGACAAATGTACACCTCATGTGGACATTATGGCATACTTAATTAGACGCGAGGTTTCCATGTCACAGAATGACGAATACTATCTGGTCAAATCGGATATACTTCCCGAGGTCTTTGTAAAGGTCATGTCGGTGAAGAGACTTTTAAATTCCGGGAAAGCCGCTTCGGTCAACGAGGCGGTCCATACAGTCGGTCTGTCGAGGAGTGCATATTATAAATACAAGGATTCGATCATGCCGTTTTATGAGAGCAGTAAGGGAAAACTTGTCACTTTGATCATCGCGGTAGAGAATTTTCCGGGCATATTATCCGGTATTATTCAGTGCGTCGCGTACGCGAAGGGAAACATCCTTACAATCAATCAGAACATACCGATCAACGGTTTGGCCGACGTTTCGATATCCATGGAAACGGACCGGATGAACCGGTCGATCGACCTGCTCATTGCGGATGTCGGTAAGATTCCCGGCGTTCGGTCCTGTCGGATCATGGCCAGAGAATAAATTATGGAGGAAAGTCAATGATTCACGTTGGAATACTCGGTTTCGGTGTCGTCGGCTCCGGTGTGGCGGATGTGATCGATATGAACATCGAAAAGATCAATATGCATCTGGGCCAGGAACTTCATGTCAAGAGGATATTGGACGTGCGCAGTTTTTCGGACCACCCGATGAGCGACAGAATAACCGTCAATGCGGATGAACTTTTCGAAGACGAAGATATTTCGATCATCGTGGAGACGATCGGCGGAGCCGGGATCGCGTATGACTATACCGTAAGAGCGCTTTCCGCAGGAAAGACCGTAGTGACGTCGAATAAGGAGTTGGTTTCGACACACGGGGTCGAGCTGATGCAATTGGCCGAGAGGAATACCTGCTCGTACCTTTTCGAGGGGGCAGTCGGCGGCGGTATCCCGATCATTCGACCGTTACATCGTTGTTTGGCGGCGAATCGCATCATGAGTATCACAGGCATATTAAACGGAACGACCAACTACATTTTGACCCGGATGACCGAGGAAGGAAAGGATTTTTCGTCCGCATTGCGACGTGCTCAGGAAAAGGGCTATGCGGAGCAAGATCCTTCCACGGATATCGATGGGATCGACACCCAGCGTAAAATTTCGATTCTGGCTTCCATCGCGATGAACGGGGCATATGTGGATCCTGCCGAAATATATGCCGAGGGAGTTTCCTCGGTCGGTGTTCATGACATTTCTTACGCCAAGGCATTGGATTGTAAGATCAAACTGCTGGCGCTGTTTATTAACCCGAACGATCGAAAAGCACATCTTCTGGTCGCGCCGCATCTGGTGTCCAAGGAAGATCCGATCTGCGTGGCGGACGGAGTTTATAACGCGATCTATGTTCGCGGAAACGCGCTGGGCGGTGTGATGTTTTACGGAAAGGGCGCGGGCAAGATGGCTACCGCATCCGCCGTCGTGGGAGACATTTTGGACGGGGCACTGCACAAAGGGAGAAACGCGCATATTACGCCGTGGTTCTTTCCGCCCGAAAGTGTCGTCGCGCCGCATCTGGACATGCCCGTTAAGGCGTTACTGCGCGTCTCCGGTCATCCGGAGATGGAGACGGTAGCCCGTTGTTTCCCCAGGTCAACCATTGAATCGGTGCCTGTTGTATCGGATACGGAAACGGCCTTTATGGTCGGTAAGGAAGGATTACTCACCGAAAGGGAATTGGAACGGGGAGTTAAGGAAGTTCCGGGCTTCATCGCCAGAATGAGGGTCTATTCATCGGAATGACGGCTCAAAAGGACTAGACCGGCTCAATTCGACAAAAGGGCGGCGAGGTTTCACCAAACCATTACAGAATTTCTTCAAAAACACCCCTGATATCGTTTTTGCGACAACGGGGGTGTTTTCGTTTGATTGGGTAACGGGTCATGTTCCAGGACGAAAATCGTCAGATCTGATTCTGGCGATACTCGGAGTATAACGTCAGCAGTTCAGTCTGAAGGGAGTTCATCAACTGCTGTAAACGCGACAACTCTCGGAGATTCTTCGCATCGATGGCCATTCGAATTTCCTTGAAAATAGAGACATAGTCGGCTGTATCCTTCGCTAGCCGGTTGCGCAGTTTATCGATCTCTTTCCAAAGACCCTCATCGTATTCGTTGGAAGAACCATGAGTCGGAGCAATCAAACGAATACGGTTCAGATTATCGGGGATGATCCTCTCCGCAAGCTCCGTCTGCCATCGGTCGAGCATAGCATGGGCGTAGGACGCGATCAAACCGTCGCTGAAGACTTCGCCGGCGCAAAGGATAGGGATGAGGTAATCGTCGCGCAAGAGGCCTCTTAGCGAATCGTAGACGGTTGAGGGAGGGGTACCGAACAATTTGTCTCTCTCATCGGCCGAATACTGTATAAAAATGTCCTCTTCGGAGCGATACAAACGATCCTTCTCAAGATATTGACCCTCAGCTCCGTACGGCTTACAGAATTCCGCCTCCAGATCCTGAGAATTTCGACCGGACCGAACGGCATACTCGATGCCCTCGAGCATGCACTGATAGGTCGCGGACAAGCACAGGAAGGTATTGGTATGCGGATTCGGGGAACGAATCTCAAAACGCGTCTGGATCGACGAGTCGGCGTTTCGGATCAAACCCAAAAGAACAGTACGGTTTCTCGAAGGCGTATCAATATCCTTACCCAGAGAAACGACCGGATGTGTCGGCGCCTCAAAACCCGGCTGAAGCCGGTTGAAGGCATCCGTCGTGACCGATATGAACGGATTGATCAACTGATAATGCTTAATAAAGCCCATAAGCGCACCCCATCCGATGACGCCGAGGTAATCCTTCTTGGGATCCGCAGGGCTGAAGAGATTGACTTTTCGTCCGTCCTTTAAGTAAGCGACCGCATTGACATGCGTGTGTTCACCGCTTCCCGCAACACCCTGAAGCGGTTTAGCGGAAAAACTGACGTCGAGGCCGTGCAACCTAAAGATCTCCTTGATAAAAATGCGGGCCATCAGTTCATAATCCGCCGATTGAAGCGCGTTCGCGTAGTGCCAATCGACCTCCAACTGCTCCATGATATTATGAAATTCGCCTTTCCCGGTCAGATGTGCTTTCACCCCGCCGACCTCTTTATGAGCCATTTCGGGTTCAAATCCATACAGATCAAGTAGCATGACGACCTGTTCGAGAGCAGTTCGAACTACGCCCTTGGTTCTTTTCCAGTATTGTTCCTTCAGGCTTTCCGAAATCGTAAGCAACTGTGTATTGATTTGCTCGTCGGGAGAACTGACCCAGAACTCCAGCTCCGTCGCTACGATCAATTCGATACGGTCAATGTCATTGTAATGCATACCAAAATCCCGACACAGGTCAGGATATTGCTTCAAGAGATCCAAGGTTATACTCGAAAAACGATCCGCACAACGCTTCAGGATCGATCGCGAGCAAACCTTCTCGGCATTATGAACGAGAAAAGAAGGGATTCGAAGCGTCCCGACAGGATTCCCGTTCGTTGGGTCCAAGTGCTCGTAATTATAATCGACATACCAAATCACATCCTTGTCCGGCTCAAAATCGACCCGGCCGTCATTGAGCGTAGCTATTCCGGGCAAGACGACCGATGAGCCGTCCGTCTGGACAACATGTCCGTTCAAATAACCGTGAAGATTGTCCAGAAAGTCGGCGATGGGAATTTTCTCGTCCGTATCGTTGCCGGCAAGATCGATACCGACCAGCGACACGAATCTGATTTCGGGGTGAGACGCCAATATCTCCGTAAGGTCCTTGGTATTGTGAGTATTTACGGGAAGCAAATACAATAAATCGGGGTAAATGCGGAATTGTGTCATAGAGGAGCCCGCCTTTCAATAAAATCATGCTCATTATATCATGTATTGTTTATAGGTAAATTGCCGTTCGTTTTGAATTGATGCTATAATTAATCAATTCTGTCGGTGAGTGATCACAACAGATAAATCGGAATGAATCGTATCATCCGGGAATAGGGCGGCATGGACGAAAAAAAGGCCCCGACAATAATGGAATCGCTTAAAATCGACCTGTTAAAAAACAAATGGGTCGCGCGACTCTTGTTTTTGGCTATTTTTCTGATTCGTTCGATCACGAGACTCTATCCGGTCGGCGATCCGAATTTTTCGCATGTTGAAAAGTGGTACGCTCAATACCGGGAATTAGGGCCGGCTCAAGCCGCGTCGCTCGGTCTTCCGCCTTTTACCGCCGGCAATTTTCTTTTTCGCGGATTCGAAATTTTGTTATTCTTCATATTCATTTTTATGGGGCTTCTCTATTTGGCAATATATCTGTCGGATAAGGTCGAAATGTCGGCCGGATCAGCTTTTATGCGTTATTTTAAGAGACTGCCTGCACTGATGTTTTTTGTGTTTGCGCTGTCGTCGATATTTGCCGTACCGCTTCTCATGATACCTCCGCTTGCTTTTCTTATTCTCGCGCCTCTTGCGTTGGCGCCTTCTCTGATCATTCAGGAGCAGATGAACTCAATAAACGCGGCGCTTGCCAGTATCAAAAAGACGACCGGGATCAAACTGCCGATATTTCTCACACTACTGATCCACGGCTTATTCTTTTTTTCGCTGAATTTCTTTGTCGCGCTTCTTATGGATCCGACGATCAAACCGTTTTACTTTATTGAGGGCTTCATGGTCGCCTTCTATGTTTTGTCATTATCTCGATTGGTCGGCATTGTATACGATATTTCGGAAGCCAGAGAAAAGGCCTCCGGGAATACTGAGCCGCACGTCTGATCACATAGCGAACACAGAGCTTATTCGATCATTATCGAGGCAGATGTCGGATTGTTTTTCGAGACGATCTCTATTATTATTATGGACGTGCTCAATCATCATGGGGAGGATCAATACATGGACGTGAAACAGGAAGCGATTCAGAAGCATATCGAATGGAAGGGTAAGATCGAGGTGATCTCGCGGGCGCCGGTCGGCACCAAGAAGGAACTGTCGATCGCTTACACTCCGGGGGTTGCAGAGCCTTGCCTCGAGATACAGAAGGACGTTGACTTATCGTATGTCTATACACGACGTCACAACCTCGTCGCGGTCATCACCGACGGTACGGCAGTGCTCGGATTAGGTGATATCGGACCTGAGGCGGGCATGCCGGTCATGGAAGGGAAGTGTGCGCTGTTTAAAGCTTTTGGCGACGTGGATGCTTTTCCTCTATGTATCCGCTCCAAAAACGTCGACGACATCGTGAATACCGTTGCTCTGCTCGCGGGTTCATTCGGCGGCATCAATCTCGAAGACATATCGGCTCCGAGATGCTTTGAGATCGAAAGAAGACTCAAGCAAATCTGTGATATCCCCATCTTTCATGACGATCAGCACGGAACAGCGGTCATTACTCTGGCCGGCTTGCTGAACGCTTTACGAATCGTAAACAAAACGATCGAAGACATTCGGCTTGTGGTAAACGGAGCCGGAGCCGCCGCAACGGCGGTCATCAAGCTTCTGTTATCCTGCGGACTCCGGGATGTGGTCGTATGTGACCGCACCGGGGCACTGTGGAGCGGAAGAGAAGGTCTGGACGACGCCAAAAAGGATTTGGCTAAGATCACGAATCCGAGAATGGCAAAGGGTAAACTTGCGGACGTCATCGCGGGAGCGGATGTTTTTATTGGGGTGTCCGGTCCCGACACGCTTTCTGAAGAGATGGTCCGAACCATGAATTCGGGGGCCATCGTATTTGCCTGTGCGAATCCGACACCGGAGATCCATCCCGACCTCGCGAAGAGAGGCGGAGCCGTCGTTGTCGCTACCGGCCGATCCGATTATCCAAACCAGATCAATAATGTTCTTGCTTTTCCGGGCATATTTCGTGGAACATTGGACGTGCGTGCATCCGATATCAACGACGAGATGAAACTCGCTGCGGCATACGCGATCGCAGACCTCGTCTCACCCGAAGAGCTGAAAGCGGAATACATCATCCCGGACGCCTTCGATCCGCGAGTCGGTAAGGCTGTAGCTAAGGCCGTTGCCGCCGCCGCCCGTAAGTCCGGAGTGGCAAGGATCTGATCGGTTAACGATTTTCGGAGATATTGTGGTACAATACTGAGAAATACTCTTTTTCGGGAGGTGATATCATGATCAATCGTCAGGAATTACTGGAACTGGTTGAGCGTAACGCTCGGATTTCCGCTTCGGAAATAGCCGTAATGATCGGCGCTGATGAGAAAGCCGTTTCGGAAGAATTGACAAGACTTCATGAGGAGAATGTCATTCTCGGATATGCAGCCGTCATCAACTGGGACAAGACAGATCGCGAATCTGTGACTGCAATGATCGAGATTCGCATCACCCCGCAGAGAAATAAGGGTTTTGATCAGATCGCGCGGCAACTTTATCGTTACCCGCAGGTCACGTCATGTTACCTGATGTCCGGAGGCTTTGACCTGATGATCATTATTGAGGATTCGACCCTTCGGGAAGTCGCTTCCTTTATCGCCGAGAAAGTCGCTCCGATTGAGGGAGTGGTGTCTACATCGACCCATTTTATCCTCAAGAAGTACAAGAGTAACGGCATCATTTTCGACGCGAAAACGACAGACGATCGGGAAACTATCGTTCTGTAATTCGATTGAGGATGTCAAAACGCAATAGGAGTATTCGGATGAGCATTTCATATGATGACAAAATTTCCGATGTTGTTCAGTCGATCCCACCGTCGGCAATTCGTCGGTTTTTTGATTTGGCGAACGAGATGAAGGGAGAAGTGATCTCTCTTTCGATCGGCGAGCCCGATTTCGTAACGCCTTGGCGGGTCCGGGAAGCGGGCATCTACTCTCTGGATCAAGGCTATACCCACTACTCGCCCAATCAGGGATACATCGAGGTTCGAAGAGCGATTGCCAAGTATATGCAAAGACGATACGGATTGGGATATGATCCGGTCTCTGAAATACTGGTAACGGTCGGCGGAAGCGAGGCATTGGATTTGGCCGCGAGAACGCTGATCAATCCCGGTGACGAAGTCATTATCGTTGAGCCTTGCTTTGTTTCTTACAAGGCGACCGTTTTGCTGGCTCACGGTGTTCCGGTGATCATCGCAACGAGACAGGAAGACGACTTCAAGCTCCGTCCTGATGACTTGAAGAAAGCGATCACCCCGAAGACGAAATATATCATGCTCGGTTACCCGTGTAATCCGACAGGCGCAACCATGACACGATCCGATTTGCAGGCGATCGTGCGGGTCCTTGAGAAATATCCCGATATCATTGTGCTCTCGGACGAGTTATATTCTGAATTGTCTTACGGGGACGATCCGTTCGTATCGGTTGCCTCATTTCCCTCCATGCGCGATCGCACAATCGTAGTGAACGGGTTTTCCAAGTCGTTTGCCATGACCGGATGGAGGATCGGTTACGCCGTAGGTCCGGAGAAAATCATTCAGGCGATGAATAAGGTCCATCAGTACTGTATCATGTCGTCTCCGACCACTGCTCAGTACGCGGTCATCGAAGCTGCTCTTCACGGAGATAAGGATGTCCAATTAATGAGAGATGAATATAATCGAAGAAGAAGGGTGATCCATAAAGGATTACTTGATGCGGGATTGACCTGTTTTGAACCGACCGGCGCTTTTTACGCATTTCCGTCGATTCGCGAGTTGGGAATTTCATCCGAGGAGTTTTGCGAGCGTTTCCTGATGGAAAAGAAGGTCGCGATCGTGCCCGGCAACGCTTTTGGCGATTCCGGGGAAGGGCATGTTCGAATCAGCTATGCCTCATCGATGGACAATATTAAGGAAGCATTGGTTCGCCTTGCGGAATTTGTTAAGGATGTAAAGAGAGCGAGCAGTCCCTTATGATCGATTTTGAACCCATCCGTCTTCAACTCATGGCAATGGAAGAACCGCTTCAACTTCTCTCGGAAGCACTGAAGATCGGCGCGCTGGGCGACCGCATTTCCGAGCTTGAGGCCAGAGCGCAGGAACCGGACTTCTGGAACGATGTTGAGAAAGCTCAGAGGATCCAGACTCAGATCCGCCGACTACAGAATAAAGTAGATAACTATAACACATTGATCTCGGAGCGACAGGATCTTCTTCTCCTTTGCGAATTAGGCGCGGAGGCGGAAGACGAGCAGGTTTTCCAAGAGGTGACTTCAGCATTTTCAGATTATGAAGCCAGGTTTGAGGCCACCCGACTGGAGACCCTGCTTACGGGAGAATACGATAAAAATAACGCTATTTTGACCCTTCATGCCGGTGCCGGCGGAACGGAGGCTCAGGATTGGGTAGAAATGCTTTATCGAATGTACGGAAAGTGGGTTGAGATGCATGACTTTGACTGGAAAGAATTGGAGTATTTGGACGGTGATGAAGCCGGTATCAAGAGTGTTTCCGTTATGATCAGCGGTGAAAATGCCTATGGCTTTCTTCGTTCTGAAATCGGAGTACATCGCTTGGTTCGCATCTCTCCGTTTGACTCTTCCGGTCGGAGGCACACGTCATTTGCATCCTGTGAAGTGATTCCGGAATTGGATTCTTCCATTCACATCGAAATCAATCCTTCCGATCTCAGAGTAGATACGTATCGTTCCTCGGGTAAGGGAGGTCAGCACGTTAATAAGACCGACTCCGCAATACGTTTGACCCATATACCGACCGGCTGTGTCGCTGCCTGTCAGGCAGAGCGCTCTCAGATCCAAAACAAAGAAACCGCCATGAATATGTTGAAGGCCAAGCTATTTGCCTTAGCCCAGGCGGCCCACATGGAAAAGATCGAGGACCTGAAGGGAAACCAGATGGATATTGCCTGGGGAAGCCAGATCCGTTCTTATGTGTTCTGTCCGTACACCATGGTAAAGGATCACCGGACCGGCTATGAAGAAACCGATGTCCAAAGTGTCATGGACGGCAAAATCGATGGCTTCATCAATGCTTTTCTTTCCGGGAAACAGATCGAAAAATAATCGTATCCCGTCCGGATTGCCTTCCGGCTCGAACATGTAACCAACAGAAAAAGAGGCCGTGAAAACGGCCTCTTTTTCTAGGAGCATTGGCTCGGTTCAACTATTGTATTCAATATAATACGAGTCGATTTTGAAACTTCCTACGGACGGGGAGGATGTCGTTGCGGAAATATCTACAAGCACCACGTCACCGCTCTTGATCAGTTCCATAGACGTTGGGGTACCGATAAATGTGTTCTTGGAACCTTCCTTTTTGACAAAGGTAAAGCCACTGCTTTCAACCGTATCGAAAGTAACGGAAGCATTATAGGAAAGGGTGATCCGTTTGATCGAATCGTAAAGCGTGGAATCCTTTCCTCCGGTATTCTCGAGCTGAAGATCGAATTTTGCGATACTTCCGTCGGTTTCTCCATTGATGATTTTCGAAAGGAAACGCGTCACGACTCCGGGGGTAGGAGAGGGAGAAGGTGTAGGTGTTGAAGTGGGTGTCGGCGTGGCGGTCGGGGAGGGTGTCGGAGTAGGCGTGGATGTTGGAGTCGGAGTATTTGTCGGTGTCGGATCAACGGACTCCGTCGCCGCGGCCGTTGAAACTGCCGGCTCAATCGTTGTAACGGACGGTTCTGAAACCAAGGTCGTCTCCGGATAAGTGACTACGCCTTGATCGTTGCCGGACTTCCCGAAAAGACCTGAAAATACGTCACCGAGATTGAAGGATGTCCATACAAAATAAAAAACGATAGACAAAACGATCAGTACAACAATGATTACAAGAGGCAGGTATTCCGCCGCCTTCTTTTTCGAAACACGATAACGTTCTTTCTGAGGTGTTATCGTGCCCATTTGCTGTGCTGCCGTATACTTTGAACCCGGACGGTCGAGGTTGTTCAGCGGTTGCACACCCTTTACCGGGGCGGATTTCGCCGACGGATCTTCCTTTTTTCCCGAATACTGTCGTCCGGGACGCTCTTTTGCCTCAACTCGAGACCGGGCGGGAGGATTGTTCGGCTTTGTTTCTCTGTTGTTGTCTGCAAAAACGTTGATTCCTTCGTCCCGGAGGACCGCGGCAAGAGAGTCGTCATGTTCCGGGGCCGTTCCGGCTTGTGTGGACACTGAATCGACGGAAAGTCCTTCAGTCACATCGTCGTGCGTCAGTGAAGGATCCGGTTCCGAAACGATGTCTTCATCAAATAGAGGAATCGGAAAGACAGCCTCAACAGAGGGGGAATCCTGAGATTCCTGAGATTCCTGAGTATCGATAATACTTTCGTCAAGCAAATGATTCGTCTGGGGTTTATCATCCGTGTCAGGTGTCTCGATTTCAGCCACATCGGAATATTCAAACGCATCGAAATATTTCTTCCCGGAAGTCGATTCATCAGGTTTGAGCGGTTCTTGCTCCGGCTCAGAATCCGTAATCGGTTCTGTTCCGGTAAATTCCGATCCGGCAGCTTCATCGGATACTGATACATCAATCGCTGACTCCGAATCATCGAT
>CAYPAL010000007.1:0-1775 GCA_964408695.1 uncultured Oscillospiraceae bacterium | reverse complement strand
CTCCGAATCATCGATTGTCTCCGAATCATCGATCGTCTCCGAATCATCGATCGTCTCCGTATTCGTTAAGACTACTTCGGCTTCATCGCTGACGGAATCCCGGATATCGGGCTCTTCCGGTTCTTCCGAATTCATCGGTTCCTCAAAAGGCTTCGGGATTTGACTTTGCTCGTCAAACGAATTTGGATCGGTGGCCTCATCGTATTCCGGTAAAATCACATCGGTTTTCCGATTGTCGAAAACCTCCGGGATGTCATATGAATCGGATTCCTTCTCGTCCGTAGAGGCTTGAAGGGGTTTGAAAACCGGTACATCCAGTTCATCAAGGGCAATGTCAAAGGGATCATTCTCCTCATAGGGAATATCATCCGTCGGAGGAGTGTTGTTTTCGGGTACCATTTCGGAATTGAGTTCTTGATCCCCGGGGAAATCGATTTCGTTATCCGAAACTTCATCAACCGGTGAATCGGCGTCGGAGACGGAATTCGTATCGACTACCGGATCCGGATCGTATTCTAAAAGCTGTTCATCGGATTCGTTCGGAGAATCGTTTGTTTTAGACGATTTTTCGCGCAGAACTTCGGATATCGACTGAGCGGAATCACTTGCCTTAAAGGACAGGAAAAGAGGGAAGGAGGTATCCATTACGTCCTGATGTTCTTCTTCGGTCTTCTGGAAAACGACGGGAGAATACTCGGGGTCTATGGATTCGGGAGTGACCGGTTCCTCTGATGCCTCCGGAGAATCTTCAGACTCGTCCTTGGCAAACAATACCTTTCCCGCGGTTTCATCCGCATCCGACGAGATTGCCTTATAATAAGTACCAAAAACAGAACCGGAATCGTCCTTTGTTTCGCCCGATTCTTCATCGGGTTCATAGTGTATCAATCGATCCGGCATTAGAGATTCATCGCGTTTTTCATCATCGTCGTGAAAACGTCCTTTTAACATGAACGGCACCTCCGGGAATTGTCTTGAATTATAGAAATACAATACCACAAATTGCCGATTCTACCAATTATTTTCACGTATCATAGGGCGGATCGCGGACGTGAAAACGGATCGCGGTATCAAGCAATTTTAGTTTGACAAGCGGCAAAGTGAATGCTACAATTGCTAAGCACCTGAAAAAAGGACGCTCGTGTGGCGGAATCGGCAGACGCAACGGACTTAAAATCCGTCGGGATAGAACCCGTACCGGTTCAAGTCCGGTCACGAGCACCATATCCTCTATATACGGTGATCGTGTCCCCATATAATATCGCGGAGTGGAGCAGTTGGTAGCTTGTCGGGCTCATAACCCGAAGGTCGCGAGGTTCGAGTCCCGCCTCCGCAACCATTTAGAAATCCCCGGATCCTTAACGGATTCGGGGATTTTTCCATCGCATTGATTATGTTTGGAATGGTTATTTGAACCAGATCAATGTGCAGAATAGAATAAACAGCAAATAACCTCCGGCGAAGACCGCAGTCACAAGAAGAGCGGCCTTCAGCACACCCCAGATCAGAGCAATAGTCCCGTGTCGCCCGAGTTCGCTATGTTCCGACTCTTTTCCGGTTGTGTCGGAAACGGGGTTTTCCGCAAACCAGGGCATGCCGTCGACATTCATGTTCGCGATCGTACGTCCATCGTCGTCTTCGTAAGGTTTACGCTTTTTCATAGGAGACTCCTAAAAGGATAGATCAAGGGTTCCCGGACTCGTCCGCCTTGTTATCGGGTTCGTTATAAAGATGACATGCGCAGAAATGTCCGGGCTCCAACTCGCGGAAAGCCG
>CAYPAL010000006.1:0-30282 GCA_964408695.1 uncultured Oscillospiraceae bacterium | reverse complement strand
CACCGATAATTCCGCCTCCGATAACGGCTACGTCATAAATCACTTTCCCACCTCCTGAGTCGTTTTAAGCGCTCTCCGGGCCCTTCCCGGCATATGGAGTCCGAAAAGACTAATCTCCGTACAGATATTCGTTCAGGGACTCCTTCTGGGATTCCCAGTTGAGTGACATATACCAGGTTTCCCCGTCATGGACCTTGTACATACCGGATTCCGGAATAGTCGTCTGGTCGATGGCAGTGTCGATCTGGACGGCGAGGTCCAGAAGCCGACCGGTGATATCCTCTCCGGGGATGTTTGATCGCATGAATTCGAGCGCGTCGACCGCCAGGTTATACTGCGTGACCGGGTCCTGATCCCTCATGCTCGAAAAGAGCGCCAGGAGGACATTGCGCTGTCGCTGGACCCGCACGAAATCGGAGTCGATCTTCCGGATCCGCGAATAGGCGAGCGCCTGCTCGCCGGACAGTGTATACGTGCCGGCTCCGCTGATCCCCGGAACATAGGATGCCTCCTGCGCGCTGAGCTTAACCGTGACACCGTCCAAAAGGTCGATGATGTCCTTGTATCCGGAAAAATCCATGACGATATATTCCCGGATATCCAGATCAAAACTCTCGTTGATGATGTTGACCGTCTGTCCGGGGCCGCCGAACGCGTAGGATGCATTGATCTTGTTCCAGGAATTGGTGTTCGGGAAATAGGTCCAGATATCGCGCATGATCGACACGAGCTTCACCTGCTTCGTGTCCTCGTTGATGCTGACGATCAGCATCGTATCCGAGCGGTGCCCTTCGTTCTCGAGGTCGGCTCCGTCGATCCCGATGATCAGGAGATTCTCGATCGCGGGATCGATGCGGTCTTTATTGATGATCGGGTCGTTTCGTGTATCCACGTCATTGATATTCGGAGGTTCCACGGGGATATCCGTCGGTGTCGGAAGGGGTGTCGCCTCGGGAGGAGGCGTCACGACGACACCGGAGGAATCCGTCGAGGGCAAAAAGTTCGGGTCGGTAAATTGATCCCATGAGTCCACGTAACTTTGATCGACGAAGACCGTTTTCTTGTAGGTGTCGCGAAAATGAGCATACACGGCCGCCGCCGCGACCAGAAGAAGGATCGGGATCAAAACCAAAAGCCGGAAATATTTCTTGCGCGAGCGCTTCTTGGCGGGAATTCCGGGCGCAGGCGAATCGGAGACGCGCGCTACGGTGATCGGTGGCCCCTTACGGTCTCCGCCGGAGGTTTTCGGGTCATTCTGTTCCGAATACCGGCCGGAGCCGGGCGGGAGGTGCTTTTTCATTGATCGGCCTCCGACGGCGGCGAATCTGTCGTTGTCGAGGGAACGGAAGTATCTGCGGCGTCGATCGTTGGGGAGACTGCTGTGTCCGAAGCGTCTGCGATGACCGGGGCGTCCGCGGCGTCTTTGAGCGCGGCATTCTCGTCCGGTACGAATACCGTCATGCCGATCTCAT
The DNA here is from genome assembly GCA_964408695.1 of uncultured Oscillospiraceae bacterium. Lineage (GTDB taxonomy): Bacteria > Bacillota > Clostridia > Saccharofermentanales > Saccharofermentanaceae > JAAYCT01. Next base: position 28,810 of record CAYPAL010000006.1, on the reverse strand, counting down.
TCTCCATGTCCAGCGCGTAGCAGGTTTTCCCGTTGAAGCGCCTCAGTTTGAGAACGACCCACAGGTCGGCGCCGGAGCCGAAAATCATGACGATCGTCAGCAGGTACAGGAGATAACTACCCGTGATGAGTGCAATAACGCCCAGCGGAAGCGCGACGGTCCACAGCGGACCCAGACAGCTTTGACGAGCGACGGAGACCGTCACGGCCTCCTTGCAATGACAGTAGGGGGTGAGTGCTTTGATGCCGAATTTGATGCTTTTCCAGCCGTTTTCGCAACCTCGAAGGAAGAAAAACGCATGCGTCAACTCATGAAGCACGATCAGCACGAAAAGCAGGACCATGTAAAGCAAAAAGGAGAGCCAAATGTCACTGATCCCGAACGCGTCGGCCGCCTGATCCGTCGCGGCGAATCCTGCCATCCGTAAGGACTCGACAAAGAACACGATCGCCAGATAAAGAAGCACGATCGGCAGAGGATAGATCAGGGAAACGGTGTTCGCTTTCAAAAACGACATCGTTATTTTCTGACTGCGATAACCGGATGTGGCAAGCTTAATGGGTTCCATTTTGCACCTCGTATAAAATCACTTTCCCCAGTTTATCACAAATGCGATATTTGATGCTATATGAGCGCGCCCGCAGGCGAAATTGCGCTTTTTTACCGCGGTTCGGCGACTCGGCGCACCGATGTCGTTCGTTGACACGGACGGCATGAAAACGTATACTTTCAATATCCAAAATCAAGAGACAGAGGGAGTTTACCCACATATGCGCATTTCGGGATTGTTTATGCCGACTCAGAGGGAAGTGCCCGCGGACGCCGAGATCGTCAGCCATCAGCTGATGCTCCGCGCAGGCCTGATGCGGAAGGTCGCGTCGGGGATCTATTCTTTCCTGCCGATGGGATACCGCGCTTTTCGCAAGGTCGAAAATATCGTTCGCGAGGAGATGGACCGGGCGGGTGCCCAGGAACTCATCATGCCCGCGATCCTGCCCGCCGAGGTCTATATAGCCTCCGGAAGATGGGATAAGTTCGGCCCCGATATGTTCCGCCTGACGGATCGTGGAGGCCGGAGTTTTTGCCTCGGCCCGACGCATGAGGAACCCTTTACCGAGACGGTCCGTGACTACGTCCGCTCGTATCGGCAACTGCCGGTCACGCTTTATCAGATTCAGCATAAATACCGTGACGAGCAGAGGCCGCGCTTCGGCGTCATGCGCGCACGGGAGTTCGTGATGAAGGACGCCTACAGTTTCGACGCGGACGATCAGGGACTTGATCGATCCTATCAGGCGATGTATCAGGCGTACTGCCGGATCTTCGACCGGTGCGGGCTGGATTATATCCTTGTGCACGCCGACTCCGGCGCGATGGGGGGCTCCGGCTCTCAGGAGTTCATGGTCAAGTCCGACGTCGGCGAAGATGCCATCGCGTACTGCACGGCCTGCTCCTTCGCGGCCAACCGGGAGAAGGCTCCCTGCCCGGCGCCCGAAGCGATCGGAAACTCTTCGTTAAAGGGCGTCGAGAAGGTCCATACGCCGAATTTCAAGACGATCGAGGAACTGATGGATTTTCTGGGTCTGCCCCCGACCGAGTTCGCCAAGACCCTTCTTTATAATATCGACGGCAAAATCATCGCCGTTATGGTGCGCGGAGACCGAGAGGTCAACGAGATCAAGCTCAAGAACCTTTTCGACGCGAATGAACTGGCTTTGGCCGGGCCGGCCGACGTCGAGCGGGTGACCGGCGCGACCGTCGGTTTCGCGGGACCGATCGGGCTTTCGGAGTCCGTTCCTGTTATCGCGGACCTGGAGATCGAAGGAATGCTTAATTTCGTCGTCGGCGCCAACGAGACCGACTTTCACCTGAAGAATGTCAATGTCGGACGCGACTTTACACCCGCGCGTACGATCGATATCCGAAACGCCGTCGAAGGCGACCCGTGCCCCGAGTGCGGAGCGCCGCTTTCCATGTGCAGAGGGATCGAAGTCGGACATATTTTCAAGCTCGGAACGAAATATTCCGAGGCGCTCGGCTGTAATTTTCTGGACAGCAACGGCACGGAACATCCGATGATCATGGGATGCTACGGTATCGGCGTCGGACGTACCCTGGCGGCCGTTATCGAACAGCACTGCGACAAGGACGGCATCATCTGGCCGATCGAGGTCGCGCCGTATCAGGCAATTGTCGTTCCGACGAACTCAACGGACGAGACGATCAACGCGCTGGCGCTGGATATTCACGATAAACTGCAGGCGAAGGGGATCGAAGTGCTCTTAGACGACCGTGACGAACGTCCCGGCGTCAAATTCAAGGACGCCGACCTGATCGGCATCCCGATCCGCATCACTGTCGGACGCAAGGCGGCCGAGGGCAAAGTGGAGTACAAACTGCGCGGCGGTGAGGAAGTCCTCGAAATGACCCCGGAAGAAGCGATCGCCGAGGCGATGAAGCGGATCGATAATACCTGATCTTGGGGTGACTCTGTCCGTTGTTCTTATACGTTTCTTCGTGCTGCGGAGATCACGAACCCGATCACGGTAGCGGCGGCACCGACACAGCCGAGGATGAGGCTTGTAAATACGAACCCGTCAACATCCGGGTGCCGTACGTAACCGAGATAGGCGAAGAACACCTTTCCGACACTGATCGTTCCTTCTCCGCCCGTCGCGTTAATCGAAAAGACGATCTGCGGCGTCAACGTGATCGCAAACCCGAAAAAAAGCGAGACGAGTAAAATCCCGAGACATATGAACAAGCCGCGCACCTTCATCGTCTGGGCGAATTTTCGGTATGCGAAAAAAATGCAGAATGAAAGACTGATGCCGGAAACGATATGACCGAACGGGATCAGGGCAAAGAGAAAAAAGAGGACCATTCCGGCTAAAGCGCCGACCAGAGCCGCTAACGCGCCCGGAAGGTATAGCTCCGTCTCGCTGATATCGCTGGTCGCATATTGCGTGAACCGATTGTTTGCCGTCTTCTCCTGTAAGTTTGCGCACAGGTCGTTCGAGGTTTTCTGGGCGCAGGACGGGCACAGAAATGCGCGGAGGCTCTCGATCTCGTAAGGGCGGATGTCGTCGCCGGTCTCGCCGCACAGATAGCACCCGCTGTTGATATTCATGTCAAATCCGATCGTGTCGATGATCTCCAGGATCCGCGTGAAGCGAAAATGCCAGTTCTGCTCGGTGTACAACAGAACACATATGGAGTGCTCGTCGATTTGAAGATGAGACTTGCGGCTGTCGATATAATCCCTGAAATACTGACACATTTGGGTCATCTCGTCGTCCGATAAACCATCGGCTCCGAATCGGATCTCGATCAGTCCCCTCACGGGGATATGCTCGACTGTTACCAGAAGCCCGTTGATGTTCCCGGTAAAAAAATTAGTTCCGGTCTCCACAAGCGGTGTTCCGGTCACGATCTCATAGGTGATATCATCCATTGAAATTCTCGAAGCCTCCGATTGGAATAATGCCTCAGCGGACGGTCGAGGGCCGTGAAAACCGAGCATTGATATTGATTTAGTAAAATATAGTATTGCTTATGTGGATTATATAAGAAAAAAATGCTTTCGTGAAGATAAATTTCGGCCGTAACGTTTTGCCTCGTTGTCGGCGATCACTCAAGGACGATATCGTACATCGGCTCGATCGAAAATGTTCGCCCGGATAATCCGTAATGGACATTGTCGCGCGGGATCTTCGAAAAAATGAGCGACGACGCGAATAACTGTTGGCGCTTCAAAAATCCGCCGCTTTCCGCCTTGAAATAACGATTGTAGTTGTTGCGGCCGTAATTGCCGTCTCCGAGGATCGGGTGACCGAGATGTGCCAAATGCGCGCGGATCTGGTGGGTCCGGCCGGTGACCAGCTCGACTTCCAGCTCAGAAACGCTTTCTCCGTCGGGGCCGGCCTTCTTGAAAATGCGAAGCACCCGATAGCGCGTCGTGATCGGAAGGTCGTCCGGTCCGGGCTCGTCATGGATAAAAACGTTGCCGCGGGCGGGCTTTTCGAGCCATGCGGAGAGCTCCTTCATCAGCGCGTCGTCCGCGCAAACGCAGGGTGTGCCCGTCTCGGGAACGCCGCGGACGAGGCAACGGTAGCGCTTGGTGATCCGATCCTCATGAAACAGCCGGATCGCATGCTCGAGACTTTCCTTATTCTTGGCAAGGAGCAGAAGCCCGCCGGTATTCATGTCGATCCGGTGGCACAGATCCATCCCGGTATTTCGTTGCTCCCTGCGAATGATCTCGATCAGAGTGTTCCCGGATTCGCCCTTGCCCGGATGGACCGCCAAGCCCGGTCGTTTATTGACAAGAAGCAGTTGATCGGTCTCGAAAACGATCCGGTAGTCGTCATATCCGCCCGGTGCCGCCGAGTAGGTGTCCTCGAAGCACGCGTCGGGGAGCCACAGTTCGACGATATCGCCCTCGGCAATTACGACGTCGGTCGTGATACGGCGTCCGTTGAGCCGAATGTCACGGCTTCGGAGTGCTTTGTGGAGGGCCGGTGCGCTCAATCCGGGAAACGCCAGAAGCGAGGCGCGAATGACCTTCTTGCCGGACAAGTCGGGAGATACGGTAAAGCTTTTCATCTGAAAGTCCTCCTCGACGGGTCGAATCGTATGCCCATACTACCAAATACAGGAACGGAAAAAAAGAGTGCGTGTTTTCGGGGCGATGTTTTTCGGGAGGAAGGCACGCAGGCCGTCTCTCGAAAAGCGCCCCTCGAAAAGTCATACGCGAAACGGTTTACTATCAAACGGCAAAAGTGTTACAGTATTCCATAGAGGTTTTTTGTAAGGAGTGCTGTATGGCAGACGCGAATTTTTCATCACCCAACGAAGAGGTCAGAAACCGCCCGATCGGGGTATTTGATTCCGGTATCGGCGGACTGACCGTGTTGCGCGAGATATGGAAAGCGCTTCCGAATGAGAGTACGGTCTACTTCGGCGACAACGGACGGGCTCCTTACGGCACCAAGTCACACGATACCATCGTGCAGTATTCGGTTCAGAATATGCGCTTTCTATTAAGTCAAAACGTAAAAATGATCGTCATTGCCTGCAGTTCAGCCGGAGCGCATGCTCATGACGAGGTCAGGCGGCGTGCGGGCGTGCCGGTGATCGAAGTGATTTCACCCGGAGCCGAGCAGGCGGTCCGCGAGACCCGGAACGGGCGGATTGGTGTCATCGCGACGCGCGCGACCGTTTCGAGCGGACTTTATCGCGAGGAGGTCCGCGCGGCGGCCGACCGACTGATCGCGGCCGGAGAGCGTCGGGAGGAGCTTGCCGCGTTGTCGATCGAGCAGGTGGCCTGTCCCCTTTTTGTTTCACTGGCCGAGGAGGGGTACTGGAGCAGTCCCGCGACCCGCTTGATCGCGGAGGCCTACTTATCCGGGCTCAGGGACTCGGGCGTCGACGTGCTGGTCCTCGGCTGTACGCACTATCCTCTTCTTAAGGATGTCATCGGCGACGTGATGGGGCCCGGGACACGACTCATCGATTCCGGGGCCAGCGTGGCGGGAAGGATCATGAAGACACTTGATGATTCCGGCCTGAAACGGACTGCGACGACGCCGGCTTGCCATCGTTTCTTTACGAGCGACGATCCGGAAATGTTCGAGCATCGGGCCTCTCCGTTTCTCGGCGGAGGAAGACCGTCGGGGACGCAATATATCTCCACGGATCAATATACGAGCGGGGGACAAGGATGAAAGTATCCGTACGGATCAAGAGTGACTTGTTCGAGGGATCGGGCAGTGAAGGGATCGGAGAATCCCTTCTTGAGGAGGGACGTCTGCGGATCACCTGGATCCAGCCTGCCGGCGAAGGAGAGGCGCTCGGAGTGAAGTACGCGTTGACCTACGACATGGCGACGGGCGTACTGGAAGTGGAGCGTTTTTCGAACCATATCTCGAGGATGGCTTTCTGTGAGGGAACCCGGACGCGAGGGGAACTGAGAACGGTCGAGGGCTGTTTCGAGACGGAGATATTCACGCATCGCCTCACGGTCCCCGGGGAAGGGTTCGGCGAGACCGTGCTCCGCTACGATCTTCTCTCCGACGGACAGGAACCGATACAGAACACGCTGGTCATCTCCGTTTTCGAGGCCGGGGATATATAGACGGTCCCGGGCGGTGTGGTCATTTAGGTCCGATAACGGCTGTGTTATGCCGCTTTTCGCTCCGTTATCGCGAAAAAGACATTGTTTTTTTTGAAAAGTGTCGGAGAAATCCCGACAGATGACTTGACAAAGCCCCTGTGTGTATACGATAATATCATTCGCGCCTCAGAGTAGCTGAGCATTGCGGTATGTTGGGTCGGAAGGGTATCCGGCCGGTAATATATGGAGGTATTGATATGGCACATCCGAAACGCAAATGGTCCAAGGCAAGGACATCTCGCCATAAAAGCTTGTGGAAGCTGAGCTTGCCCGGACTGGTCAAGTGCCCTCAGTGCCACACGCTGATGTTACGCGGCAAGGTATGTAAGACTTGCGGATATCTGTATGGCAAAGAAGTTGTCAAGCAGGACGAGACGGCCTGATCGGCCGTAGGGGCTTATCGATCGAACAACAGTGCGGGAACCTCAGCGGGTGAAACGCACTGTTTTTTTGTTAAGGAGTAGAGATTTTGGTTCAAAAAACCCAGCATAGCCGCAGGATCGAATGCGTGATACCGGATAGTATCGCCGAAGAAATCGGTGCGGTACCCGGCGATATCCTCCTTTCCATCGACGGGAGGGAGGTCGCGGACGTTTTCGATTATCGCATGCGTGAGCTGAGCGAGCGCTTGACGCTTGAATTACAGCACGAGGACGGGACCCGAAGCTCGATCGAGGTCGAAAAGGACGAAGATGAGGAGATGGGGCTGGTTTTTTGCGAGCCGCTTTTAGACCGGCCGAAGGCCTGCTCGAACCGATGTGTGTTTTGCTTCATCGACCAACTGCCGAAAGGAATGCGGTCGACGCTATATTTCAAGGACGACGACCCCCGGCTTTGCTTTTTGGACGGTAATTTCATCACATTGACGAATATCGACGATGATGAGTATGCCCGGCTCCTTTCGTATCGCCTGTCTCCGCTCAATGTATCGGTCCATACGACCGACCCGGAACTTCGGGTGAGCATGATGCGTAATCGTTTTGCCGGAAACGTGACGGAAAGGTTGAAGAGGGCCGCGGCAAGCGGCATCTCGCTCAATTGTCAGATCGTGCTCTGCCCGGGCATCAACGACGGCCCGGCATTGGAGCGGACCGTTTCCGATTTGCTTGAATTGGGCGAATCGCTGTTGTCCGTCGCCGTGGTTCCCGTCGGACTGACCCGGTACCGGGACGCGAACGGTCTTCCCGAGCTTCGCCCCTACGACCGGGAAACGGCCGGTCAGGTCCTCGACTATGTTCACCGAAAACAGCACGAATTCATGCGGACGCTCGGGAGAAGACTCTTCTACGCGGCCGACGAGTTTTACATCCGGGCAGAACGGCCGATCCCGTCCGCCGCCCGCTACGACGAATTCTATCAACTTGAAAACGGCGTCGGCCTCCTGGCCGCCCGAAGAAAGGAACTGCGCGACGAAGTCTCAAGGCTGGCAAGATCGAAGAGATATGCGCGCAGGTACCCCGCCGGCCTCGTTGAGGCGGGCGGTTGGTTATGGATATCCGGTACGGACGCCGCGCCGTTTACCCGATTTGAACTCGAACGCGGACGGGCTGTATTGGGCTCGGTCCCGGAGGTGTTGTCGGTATCCAACCGATTTTTCGGCGAAAATGTCACGGTAACGGGCCTTCTGACCGGTCAGGACATCCTCGCGGCTGTCCGGGAGCGCGTCGGGCGAAACGCTTCGGATCCGGCGCTTGAGGCGCCGCGAGGCATCCTCCTTCCGGATGTGACGCTTCGCGCGGGAGAACGCGTTTTTCTGGACGACATGACCATCGCGGAGCTTGAATCCCGAAGCGATCTGCCCGTAGTGGTTTTCGAGACGACGGGCCGGGGCTTCATCGAGGCCCTTTTCGAGATCGAAAATAGAAACAAGCCGATTTTCCCGGGGCGGGACGGATCGGTTGCGTATGAGGATACAAAGGGAGGAAGCATAAAATGAGCGCACCGGTCGTAGCGATCATCGGACGCCCGAATGTGGGCAAATCTTCGCTGTTTAACGCATTATACGGAGAGCGTGTCTCCATTGTCGACGATATGCCCGGAGTCACCCGTGACCGGGTATATGCCAGAGCGAACTGGAGAGAACGCGAATTTGTCATGATCGATACCGGCGGTATTGAGCCGGATACGGATGACGAGATCCTAAAGAGCATGCGCGAGCAGGCGAAGGTCGCCATCGACACCGCCGACGTCATCCTTTTCATTTGTGACCTTAAGAGCGGTCTTGTGCCGGCGGACGAGGAAATTGCGGTCATGCTCCGAAAGTCGGGGCGCCCCGTAGTGCTGTGCGTCAATAAAGTCGACCAGGTCGGAGAGCCTCCCGCTCAAATGTACGAGTTCTATAACCTCGGATTGGGCGAGGTATTCCCGATCTCCGCGGCGCACCGGCTGGGTATCGGAGAGCTGTTGGATGAGCTTTTCGAGCATTTCCCGGAGCAAACGGAGCGGGCGGAGGACGACGAGAAGATCCGTGTCGCCCTGATCGGGAAGCCGAACGCGGGCAAATCGTCGCTGTCGAATCGCATGATCGGCCAGGACCGGTCGATCGTCTCGGACATTCCGGGTACGACCCGCGACGCCATTGACTCGGAAATCATGAACGAGTTCGGATCGTTCACCATCATCGATACGGCCGGCCTTCGCAAGAAGGGCCGCATCGACTCCTCGGTCGAGAAGTACAGTATGCTCCGATCCATGGCGGCCATCGAGCGCTCCGACGTTTGCGTGATCCTGATCGACGCGGTCGAGGGCGTGACCGAGCAGGATACGAAGATCGCCGGGTTTGCGCACAACGCGGGCAAAGCGAGCATTTTCGCGGTCAATAAGTGGGATCTGATCGAAAAGGAGACCGGCACTTTGGAGGTCATGCGCAAGATGCTTTTGGAGCGCTTTTCGTTTATGGATTACGCGCCGGTCGTATTTATCTCGGCGAAGACCGGACAGCGCGTCGGAACGCTTTTCGAAAAAATCGTTCAAGTACAGGCGCAATCGAGGCGTCGCCTGTCGACCGGCATGCTCAATGATTTGATCGCGGAGGCGGTCGCGATGGTGCCCACACCTCAGGATAAGGGCAAGCGCCTTCGCATCTATTATGCGACACAGGTCGCGATCGCCCCTCCGCAGTTCGTACTGTTCATCAATGATAAGGAACTTATGCACTTTTCGTACATGAGATATATCGAGAATCAACTGCGTAAGAATTTCGGATTCGAGGGAACTCCCATCCGCTTGTTACTGCGCGAAAAAAACAAAGATACCGGGAAGGGGCGTTATTCAAATGCAAGAAATCAGCCATCTTAGAAATATCGCGATCATCGCTCACGTCGACCACGGGAAGACCACCATCGTCGACTCGATGCTCAAGATCGCGGGGATTTATCGCGAAAACGAGCAGATCGTCGAACAGGCGATGGACAGCAACGCCCTGGAGCGCGAGCGGGGCATCACCATTCTGGCCAAAAACACCGCCATCGATTACGGGAACTACCGGATCAATGTCGTCGATACCCCCGGTCACGCGGACTTCGGCGGCGAGGTGGAACGGATCCTCAAGATGGTCGACGGCGTTTTGCTCGTCGTCGACGCCTACGACGGTCCGATGCCGCAGACGCGGTTCGTCCTGCGAAAAGCGCTCGAGCTCGGACTGACGCCGCTCGTATGTATCAACAAGATGGATCGGCCCGACGCCCGTCCTCTAGAAGTTTGCGATATGGTCCTGGAGCTCTTTATCGAGCTCGGAGCGGACGACACACAGCTCGATTACCCGACCGTCTTTTCTTCGGGAAAGACCGGCATGGCTTTTCGAAAATTCGAGGAATACGCGCCGGATTCGAATGCCGACTTCCGCCCGCTCCTGGATGCGATCGTCGAGCACATCCCCTGCCCGAAGGGCGATACCGAACTGCCGCTTCAACTTCTCGTTTCCAATATCGATTCGGACCCTTACATCGGCCGGATCGCCATCGGAAGGGTCGATCGCGGGCGCATCGCCCAGGGACAGTTCGTCGCCGTCTGCGGATATGACGACAACAGTGTCGTCAGCGCGCGCGTTGTCAAGTTGATGCGATTCAGCGGGCTGGCGCGTCAGGAGATCACGGAGGCGACTGTCGGAGAGATCGTCTGTGTCGCAGGGATCCCGGAAATCAACATCGGCGATACGGTCTGCGATCCGGAACATGCCGAAGCACTACCCTTTGTTAATATCGACGAGCCGACGATCGCGATGACCTTTTCGGTCAATAACAGCCCGTTCGCGGGGCGCGAGGGCAAGTATGTCACGTCGCGGCATATCCGGGACCGCCTTTTCAAGGAAATGGAGACCAATGTGTCGATGCGCCTGGAGGAGACGGACACGACGGAGGCCTTTATCGTCAAGGGCAGAGGAGAACTCCACTTGTCCATCCTCATCGAGACGATGCGCCGGGAGGGCTATGAATTTCAAGTCAGCAAACCCAGAGTCATCCTCAAAGAGATCGACGGAGTCCTGCATGAGCCGGTCGAAACATTGTTGGTCGACGTTCCGGAGGACTATGTCGGAGCGGTCATTGAGAAGCTCGGCAGGAGAAAAGCGGAGATGGTCAGCATGCATCCGCCCGAAAAGGGATACACCCGAATGGAGTTCAAAGTTCCCTCCCGGGGCATCATCGGATACCGCACAGAGTTTTTGACCGACACAAAGGGCAATGGTATAATGAACAGCGTTATCAGCGGATTTGAGCCCTTCGCGGGCGAGATCGAGACCCGGTCTTCCGGCGTTTTGATCGCATTCGAGAGCGGCGAAGCGATGACATACGGTCTGTATAACGCTCAGGACAGAGGTTTTCTGATGATCGGTGCCGGAACTCAGGTCTACGAGGGTATGATCGTCGGTACCAGCCCGAAGGGCGAAGATATTACGGTGAACGTGTGCAAGAAGAAACATGTTACCAATATTCGGGCCTCCGGAACCGATGATGCGCTGAGACTGACACCGCCTTTGCAGTTCAGTCTGGAGCAATGTCTGGAGTTCCTTGGCGACGACGAACTGTGTGAGGTCACTCCCAAATCCATCCGCATGCGCAAGCAAATCCTGAATGCCGACATGAGAATGAAGCTCAGGAGCAAGAAAAACAGCGTTTGAGAGGAGCCTATTCGCCGGTATGCTTTCCAAGAGAGTAAAAATCGCGCTCGTTTCAGCCGTGATCGTTGTAGGCGTCCTCGCCTGCGGTCTGCTGGGCGTTTTTCTCGGATACAACTATGTCATGTCCCAGACGGAGCGCTACCAGGCGCTTGAAAAGGCGCTTAAGAACAAAGAACTTGTGATCACCGAGGAAACTCCGGGTGCGGTCATGGTCATCATCAATTCCGGCGACAATACCTCGGATATTGCCAAGAGCCTCAAGGAGCTCAGGCTGATCGATAACGAACTTTTCTTTACGGTCATGTCGAAATTCAACGGATTCGACGGCGGATACCTGGCCGGCACACACTATCTCACGTTCGAACTGACTTATGACGAGATCATGTACCTTCTTTGTCAGGAGCCCAAGGTCACGCGCATCACATTCCCGGAAGGTGTATCCTATATTCAATTGAAGCAACTTCTCAGGAAGGCCGGACTGTCCTTCGACGAAACGGAGCTCGACGCCTGCATGAACAGCGCAAACCAGTTCGTCGACTACTCGTTTATCTCCCAAATCAAAATCAACGACGATCGTGATTATATATTGAACGGATACCTTTTCCCCGACACGTATGATTTTGATATGAACGCGAGCGCCGAAGACATCGTGCGCACGTTTTTACGTAATACGGAGAATTATCTGGTCCCGGATTATTATTTTCGCGCGGAAAAGCTGGGAATGACGATGGATGAGGTCCTTGTTCTGGCATCGATCATTCAGAACGAGGCCAACATCAGCAAGGATCAATTCAGAGATATGTTTCTGATCTCCGCCGTATTTCACAATCGAATGAACTCCGATGAGCCGAGCATGAGAAGATTGCAATCCTGCGCCACGATCAATTTCCTTCGCGAAAAGGACGGCCTTCCCAAGGTTTGGGCCGCCAGTACGGCGGATCAGATGAGGGAGAGCCCATACAACACCTACATGTACGAAGGGCTTCCGCCCGGACCGATCTGTATGCCCGGCAAGATCGCGATCCAGGCGGCATTGTACCCGGAGCCGAACACGAATTACTATTACTTCTGCGCGACGGGCGACGGCGGCACGGCATTTGCGGTCACATACGAGGAACACCAGGCCAATGTTGCGGCGTATGAGCAGTACTGGAACGATATCAACGCACAGGAAGCGGCGGAAACGACCGAAAGTGACAATGGTTAAACCGGAGATCCTTTCTCCCGCCGGAGATTTCGAAAAGCTTCGCGCGGCGATCGCTTTCGGCGCGGATGCCGTTTATCTGTCCGGACTCCGTTACGGGCTTCGGACCGGAAGCGGAAATTTTTCCGCACCGGACATGGAAGCCGCGCTTCGTTACTGCAGATCCAAAGACGTTCGTTGTTATGTGGCGGTGAATATCCTCGCCCGACCGGAGGATTTTCGGTCGTTAGATGAAGAGATATCGTTGATCGGTTCGATCGGGGCGGATGCGTTTATTGTTTCCGACCCGGGAATATTCAGAAGGATCCGCGGGCTCCTCCCGGATGCCGAGATCCATATCAGCACACAGGCAAGCGTCACCAACGCGGAGACATGTCGCTTCTGGCATGAGCTCGGTGCGCGTCGGATCGTCCTGGCCCGTGAACTGTCCCTCGCCGAAATCACCGAGATTCGCAAAGAAGTTCCGGATGAGTTGGAACTGGAATGCTTTGTGCACGGCGCCATGTGCGTGTCCTATTCCGGCCGGTGCCTCCTTTCGAATGATTTCACCGGAAGGAGCGCGAACCTGGGAGACTGTGCGCAACCTTGTCGCTGGGAGTACCGGGTCTCCGAGGTAAAGAGACCGGAGGAGGTCCTCACGGTCGAAGGGGACGATACCGGGTCATATATTTTCAGTTCGAAAGACCTGTGCATGATCGACCATATTCCCGAACTGGTCGCGGCGGGCATCACCGGTTTTAAGATCGAAGGACGCGTAAAAGGAAGCTTCTACGCGGCGTGTGTGACGCGTGCATATCGCGAGGCCGTCGACGCTTACTGCGCCGATCCGGTCACCTATTCGGTGTCCGACAAATGGCACAGACTGCTGGACCGTACCGTCCATCGCGAGTTCGGCACGGGGTTCTTTTTCGATCGGCCGTTGGATGATCCGCAGTTGTTCCCCGAAAAAATGTCTCACAAGCCGGCCTTCGTTGTCGGAATGGTGACGCGGTACGATGAAAGTGAGAAGCGAGCATACATCTCCCAACGCAACAAAATGAGCGTCGGAGACGATCTTTGGATCATCACGCCGGACGGAAGAGAATTGAGTATGCGAGCCGAAGATATCCGGGACGAAAACGGGGCGCCGATCGAATCGACGCCCCATCCAAAGATGAACTATTCTCTTTTCACTCCGACCCCTCTTCCCGAATACTCGTTTCTGAGTAAAGATGGGAACAAGGACTCGCGCCGGGAAGACGAGCGATCCTGAAGGTCAATCCTCGATCGTTTTGAGCACCCTGCCCATGAAGTTTCGGAGCTTCTTATCGAAGGAAAATACCTTCAACACCTCAATAACGATCAACAGTACGACCGGTCCGACCAAAAAGCCGATCGCCCCCCAGACCGCTACACCGATGATCATCGCAAAAAGCGTCGCCAGAGGATGCATATTCATCGCGTTCCCCAGGATCGGCGGTTCGATGACACGACGTACAACGGTAACGAGTGCCAAGCCGGCCAGGAGAATGAAGAACCCGGCATAATTGCCTTGAAAGATTATGTATGCCATCATCGGTACCATCGTGGCGCTGACGCCGAGTACGGGCATGAAATCCAGAACGGCGGTGATCAGAGCCAGAAGGACCGCATATTCAATGCCCGCCAAATAGAAAACCACCAACGATTCAAAAAAGGTAATGATCAGTAGAGCCAGATATCCGCCGAGCACGCGGAACAAGGTCGTTGACAGCTGATCCAGAAGCAGGAAGGACTTGTGTCGAAATGCTCGATTTCGTATGTTGTGCGCGAAAAAACGCAAAAGCTTCTTGCCGTCCGTGATAAAATACACGCCCGACATAATGACGACGACGACAAAAAACATCATGATCGGAATATTGCCGAAAAAGGTCAGAAGTCCGCGCAGTATTGAGGACGCAAAGCTCGGGATCCGGTCCTCCAATGTGACCAGGAGGTCTTTGATGTAGGTCACCGCGGAAGCCACCATGTCTTCGGAAAGAAAGCCGCCCTTTTCTTCCGAAAAGTTGCGTACGACCCCCTCGATCCGCTCCATGAGCGTGCCTCCCCTGAACCACTGAGGAAGCTTGGCGATCACGGTATTGAGTTGTCCGATGAGCGCGATCATTGCCCAAGTCAGGGAGCCGAGTATAACGACGACCAGAACGGCGTAAACGACCAAGGTCAGGCGAGTCTTGAACGGGCGCTTTCCCTTAGCCAGAGAAGGAAAGATAAAAGTAAGGACCTTGCGGATCGGATGTTTTCTGATCGGTTTTGCGATCTTCCCGGGCTCTGTTGTCTCCGACTGAGAAACGGACTCCGTTGGTGCGGAAATGTCCGGGTCTTCTTCCTTCACGGCAATTTTCTTGCCCGTAAACAGACGACGAACGAATTGACCGAAACGAATCAGTATTTTGGCAAGATGTCGGGAAGCCTTCGCGATAACGAAACCCAGAAGGAACGGAAGAATAATTACGACCAGCTTGCTGGACAGAAAAGCCAGCGCCACCGCGATTGCGACAAACAGGATGTATTTGACTAATGCCATGACGGTCGCGCGGTCATGCGAGTATCGATTGATTTCGTCCATATATTCCTTTCGACTCCGAAGCGGAGAAAAAAACCGTAATTAACAATAAACATTATACACGATTTTTTCGATTCGTAAGTGGTCTTCGGTATGACTTGCGCTCCCATCCGGGAATAAACGGTGCGGTAACCTTTCGATCCTTTCGTTGACTAGATACCCAGAGTCAACACCCACAGGCCGGCAAAAAACAAGAGGCCGATCCAGTATGACCACCCGACATGGCTTCGGATCGGTACGACCTCTCTCGGCGTCTCATCCATCCGTTCCAACCTCAGGTATCCGGCGATCCGGCGGATCTGAGACAAAATGGGGATCAGGATCAGCGTGCCCATGATCAAAGCAGTCAGCGCGATGTAGAGGACCGTCGGATCGATGTCCGCCTCGGTTCGGATCACGGTGGTGTCCAGATAGGGCATCAGCGAGCGGAATAGCAGGTACGAACCGACCATCGACAAACGCGTCAGAACACAACAGAAGACGTTATCCAGATCATGTCGGATAAAGCCGAGCAGGATGCCGAGCAAAAAATAGGCGATGAAGTCGACCGGATTGAGCAAATAAACGGCAAACAGAAAAGCGATCCATATGTAGCCCTTCGCGTTTAAAATCGAAACCGGCAGGACCGCGGTCAGGAGCCCGCGAAAAAACAGTTCCTCCAAAAGGATCGGCAAAACCGCTCCAATGATGAAAAACAGCACGCTCGCTTCCTTCGAGGCATCGAGTGTTGTGCAATAAATCGCCGGTTGCGGTACGGGAATGCCGCGCAGAATGATAAACCGCGCGGACAGGTTGTGTATGGAGACAAAGAGAAGCATAGCCGGGAAGCCCGCAAGAATGCTGTGAATGATCGCCCCGAATCCGGGATTGATACCGTAAACGCGTCGGTCCTCCAGTGAGTAACGTGAAATAAAGAAGACCAACGGGAGCAAGAGCGAGGTCATCAGGCGGAAAACCGTGATGATCGAAAAGCCGATCAGAGAGGTTTTGGACCACACAAGAACGGATTGGGGAATGAATTGCCAGAGTAATACGAGGACCACCTCCGCGAGCGCGCAGGTGCCGAAAATGAAGCCGACCGTAGGCTTTTCGGGAATCGGCAGATACGGTCGTATGCGTTGCGAAAAACTGTAGGTCATTTAAAAACAAACTCCAATGCCGTAAGGATCCTTTCGGAATAATAGCGAAAGATCGGTGTCTCGAAAATCAGGAAGACCAGGGTTCCCACGGCAAGAAAAGGGCCGAAGGCAATGTAATCGGGGTCGTCGACAAAACTGATCTCCTTGCGTTTGCGCTCCATGACCCGGCGTGTCCGTTCCGGATCCTTGCTCTCGCGGATCTCTTTGTTCTCTCGGGCGATTCGTATGCGCTTCTTGATAAGAAGCGGCACCGCGGCGATTCCTCCGATCAGGAATGCGAAGAAAATGACGAAAACCAGACCGTAGGAGCCCGACAACAAGCCGCATATCAGGATGAATTTAACGTCGCCGTGCCCCATCGCTTCTCTTCGGCTGATGACGGCACCGAGCCAGCCGATCAACAGGAGCAATACCGCTCCGATGATGCCTCCGAGCACACGATTCAGGAGCAGTTGCCAGAAAGGCGTTCCTTCCGGAAACCACAGACTGCCGTACATAAAGTCGGCAATGAATCCAAAGAGGGATATAAGGCCGACAAGAACGACCACATGATCCGGAATGATCCGGTTCAAATGGTCGGACATCACGATGATCGCAAGAGGCAGGGCGGGAAGAAACATCAGCAGGATGCGAAAGACCTCCGGACGCTCGAAAAATGTCGGATTGACATACGCGCCGAAAAAGAAAAGCACCGCCGTCAGGGGGATCAGGATCAGCGAATGCGGGTTGAACGTCATTCGACGCGCCGGCCGAGCGTTCTCGGCGGCCGGGTCGTAATCGTAATCCTGCAGCCAATGCTCGGGTAGCCGGTTGAAAACCGGCGTACAGGTCGCGCCGATCAGCGCTCCGCACGCGGCACAGATAAGGGGAAGGAAAAAGGGTGTCATATTCTTCCTCCGAGATCGAGTATCGTCCCGTACAGAATACCGTTTAATCCCACAACACGCAAGAATCTGAAGCGCCGGATCGCTTCGGAATTTTCACGGGCGTCAACGAACGGGACTTCAAGTTATGGCATAGTAAAAGATGCCGGAGATCAGGCCGACGACGCAGGAGGCAATGTTGGCCAAAAAAGCGTAAAGAACAGTCACCGCGCGGGAAATCGGTTTCGGTGAGAGAGATTTCAGGAAAATAGCGTACAACACAGCCTCTATAGTGAAAATAACGAATTCCATGAGAACGTAGGATACCGCGGAAAGAAAAAATCCTACTTCATGACGGAAAAAGACAAGGACCGCGCTCATCAGAAGTTGAGTAACGATATTGACGATCGTGATGAAGATCAATTGCTTTTTCGCGCGATAACCGAAGGCCAGGGCGATCAAAAGCTCGATCGCGAGAGTCAGGACAACGCGGATCAGGGCGTCCGATATTGCGATGATGAAGTGCGGGTCCGCCGGTTTGACGGTTACGATGCTCGTCGTTCCCGGGGCTTTGTAGTCCACGCCCCGAAGGTCCAGAGAGAAGAAACTCTCAAAAGTATACCGATCGGTCGCGTTGCTGACGACAAAAGAGTCGTACTTAGGAAAATACAATAAGACCTTGAATGTGTCCGGGGGGTAGTAACCCCAAAAGAGGGCAGACTCGCCTTGCAGTTTCCAATGCTTCTGGAGATAGTAGAAACCGTCCGTGTCCTCGTACTTGACGAATATCTCCCATATGTCCGGTTCCTCTCCCGAAGACGCCGGTTTCTCAATTTCGCCTTCGAATGCGCTGTACGGTCCGCCGCCATTGTCCTCGGAAAGAAGCGTCGCATAGTATATATCATCTTCGGAAAGGCCTTGTATCGATACCGAAACCGACGGCTTCGGGCCCACATCCGCCGAAACGGGGATCGACATGAAAAGAAGCGTCGCGAAAACGAAAAAGAGGGCGAGCAGAAGACGGGCGGGCTTGGTTTGAGCAGACAGATCGTTACGCACGGCTTTTTCCTCCGAATAGCAGCGAATTCAAGCTACTTGATCATTATACCAATTTATCGGCTTTTCGACGGATTATGAAACTGATTTTCGAGAGAGTATGTCATGAAAGCATGAGTTGACCCCTAAAAGTCGTACTGATAGAATCGAACATGGGAATTTGTTAATCAACAAACGGGAGGAGACGGTTCGGCATTTGTCGAATTCGTATGGATATATAATGGTAATTCATAAAACACCTGAGGAAATTCGCGAAGCGATCGCGATGAGTTTACGCGCCGAGGCCGGCAAGTCTGCCGACCGGGGTACGCTCAGGAATTATTGGCAGGCGCTCTCGAGAACAGTCGTCGGACTTTTAGCGGAGCGTTGGGAGAAGACTCGGGATCTTTATGATCGTGTTCCGCAAGCGCATTATTTTTCGGCCGAATTCCTGGAAGGCCGGTCTCTGCTGAATAATCTGATCAATCTCGGGATATACGAGGATGCCAAGGAGGCGGTCGCCTCTTTCGGGGCCGATATCGAGGATGTCCTGGAGGAGGAGACGGATCCGGGTCTGGGCAACGGAGGACTCGGTCGTTTGGCCGCGTGTTTTCTGGATTCCTGCGCGACGATGGATCTTCCGGTCACCGGGTACGGGATCCTTTATCGGTACGGGCTTTTTCGTCAGACTTTCGAGGACGGATTTCAGAAAGAGCATCCGGACTCTTGGATGGAGCACGGATATCCCTTTATCGTCCCTCGCTTTGAAGAGCGGGTCATGGTTCGTTATAACGATATGAATGTGTGGGCGGTCCCCTACGACATGCCGATCACGGGTTATGGTACCGATAATGTCAACCGACTTCGACTCTGGAAGTCCGAGCCCGCGGAAGAATTTGATTTCAATCTTTTCAATTCGCAACGTTTTGACGATGCGGTCATCGAACGGAATCGTGTCAGTGACATTTGGCGCGTGCTGTATCCGAACGATACTTCCTATGACGGCAAGGTCCTTCGAGTCCGTCAGCAATATTTCTTCGTATCGGCGTCCCTTCAGGATATTATCCGAAGATATGTCGCCGCCCACGGTGAGGATTTCACAAAATTTGCCGAATTCAACGCGATTCAACTCAATGATACACATCCCGTCATCGGAATTCCCGAACTGATGCGCATATTGACGGACGATTATTCATTGGATTGGGAGAAGGCGTGGTCGATCGTGAAGGAGACCTTTGCGTACACCAATCATACGGTTATGGGCGAAGCGCTTGAGCGTTGGGATGTCGGTATTTTTCTGTACCTGTTCCCGAGGATCATGGAAATCATCGAAAAAATCAACGATCGGTTCCGTAATGAATCGATCGCGGCGGGCAGAAGCGGCGAATTGATCGCTCGTTTGGCACCGATCGGCGACGGCAAGGTCCAGATGGCAAATCTGGCCGTTTACGGTTGCCGCTCCGTTAACGGAGTGGCTCAGCTCCATACGGAGATTTTAAAGCGTGACACACTGAAGGATTGGTATAAGATATTCCCCGAGAAGTTTTCGAACAAGACGAACGGAGTGACGCCGAGAAGATGGCTGCGTCTGTGCAATCCGGAACTGGCGTCCCTGATCACCGAGCTGGTCGGAGACGATTCCTGGGTGACCGACTTTGACCGGATCTCCGAGCTCGAAAAGTACGCCGCCGACGATGTCGTCATGGACCGCTTCATTCAGGTCAAGCAGAAGAGAAAGCGGGCTTTGGCGGACCATGTGTACCGGCAAAGCGAGATCCGGGTCGATCCGGGATCGATATTCGACATCCAGATCAAGCGAATGCATGAGTATAAGCGTCAGATTTTGAACGCTCTATACATACTGAATCTATACGACCGTATCAAGGAAGATCCGAATTTGGACATCCCTCCGGTCACGGCTTTTTTCGGGGCTAAGGCGGCACCGGGATATTTCCGCGCCAAGGGGATCATCAAGTTCATCAACGAGATCGCGCGATTCATTGAGTCGGACCCGGAGGTGCGAGATCGTATCCGTGTTGTTTTTGTCGAAAACTACAACGTCAGCAATGCCGAGAAGCTCTTTCCGGCGGCGGACATTTCCGAACAGATTTCGACCGCGGGCCTTGAGGCTTCCGGTACCGGTAACATGAAGTTCATGATGAACGGAGCGTTGACGCTCGGCACTATGGACGGCGCGAATGTAGAGATCGCCGAGGAGGTCGGGAGCGACAACATCTATATTTTCGGATGCCGCGCCGAGGACATGTGCGCGACACGCAGCTATTATAACCCCAAATGGCAGTACGAGAATATCCCGGGCCTGAAGAAGGCGATCGATCGACTGATCGACGGGACCTTCGACGATAAGGGGACCGGGATGTTCCGGGACATCTATCAGTCGCTCGTTATCGGAAGCAACTGGCAGCCCGGGGATGTCTATTATGTTCTCGGAGATTTCGAGGATTACCGTACCACTCGAGACCGGATGTATCGAGACTACGCGGACCGGCGTGCATGGGCGCGCAAGTGTTGGATCAATATCTGTCGCTCCGGTCGATTCTCGTCGGACCGGACCATTTCGGAGTATGCCACGGATATTTGGCACGTAGAGCCGATCGCCGCGGATCAATCGACGATCGTCAGGTGACTGATCTGCGGCTTAGCCAGAAAACGGATCGGCAGGGCTACGCAACCGACTCCGCGGGTAATATATCCGTTGACCCCGTTTTTCGAAAAGAGGCCTTGAGAAATTCCCTGCCGGGGAAGTTGATCTCCGCGGACGATCGAATGCAAACGAAAAGGCAGGACCACCTGTCCGCCGTGAAAATGACCGGAAAGCATCATCCCGAAATCGGCGGGGCTCGTCCGGCTTAAAATGTAATCGGGGTTGTGCACCAGAAGGATTCTTCGCTCCTTCGGAATATCGGAAGGCAATAGATCCGGAAGATCCGGCCAGGACCGTATCTTTTTGCCGGAGTCGTCCATGCCGATCAACAGGAAACGGATGCCCGATGCGCCCGAGATCACCGAATATTCATTTGAAAGGAGCCGGAATCCGGTCGATTCGATCCGATTTCGCGGCACTCTGCGGTCATGATTTCCTCTGATCGCGAAACATGGCGTTCCCGAAAGAGCCGCTCTTTCCGCGATTGTCCGTAATAACTTAAGTCCGTCTTCCGCTTCTCGCGCCGAATCGGCAATATCGCCGCCGAAAACGATCACGTCGGACGGCTCGTCGAAAATGGCGTCGAGCAGTCTTCCGAGAGGGATCTTGCAGCCCTTGCCGTGAAGGTCCGAGAAAAAGGCGACGCGGAGCAAGGGTTTCTTTTCGGGAGAATGAGAGGCCGGCTGTAAAAGATCTCTGCCGGTCACCGTATCCGGGACGGGCAGATCCGTGCGGTCGATATCCAAAAGGTAAGGCTCGATAAAGGCGCGCACGACCGCCGCGAGAATACCGATGAGAAGAGCGCCCGCAAGACCTGCGGCGGCGTAAATAATGACTGTCGGCACAAGTATTCCTTCTTTGATCAATGTCGCTCGCTATTTGCGCGGTTGAATATGCTATAATCATGGGGTATTTCAAAACGGGTGTCAACGACACGCCGGAATGACACGAATATACGGAGGTTTTTATGCCAAGGAAAGAAAGTCCCAAGGGAGAGATCACATCGGAAATCATCAAGGAAATCGGGGTCCTTTCGTCCGGGAAATCCGGGTGGAACAGAGAGATCAATATCGTCCGCTGGAACGGCGGAAACCCGAAACTCGACATTCGCGACTGGGCTCCGGATCATGAGAAGGCCGGCAAAGGTCTGACTATGACCGGAGAAGAAGTAGCCGTTCTCAAGGAGCTGTTAGCAGACTATGATCCTTATGAGGCCGAGGCCCTTTAATCGGAGGATTATTCTGTGAACGGCGGGAAACGCGCGCTGATTGTTTCCATATTGCTTTTTTTGCTCTGGGGGACTTTTGTCTGCGCTCCCTTTCGTAATTTTGTACGCTCGCTTCGTTGGGCGACGGACTCCCTCACGGGGCTTCTGTATGTCCCGGCGGTAGGCAGTGCGTTGATCGTTATCCTTTTCTTACTTATCATCACGTCGATTTACCTAATGGTCAGGGGCGGTAAGGCGGTTGAGTATGCGGCGATCCTTGCCGCGATCATCGGCGTCCTGTTTCACCTGTACCTGTCCGTCATCAGTCGGACGATCGCCGATTTGGCTGTGCCAGTTGTGATCGGCCTGATGGCGGCGATGATATTCATGCTTTTCCAGGCGGATACCGCTACGCTTTATCTGGCCGACGCTTTTTTTTACGCGATCCCGGTACACCTCTTTTATGAGCTGGTCATGACGCCGGTTTTTGCGGCCGCGGGCTGGCGCGGCAATCTTTTGTCCCCGTTCATCACGGTCGGAGAGTCGGGACTCGCGACCGATATCGGCGACCTTTTCGGTATACCGGCTTGGATCTGGGGATCTTTTCTCTTTGTTCTGACATTGCTTCCGATCCTTTACCTCTCGAAGGGGCGCGCTCCTGCCAAGAAGGATCTGAGAGAATTGAAACTGTAGGATCTACCGGTGAAATCAGGTGAATCATATGGAACCATGGAAAAGAATTTCAGAGCTTCGCGAACGGATCGACCGGCATAACCGTCTCTATTACGAGCAGGACGCGCCGGAAATTTCCGATTTTGAATATGATTCTCTGGTTCGGGAACTGCAGAAACTGGAAGCGGAGTACCCGCTTCTGGCCGACCCTGATTCTCCGACTCGAAAAGTCGGCGGACGGGCATCGGAGCGTTTCTCCAAGGTCGAGCACAAAAATATCATGCAGAGCCTGGGCAACGCATTTTCCAGAGAGGAGATCGAGGACTTCTGCGAGCGCATTTTTCGGGCGGGCAATGAGGCCGGAATGCCGGTCGATTATGTCGTCGAACAGAAGATCGACGGCCTGTCCGTTTCTGTCGAATATAAAGGCGGCGAGCTTTTTCGGGCGTCGACGCGCGGCGACGGAGCGGTCGGAGAAGATATTACGCCGAACATCGTTCATGTCGCGGGCCTACCGCGTCGGATTGATCCCGCGATCCAATATCTTGAAGTCCGCGGCGAGGTCTATATGCCCAACGAGGCATTTCTGAAAATCAACGATATGGCGCAGATCCGCGGAGACAAGATATTTGCCAACCCTCGCAACGCCGCCGCCGGCTCCCTGCGTCAGTTGGATCCGTTCGTCACCGCCGAACGAAATCTGCACATCTTTGTTTTTAATGTTCAGGAGATCAAAGGGCGGCAGTTCCGGACACACACCGAGTCACTGCGCTTTTTGGCGGACTTGGGCTTCAACGCCAGTCCCGGCTTTCGAGAGGCGGGAACGACAGAGGAGGTTTGGGCGGCGATCGAGGCGATCGGCGAATCGAGGGAATCCCTTCCTTACGGTATCGACGGTGCCGTGGTCAAGCTCAATCCGCTGGAACTTCGGGATCGGATCGGACAGACCAGCAAGTCGCCCCGCTGGGCGATCGCCTATAAATTTCCGCCGGAGGAGAAACAGACCGAGCTCGAGCGGATCGACATTCAGGTCGGCCGCACCGGCAAGCTGACGCCGGTCGCGATCCTGAAGCCCGTTCGAATTGCCGGGAGCACGGTGTCCCGGGCGACGCTCAATAACGAGGATTTTATTCGCGAAAAGGATATCCGGGCCGGCGACGTCGTCATCGTCCGCAAAGCCGGAGACGTGATACCGGAGGTGGTATCGGTCGTTCCGGACTCCCGGAAAGCCGACAGTCGGCCTTTTATCATGCCCGACGTCTGTCCGTCCTGCGGCGCTCCCGTCGTCCGAGAGGACGGGGAGGCCGCGAGTCGCTGTACGGGACCGGATTGCCCGGCTCAGCTTTTTCGTAATATCATTCATTTTGTGTCCAAGGATGCTTTTGATATCGACGGTATGGGACCGGCGATCATTGAGACCCTATTGAATCAGGGCTTGATCCAAAGCGTCGCGGATATTTTTTCACTGAAGGACAAGGAAGCGGAACTCCTGACTCTCGACCGGATGGGCGCGACCTCGGTCTCGAATCTGCTCCGATCCGTCGAAGAGGCGAAGGATCGGCCGATGGAGCGTGTTATTGCCGCGCTCGGCATTCGTAATGTTGGTGTCGTCGCGGCCAGGACCTTGGCCGAGCATTTCGGCCATGTTCGCGAGATAATGAACGCGGACGAGCAGACGCTCGCGTCGCTTCCCGATTTCGGGCTCGTCACGGCGCGCTCGGTCACGGAATTTTTTGCCCTGCCCCAGACCGCCGGATTATTGGACGCCTTGGAGAAAAACGGTGTCCGACTGGACCGCAAGCGCATCGTTGTCTCGGGAGCCGGTGTTTTTTCGGGCAAGACCTTTGTTCTGACCGGAACACTCCCATCCATGACCCGGGAAGAAGCCTCCGGGATGATCCTTCGACACGGCGGGAAAGTTTCGTCCTCGGTTTCGGCCAAGACCGATTACGTACTCGCGGGCGAGCAGGCGGGCAGTAAGCTTACGAAGGCGCAAAACTTAGGTGTACGGATCATCGGTCCGGACGAATTTCTGCAAATGATGCCCGATAAGTCAGAAGAAGACGGTGATCCGCAATGAGCGATTCGGTTCGCCGGCAAAAAGAAGCTCTTCGCGCCGTAATGCGCGAGCGCCGCGCCGCTGTTCCCCCCGAGACGCAAGATGAGGCCGGCAGAAGGATCATCGAGACGGTCTTTTCGGGCAGGCTACCGATCCCCGTACCCGGACGCGATTCGGTTCTGGCGCTCTATGTTTCCGACAGCGGGGAGCCGAACTTTATGCCCTGCCTTTCCCGAATCCTTCGCCAAGGCGTCATTTGTTGCTTTCCCGCTTTTCGAAAAGGAGAAATGGGCTTCTACGCGCCGACGGATGAATCGGATTTTATCGTCGGCACTTTCGGGATCCGGGAGCCGGGCCTTCGGTCGCGCCCTTTTACCTGCGCGCAAATCGACATGATGTTGGTCCCGGGACTGGCGTTTGATCGGACCGGCTCGCGCCTCGGTCGCGGCAAAGGCTTCTACGACCGTTATCTTGGCGCTGTCGATCCGGAAGACCGGCCCGTAACCATCGGGACCGGATATGAATTTCAACGGGTCGGGCGCGTGCCGACACAGCCCGGAGATATCCGGATGGATCTTCTGGTCACGCCCGAGACCTATTTTGTGACTTACCCGAATCCATAGTTATCGCGGTTTTCGAAAAGCACCGATCCCGGTGCCGTTGACACGCGAGGCAAAAGAAGATGATAATGTTCCTATCCGATGACCGGGGGGTGAAAGTGCTTGTTGTATTTTTTTATTAATCTTGCGGGACACGCCCTGATCACCTTTGCCTTGATCATGATTCTGATCCGACGACTCCGTATCAATCAGGAGCGCAGAAACCGTCGCGGAATTTTATATTTGCTTCCCGTTTTGCTTACGGTCCTGGTCCTCTTTCAGGCGATCAGTTTTACGATCCCGAGACTTTTGGACACGACGGATATCATCCGCGGACTCTATGAGTCAAAGACCGGCACGGTGGAGAAAATCGATTATTTGAACAATGCGATGACGTTGGACGGAGAGAGATATTTTTATAATCCGATGGTCCACAAGCCTCAGATCGGTGATCGACTGGCGATCACATATACCGATTATTCCGGATACATCTCGGATATGGATAAGGTATAAGAGCGTTTGCTTTTTCCTGATCCGGATTCACGGCTTCATTCCAAAAAGAACGATCCGCCCCCAAAGTTTTGGATATATCCTGTTGATTCGCCCGGGTACGGATGTCAAAATGGGACGTGCATACTACTTTTCAGGGGGACACGTACCATGAGCGCCGATTCAAGCGTAACGCAGCGCACATCTTTCGGATACAACCTGGACCCGGAGCGGGAGGTTGGCTTTTATGTCGTTTGCAGTGATCGGATGATTCTGGACAATATCAATTCCATGATGAAGAAGCGGGGGTTGGTCGGAATTTCCGACACGGCCGGACGGATACACTATCTCGTCGACGCGAGATCCGGCGCAATGTCCGCCGTCGGAAGGATCGCCGGACAGGCGCTCAAGGGATTGGATCACTCGTCTCTGTCGAATGCAGAGGTTTTGCACGGCGTGGAGAAGGTGTTGGACGGTTACTTTCTGGACCGGGTCCTGCTCGGTACGCGCCTCGCCCGATATATGCTTGTTCAGAGTATTCGGGATCCGTCATTGATGAGTACCGTGACCAAGCGGCTCTACCCTATGGCGGGGAATGAGTTCGGAATCATGCCCGCTCAGGTAGAGCGCAATCTGCGGTATGCCTTTCGCAAGATGAAGGTCTATGAGGACGGACGGCGGAATGTGTATATATTGCGTAAGCTGCACGATGAGGTTTCCGCTCTTCTGGTGAAACAGCATGACTGCGTTCCCTATCCGGCGCATTTTTCGCTTTAGGAGCGGAATTTCGGAGGCACGGGATTTGGATCTGCTTTCGGTCCCGATGAGTCTCTTTTTGGATAAAGAAAAGAAGCTCATGACGATCGTCGGAGCTTCTTATTTTCTTGAGTAATGCCATCGGAGACGGATTACTTGTTGACCTTGTCCTTCAAGCCTTTGCCGGCACTGAATACAGGCGCCTTGGACGCAGGGATATTCATCGGAGCACCCGTGCTGGGATTCCGTCCCTTACGAGCATTGCGCTTCTTTGTCTCAAAACTTCCGAATCCGACCAAAACTACTTTTTCTTCCTTGGCCAACGCATCGGAGATCGCGTCGACGGTCGCGTTGATCGCGGCCTCAGCCTGCTTCTTGGTGAGATCTGTTGCCTGTGCAACTGCATCGATTAGGTCTGTCTTGTTCATAGTAACGTAGCCTCCTTCAGGCGATATTCACACCGGGTGATGATATATGATTCAGAACCATATTGTCAAGTCCGGTGTGTCGTAGTGCTCAAATGAGCCAATCATACTTCGTGCACATCGCACTGTGTCGCAACATGCATCATAGACATTCTACTTCAAAGCGCTCATTTTGCATAGTGGAAAATGCCGGAATTTCTTAAAGAAAGTGAATAAATACGGACTAATCCGACTTTTTTACGGATTCGGACAGCCGATTGGACGGCCATGTCGCCTCGCTTGTGAATTGAGGGGAAATCGGTCATAATAAATTATTATTGATATGAGGTCTGTATGCGCGACTTATTTTCCCTTATAGGGACTGCGGTTTTTCATATAAGAGAACCGGTAAGTGAAAAACAGAACGTGAAACATGTTATTGCGCCGGAGAAACGATCGGAGAAAATCCTCCCAAGTGATCAGATGAACGTAAAAGAAACTCATCAGAATACTATTGACGTTCAGATGAACTCGTGATATGATTCAAGCATCTTCTGAAGAAAGGAGGAAAAGCAATGACGATACCGGGTACGATTATCCCGGAAACCGACGGAGCCGCCAATGCGAGATTTCTCACGGGGATCTTCGCGGGAACATCAAGTTTGATGCTTTCGCAGATCCGTGAAATGACCGGACTGGATGCGTCGGCTCTCCAGAATTGGGTGAAGCGCGGATGGGTCAGTCCGCCGCAGAACCGTCGATATAACATCGACCAGGTTGCGCGGATACTGATCATCAATATGATCCGCGAGTCGATCAGGCTCGAAAAAATCGCGTTCTTACTATCCTTTGTAAATGGTTCCGTCTTGGATCGATCGGATGACATCATACCCGAATCCAAATTGTACGAGTACATATGCACGGTAAAGGAACAGTACAAAGGGAGGGACGTAACCGACACGGCTCAGCTCAGAGCGTGCATCGCGGATGTGACAAAAGACTATGTTGAAGCGATGAAGGGTGCCGGGGCACGGCTTCGGAGAGCGCTGGAAATCATCATCATTGCCGTGAGAAGTGTTCAGCTGAAGAAAAAAGCGGACAGACTGCTTGACGAAATCAGCACATAACGTCCCTGCGGGACGATCGTCGTCAAGAACATTATTTTTGGAAAGGAGGATGTATATGATCGAATGGTGGGAGTCTTTATCTATGATCCAGCAAATTTTCGGCCTAATTGCGATACCGTCTACCGTAATCCTGATCATCCAAACTATCTTAGTCATGGTCGGAGTCGGAGAAGTTGAAGGCGACGTTGATGTCGACTTTGATGCGGATGTCGCGGAGGGAACAGACGTCGCGGATTCGGCGAACGGCTTTGCTCTTATTTCGGTACGCGGGATCATCGCTTTTCTTGCCGTGGGCGGTTGGACCGGAGTCGTTCTCGACTCTGCCGGAGCCCACATCGCAGTGACCCTTATCGTATCTCTGTCAGCGGGTTTTCTTGCTCTCCTGGCGGTCGCTTGGCTGATGCGTTTGACTTCAAAGCTTCAGGATAAGGGAAACATTTCCCTGAAAAACGCGGTAGGCAAAACCGCAAAGGTCTACATTGCCATTCCGGAAACGGGAAAGAGCGGCAAGGTAACACTGACGTTTCAGGGCAGATATACCGAATGCGATGCAGTGACTCAATCCGGTACGAAATTGACGCCCGGGGAACTGGTCGTTGTGACCGGTCTGGCGGATGCCAATACTCTGATCGTCCAAAAAGCCACTAAAGAATAGTCTTAAAGAAAGAAGAGGTAACTTTTATGGATCCAGCATTAGTCATTCTTTTTGTTGTCAT
>CAYPAL010000005.1:0-31266 GCA_964408695.1 uncultured Oscillospiraceae bacterium | reverse complement strand
GCAGAAAAATGTAATTCATCGAACACCTCGTTTGCGGTTTTTGATGCTTTGTCTTACGTCAAGTCCTTGAGCGGGTTCTACTCCGATGTCAATTCGTAAATCATATCCACCACATCCTGTATTGTGTTGACCCGTTCCAGCTCTTCGTCAGAAATACGAATGTCAAACGAACTCTCGAGGTCAATAACAAGCTCGTATATCTGGAGCGAATCTAATCCGAGATCGTGGATGATCTCTGTCTCGGGCTTGATGTCCGTCGGGGAAAGATCGCTCATCTCGGTCACCATATCCATCAAGGTGTCATAAATGCGTTCTTTCCTTCTCAGCACGGGATCATCGAGCCCGATACGTTCTCGGGGATTGCCCGTACTGTCAGGCTCGCCTCGTTGAAGTTCACTGGATAATTCGGTCATTTTACTGTTCCTCCGTAATTTTTGCGCCTTTTCGAGCGCTTTCTTCCTGGCTGTATTTTTGATATTGCTCAGTTATGAATTCATCGATCTCGCGGACCAGGGCGGCCAATCGCTCCCGATCTTCGATATCCAAAGGATCCATGATCCTCTTCACCAATAGGGTGTGAAATTTTGCGTGCATACGAAATGCCAATTTCCCCTGTCGGGTCAGACGGACCCGAACCACTCTTCTGTCCTTACTGTCGCGGTAACGCTCGACATAACCCTTACGAACCAATCGGTCGATCGCGACGGTCAGTGTCCCGGTCGTAATGCCCAGTCGAGCGGCCGTCTCGCTCATCGCCCTCGCCTCGTAAGGACCGATCGCGTCCAGCGTGTGCAGTTCGGCAATGGACAGATTGGAAAAATAACCCTTGGACAGGGCCTTTTCTTCCGTCAGCAACACATTGTCGAAAATTCGCAGGAGACCTTCGGCAAAATCGTTCTCGGCAGAATACAACGCGGGTCCCTCCTTCGGGTTACTGCATCGCCGATTTTCGGCACATACGAGTATTATCTTATCTTTTTTACGATAAAAAAACAATCGGACCCCATATCGGGTTTACCGATCTTCTTTTTTGATGTTCTTTTCTACTCGAAGGATCTTGCGTCCGAGACGGATGATCGTCCCTGCAATCGCTCCCTCAAAGGTCTTTCGAACGTTTTTCAATTCATCACGGATCGCGATATGTTGAGGACAGTGGGACTCGCACCGGCCACAATCCGTACACATTGAAGCAAAGCCCGGACGGGCTGAAAACGCACCCAAAGCCTGATAATACTTGAACATAGTCCCTCTGGTTTTGATCAGGTATTTCTCGTTGTAAATCGAAAAGCAGTTCGGAATATTAACACCGAACGGACATGGCATACAGTAGCCGCAGGCCGTGCAGGGGACCTTTGTCATTGAGGCAAGCTCCTTCTTCACCTTCTCAAAAACCGCCCGATCCGCTACGGTCAGATTATCCGGAGCCGCTTCGGATGCGATCCTGATGTTTTCGGCCAGTTGGTCCTCGGTACTCATGCCGGAGAGTACGACGGTGACCTCCTTGTGATCAAAGACCCAGCGAAGCGCCCATTCGGCCATAGATCGATCGGGATTTGCATCTCGAAAAGAACGGACAAGAGCCGAAGGAACCTGATCGGACAGAGTGCCGCCTCGTATAGGCTCCATGACGATCACCGGAATGCCCATCCTGGCGGCAAGCAACAGTCCTTCCTTACCCGCCTGATTGTTCTCGTCCAGATAGTTGTATTGGATCTGGCAAAAGTCCCACGGATACACTTCCAACAGTTGTTGAAAGACTTCCTTTGAACCGTGAAACGAAAAGCCGATATTGCGGATCACGCCTTCGCCTTTGAGGCTCTCCAACCAATCGAGAACTCCGATCTCTCTCATACGGGAAAACATAGAGACATCGGCCAACATGTGAAGCAAATAGTAATCGATGTAGCCGGTCTTCAGGCGCTCAAGCTCCGTCGCAAACATCTTTTGAGCGGAAGAAAGCTGGCGGACCATATAGACCGGGAGCTTGGTCGCGATATTGACGCGTTCGCGGTACCCTCCCTCGAGCGCCTTGCCGAGCAAAACCTCATTTCGCCCTCCGTGGTATATGTACGCCGTATCGAAATAGTTTACGCCGTTTTCGATCGCCGTTCGGATCATCGAAATACAACGCGGCTCGTCGAAACCACCGCCTTTGAACGGAAGGCGCATACAGCCGAAGCCGAGCGCCGAGAGTTCCTGTCCGTTCTTGATGTTGACTCGCGTAAGCATATCGTCCTCCGTTATTTAAACTGCCGAATGTCACTGAGACGTGTAAAATCCGGATTTGCTCCGGTAAATAGGCCGGTCCTCAAGACCTCGGCATTGTCCGCGGCGCGTTTTTCAATGTAGCCTGTGTCGGCGCAAGCGGAAAGCAAGAGGTCCGGTCGCAGGTTGCGACTTGATCCGGCATAAACCAAAATATCCGCCGTTTCATCTCTGTCCGCAGGAACCCCCCCGTCCGGCAGCCCTTCCGTTTCTGACGGTTCCGTGACCTGCAGTATCAAAGGTCGAAGATCCACCCGCGTCTCCTTGCCCTTTGCGTGTTTCATGACCGGAATCTCGTCGCGAGTCAAGAGCTCCGAAAGCGCTTTACGGATCCCGGGAGCGGTAATCCGATAGGTCGCGGCCGTCACGAGGGACATGATGCTTTTGCCGGAGTCCGGGATCTCCCAAGCGTCCAACACGCGAAGGCCGGCCGGGCAATACGCATTGAAGCGGTTCGGGAATTCTTTTTCATCGATCTTTTCGCTGAAAAAGATATCCACGCAATCGTCCGTAGTCGCGATTCCCACGCCGAGCGGCAGGGCGAACACCAAGGTGGGTCTCGGATTATATCCCTGAGTGTAGAGTACCGGCATCCCGGCCCGGCGCAGGGTCCGCTCAAACGTGCGCATCAAGTCCAAATGACCGATATACACGATCGGCCCTTCACGCCCAAAGCGCACTCGGACCGGGTATGCTTCGGTCTGATTTTGCATGGTGATCATCTTCTCCCGTTCAGCCTGAAGCATGGCACACCCCCGCCTCGAGATCCGCTGCCCCGCAAGCCCTGCAACCGGAATGGCACGGAGGCGTAACGACTCCTTCACCGGCCCTCTTGCGCTCGCGCAGAAGGTATTGCTTACTGACGCCCGTATCGATATGATCCCACGGAAACACCTCGGCCTCACAGCGCTCGCGATGCGAATAAAAAGGAAGATTCAGGCCGTGTTTGTTCAATATTTCCATCCATCGGCCTAACTGAAAGCAATCGTCCCACGCATCGAAAAAAAGTCCGCTCCGATATCCCTCCGAAAGGACCGGCGCTAACCTTCGGTCCCCTCTGGACATCACCGTCTCCCATACCGACGTGTCCGGATCATGCCATGAATATTTAATATTTCGGCTCTTCAAATGATCTGCCAATGCCCTTTGCTTTTCGACGAGCATTTCGCGGGTGTCCTGCTTTTCCCATTGGAAAGGCGTAAACGGCTTCGGGATAAACATCGACGTCGACACGATGATCTCGAGTCGGCGCTTACGCTGTCCGGTCCGGGCGGCGACATCAAAATAGAGTTTCTCGACCCTCCTTGCCATGTCCGCGATCCCCATGACATCCTCCATGGTTTCCGTGGGCAATCCGAGCATGAAATAAAGCTTGACACGGCTCCATCCGCCTTCAAAAGCCAGTTCGAGCGCGGAGAAAATATCTTCTTCCGTGATCCCCTTATTGATGACATCCCGGAGGCGCTGAGTGCCGGCTTCCGGTGCGAAGGTCAATCCGGTTTTTCTGGTGTCCGAAACCTTCTCCATCAAGCCGAGCGAAAAAGAATCAACGCGCATCGACGGCAGAGAAAGACTGGTGTGCCGCTTGCCGAACGGCTCGACCAGACCCTCGACCAACGGCTTTAATTGCGAATAATCGCCGGTCGAAAGCGAAAGCATCCCGAGCTCGTCGTATCCTGTGTTTTTCTCAAGCTCGAGCGCCTGAGAAATTAAGGTATCCGCGTTCTTTTCCCGGACAGGTCGGTATATAAAACCGGCCTGACAAAAGCGACAGCCTCGTCCGCAACCGCGGAAAAGCTCCATATAGGAACGGTCGTGAACGATTTTCGTGTGCGGTACGATGGGATCGGTCGGAAAAAATACCGAGTCCAGATCCTTGATGATGCGCTTACGGATCTTCTCCGGAGCCGATGCGACATTCGGACAAACTCCTTCGATCGTACCGTCCGGTCGATAGTTCACATCGTAGAGCGATGGAACATAAACGCCGGGAATGCGCGCCGCAGACTCCAAAAGACCGCGGCGGCTCATCGGGATGCCCTCTTGCGCCGCGCTTTCTTTTGTCATTGGTCCCTTCTGACGGGAATTCTTGTACTCTCGGATCAATCCGGTCAACTCGACCAGAACTTCCTCCGCTTCTCCGATGACGATCATGTCGAAAAAGTCCGCGACCGGCTCCGAATTATAAACGACCGGCCCTCCGGCGAGCACGATCGGATGACCCTCGTCCCGATCCGCGGAAAGAAACGGAATCCCTGACAAATCGAGCATCTGAAGTACATTCGTATAGCACATCTCGTACTGAAGGGAAAAACCGACGACATCAAACTCCGAAAGCGGCGTCCGCGTCTCCAGGGAGCACAGCGGGATCTTTCTCTCCCGCATGATCCGGTCCATATCCTTCCACGGTGAAAATGCCCGCTCGCAGTACACATACGGGATCTCGTTCAGCAGGTGATAAAGAATGATCAGCGCCAGATTGCTCATCCCGATCTCGTAAATGTCCGGAAAGCAATACGCGAAGCGAAGCATGTCGGTGCGGCCGTCCTTTTCGAGCGCCCCGAGCACCTCTTCCTTATAAACGGCACCCCACTCTCCGCCGACATAGCGGGCCGGGTTTTCGACGCGAAGCAGATCCGCCCTTTCGATGCGGTTCGACGGGACCTCACGGTTCGACGGGACCTCACGGTTCGACGGGACCTCACGGTTCGACGGGACCTCATTCATGCCCGATCTCTCCTTCCCGCACCGCGCGTATCAATTCCGCCACCTTATCCCGATCCTTATAACCGTCCGTCTCGACCGAGCCGGACACATCAACGGCATAAGGTGAAAAATACTCAATCGCCTGTCTTACATTGTGAGTTCCGATCCCGCCGGCGACAATGATCCTCGGACTCATCACACGCAGAATCTTCGCCGCAGCCCTCCCCGCTTCCCACGGAAACGGGACACCCGAGCCTCCGTCCCTCTTGTCGGTGATCACGTCGAAAACCAACGCGTCGAATGACTCGACGGGCGGGTAGCCGGCGATCCTCTCAAGGACATCAGAGGCCTGCTTCGCCTCAATCGGCACGGCAATCCTCTGCCAGATTTCTATCTTTCGGTCGGAAGATTTAGGTAGTGCGCGACGCAATCGCTCATTGTACTCCGGCGTGGTGTCAAAATGCAGTTGCACGATATCCAAGCCGACCGCATCAACGGTCGCGGCGACATCTTTCGGTTCGGAGCCGACAAATACGCCGACCCTGCGAATCCCCGGATTCAAAGCTTCCGCGATTTCCGCGGCCTCCGACGGACTCACCCGTCGCGGGGACACGGCAAACACGAAGCCGACGTAATCCGGAAGACAGGCATTTGCGATGTCGGCGTCAACGGGTCTTCTCAGACCGCATAATTTTATTCGGGTCATTAAGCTCAAATCATCCTTTCCCGGTCAGGCGAGCCTCAAGCTCAGTCCTTTCCTTCTCGAATCCCGGCTTGCCCAGAAGCGCGAACATATTCTTCTTATAGGCCTCCACGCCGGGCTGGTTGAAGGGATTGACGGACAGGAGATATCCCGATATCGCACAGGCCTTCTCGAAAAAATACACCAGATGACCCATGCAATACGCGTTCATCTCCTGGACCGAGAGGATCATATTCGGCACACCGCCGTCGACGTGCGCGAGAACAGTCCCCTGCAAGGCTTTATAATTCACTTCGTTCATGTCCATCCCGGAAAGAAAATTCAGACCGTCCAGGTTTTCCGGGTCTTCGGGTATAGAAAACGAGTGCCGCGGCTTTTCGAAATGGACGACGGTCTCGAAAAGCATCCGCCGGCCGTCTTGGATATACTGTCCCATCGAGTGCAGATCCGTTGTGTTGTCAACACCCGCCGGGAAGATCCCCCGGCCGTCTTTGCCCTCGGATTCGCCGAAAAGCTGTTTCCACCACTCAGTCATAAAATGATAACCCGGCTCGTAATTGACCATGACCTCGGTCGTATAACCGCGTCTCAGGAGGCAATTACGGATCGCCGCATAGCGATAGCAAGTATTTTCGGAAAGCGACACGTTGCGATAGGCCTTCGCCGCATCCTTGGCACCGCGCATCAGTTCACGGATATCGATTCCGGCGACCGCGATCGGCAGAAGCCCGACGGCGGTAAGCACCGAGTAGCGTCCGCCGATATCGTCGGGCACGACAAAACGCTCATAGCCTTCCTTGTCGGCCAGGCCCTTCAGCGCTCCTTTACTGCTGTCCGTGGTCGCATAGATCCGGCTTCTGGCGTCTTCGCGGCCGTAGCGTTGCTCCATGTACCCACGAATGATTCGAAAAGCGATGGCCGGTTCGGTGGTCGTTCCCGACTTGGAAATGATGTTCACCGATACGCGCTTGCCGTCAAGAAGATCCATCAGATCGGCAAAGTATGTCGCGCTGATCGAATTGCCGCAAAAGAGGACCAACGGGCTTTTCCGGATCTTCTTGTGCAACGCGCCGGAAAAGGAGTGGGACAACATTTCGATCATAGCGCGTGCGCCCAGATAGGACCCGCCGATTCCGATGACCAAGAGAACATCCGAATCCTTTCGGATCTTTGCCGCCGCGGCGCGTATCCGTCTGAATTCTTCTTTATCATAGTCCGACGGCAGATCCAGCCAGCCGAGGAAATCACTTCCGGGGCCGTTTTTCTTATGAAGCATCGTATGCGCAAGTTCGACCTGCGGCGCCATGCGCCCGATTTCTTCGGCATCGATGAAGGACATGAGATTTTGGGTGTGAAGTGTGATCATATTCGTCTCCCGTTCGTTTTGGATTAGATCGCTCCCGTTAGTATAGCATTTTCAGTTATATTCTGTGAATAGAACAAGGTGCCGGAAAGACCATGAATTCTTTCGCGGTTTTTCGCGAAAAATCGGATATAATAGACAACAAAGTACGATATGAAAGCGAGCGAATAATCGTGACCGATCCGGAGACCACTTACGCGAAGCTGATCATCCTATACATCGTGAAAGAGTTTCCCGGGATTCCTTCCCAGGAATTGATGGACCATGCCATCGCGTCACTTTATATGGATTATTTCACATATGTTCAAGCGCTGGAAGAGCTTCGTCGCGACCGATTGCTTCAGCAGGCCATGCGCAAAGGCGAGACGATCCTCGATGGCGGACGCCGTCCGATCGAGCGATGTGATATCACGCCCGAAGGCGAAGTGGTCTTATCCTTTCTTCTTCCGAAAATGCCGGTCGGGATCCGTTCCTATCTGACGGCCGAGACCGAAAACCGTCGGTTGGATAACAGGAAGCGCACCAGTGTGATCGCCGATTATTCGATCGACGCGAACGGTGCTTACCGGGTTAATCTGACCCTGTCCGAAGGAGTTCGAAAAACCGCCG
Organism: uncultured Oscillospiraceae bacterium; assembly: GCA_964408695.1. Classification (GTDB taxonomy): domain Bacteria; phylum Bacillota; class Clostridia; order Saccharofermentanales; family Saccharofermentanaceae; genus JAAYCT01. The sequence continues at coordinate 23,620 of CAYPAL010000005.1, read as the reverse complement.
AAATCACTCTGTCCGCCCCAAACGAAAAAACCGCCAAAGAAATGTGCCGGCGATGGAAGGAATCCACCGCCGACATCTATACTCAATTATTACACTCTCTGTCCTCGGAACTACAGTAAACGATCTCCCAGCGCGTTGATTTTTTCCGCGAGGGCATCGGCGTACCGGTCGATCTGCCGGAGTTCTTCTTCTCCGGGCAATCCCTCGAAAAGCATCGGCTCCAAGCGTTCGGCCTTCTTCAGTCCGGCGGTCAGTCCGTCCATGACTTCAGAAACCTTTGTGCCCCATCCATACGACCCAAGGAGTCCGATGATGGCGGTCTGAGGCCTTAGTGCGTTGGCGAGCATCGCGCAATACGCGACGGCCGGATGCGGTCCGCCCAATACCGTCGGCGTGACGAAAATAAGCGCCGCTGCCGTTACCAGATCAAGCATCACATTGCCGGTCTCGATCGAAAGGCTATCCGGTCTTTTCCCGAGATCGTGCGTCAAAACCGAGATCCCGTGACGGGCCAGACGCATACAAAGCCGGTCCGCGATCAAGCCGCAACTCCCGTGCATACTCACGAACGGGATGACGACAGTCTTGTCTACTTTATCGGACGTCCATTTCATGTACTTTTCGATGATCAGCGACGGATTGTTCCAAACCGGCCCGTGTGCGGCGGCGATCATTGTAGGTGCCAACTGCGCGACGCGCTCCGTGTATTTACGAACCTGGGTCGAAAACGGCATCATGATCTCGGCAAAATAAGCGCGCGCCGCCCCCTTATTCTCGTGGCTGTTGGTCGCGAAAACTCGATCGAAGGAATAATGCGAGCCGAAAAGGTCACTCGAGAAGAGCACTCCGGAAAACTCATCGTACAACATGGTATTGTCCGGCCAATGGGCAAACGGGATCTTCATGAAACGAAGCTTGTGGTCTCCCAGATCCAGCACATCTCCCTCGCCGAATATCTCGAAGCGCTCCTTGGGAATTCCAAGATGGGTTTCGACCAACTTAACGACCTCCGCAGTGGCGGCCAACCGAACATCGGGATACCTCGCCAGCAACTCGGGAAGCGAACCGGAATGGTCCTGCTCCGTGTGTAAAATGACGACGTAGTCGGGGGCCTTAATATCCGCTCCCGACAGCATTTCCAGAAACGAAGCGGTAAACTCCGGATCGGCGGTGTCGATCAGCGCGGTCTTGTCCCGTCCCTTGACCAGATAGGCATTATAGGTCGTCCCGTGCTTAGTAGGCATCAGGCAGTCGAACATTCTTCTCTGGGGATGTTGGATGTCGATGCAGTATATGTTTTTATGAATCGTCTGTACGCTCATATTCGCCTCCGTTTGGATGATGCTTATTATTGTACCATTCAAAAAAGAAAGGGCAATGCCTACGGCCAACCTCCCGTGTAATGCCGATCCCTTCATGATCGGTCGGACGTGCGAGCGGATCGGTGCGAGCCCGGGAGACAAAAAGAGACCGAATCCTTTGCGATTCGGTCTCTTTCCTGATCCATTCAATCTTTCTTTTCGAGGTAAAGTAATCGATACAGGAGGAATATCGATAAATCTACATCGGGCTGAAAGCGTCTTTTGTCGCACCGCATACGGGACATGTCCAGTCGTCCGGAAGATCTTCGAACGCCGTTCCGGGAGCAATCCCACTATCCGGATCACCCAGTTCGGGATCATATTCATAACCACACAGATCACACACATACTTTTGCATAACAACTACCTCCGATTAGTACTGACTCAATTATATGCTGAACTCTGTCCGAATAAATGACAGGTTTGTTACGAAAATAAAAGCAAATCAAATACAATTCCTTCTATTCAATATATTCGAATTCAACATCGTTCATTCGAACGGTATCGCCCTCCCGGATCCCGGCCGCTTTCAATGCGTCCACGATCCCCCTCTTGCGTATCATCCTCTGAAAATACGAAAGCGATTCGGGATCTTCGAAATTCGTCGACCCCGTAAGGGACTGAGAGAGTTCTCCGTCAACAACGAATACTTCTCCGTCCCTGCTGATCGAAAACGGTTTTTTCTCCTCAAAGGTGTACAAGCGATCTCCGCCTGTTTTCTTCACCGCGACCGGCTTGGGGATTTCAGGAAGCATCGCGGCGACCTCCCGCATCAACTCCTGTGTACCCTTCGCGGTCGCCGCACTGATCGGAAAGACCTTGAATCCCCGGTCGGTCATTTCGGCGATAAAACGACCTACTTGCTCATCGTCGGCGCCGTCGATCTTATTCGCCGCAACGATACGCGGGCGGGCTTCCAGACCGGCCTTGTAAAGCTTCAATTCTTCGCTGATTCGTTCAAAATCTCCGACCGGGTCCCCTTCCTCTGCAATATCGACGACATGGATCAGGAGGCGCGTTCTCTCAATGTGGCGAAGAAAATCAAGTCCCAGCCCGGCGCCTCCGCTGGCACCCTCAATAATGCCGGGGATGTCCGCGACGACAAACTGGCTGTCATCCACATAAACGACACCGAGGATCGGTTCGAGCGTGGTAAACGGATAGTCGGCGATCTTCGGCTTAGCGGCGGAAATGACCGAAAGCAGTGTGGATTTGCCGGCATTGGGCAATCCGACAAGGCCGACATCCGCGATCAACTTCAATTCGACATTCAGTTCCAATTCTTCGCCGGGCGTGCCGACGCGCGCAAAACGCGGTGCCTGACGCACGGAATGAACAAAATGAATGTTCCCGTGGCCTCCGCGACCGCCTTTGGCGATGACGATCTCCGCGCCGTTTTCGGTCAGATCCGCGATCACGGACTGCGTCACGGCATCGGTGATCACCGTTCCCACGGGAACCTCGATGCGAAGGTTTTCGCCGCCTTTTCCGGCCATCTTCTTGTTTCTTCCGTCTGCTCCGTTTTCGGCGTGAAATTTCCGCTTGAATCGAAAAGTCTTCAGCGTCGTCTGTGAGTCGGTCGCTTGAATGATCACATCGCCGCCTTTCCCTCCGTCGCCTCCGTCCGGGCCGCCGTTCGGGACGTTCTTTTCGGTATGAAAGGATACAATGCCGTTTCCGCCATCACCCGCCTTGACGAATATTTTCGCTCGATCAATAAACATATCATTCTCCTTGTACCGTTGAGAATCAAAAGAGGCCGTTCCGACAAAAGCAATTCATCGGATCGAGCCTCTTGATGATTGAATCTGGTTCCTTAATTATTCCGCAGGGTAAACACTGACCTTCTTGCGGTCTCTGTCCTTGCGCTCGTACTTGACCAAGCCGTCAATCAATGTGTAAAGAGTGTCGTCCGAACCGATCCCGACATTGTTTCCGGGATGGATCTTGGTCCCTCTCTGACGAACCAGGATATTTCCGGCAACGACGTACTGTCCGTCGCCCTTCTTGGCGCCTAATCTCTTGGAAGCGGAATCACGGCCGTTCTTGGTCGATCCCATTCCCTTCTTATGCGCGAAAAGCTGTAAGTTCATCTTAAGCATAATCAACACCTCCACCGTGTTATCGCCGTTATTGTATTATCTTGATATGATTGCCGCCGTAATCGTCGCGATCCGCCTCTTCCAAGAGAAGAAACCCTTTGCGGATCGAGGCCATGATCCATTGCGTCGGGCTGTCCGGACCTTTGTCCAACTCCTTGCGCGGGATCGTTATTTGAGCTTCGGGAAGCGAGGACTTATCCTTCCGTTCGCGCAAGGTATAAAACCCGTCGAGGCCGCACAGTTCTTCCAGAGAAGCAATCGCGGTATAAAGCAAGGTGGATGCGGATGCGCAAACAATATCGTTGCCGCTGTCTGCAAACCCGGCATGTCCCTTGATGATCATCTTCTCGATCAGTCCCTGATCCGACACCCGAAATGTTACGGTAATCATTTCAATGTTCCCGACTCTTATCCGGCGTTGATCGCCGTGATACGAACCTTCGTATAAGGCTGTCTGTGTCCGGTCTTACGACGGAAACCCTTCTTCGCCTTATACTTCATGATATCGATCTTCTTGTTCTTTCCCTGCTTGACGATCTGTCCGGATACCGTCGCCTTAGCGACCCCTTCACCGGCACTCATCCCGGAATCATCGGCAACAGCCAACACCCGATCAAACGTGACGTCTTGTCCGTCTTCACCTTCAAGTTTCTCGATGAAAATCTCATCGTCCACGGAAACCTTATACTGCTTCCCGCCGGTCAAAATCACTGCATACATGTTTCGTTTCCCTCCTGTTCATCCAGTCTCGCTGCGTAACTCAGGCAGCCGAAAATCTCGACATTTAGGCCCAGCGCATGCGGTCACCCGAAAAGGATATCATGCGACCCGTGCGATGTCAACGAAAAAATCCCGAATGGTCGGGATTTTCGACAAGCCGGTTCATTCGGGAAGGAAGATGTTCGATCAAATCTTCAGAACCGATGCTCCGAGTTCGATCGAGGCCTTCAGGTGGATATCCCGGGCACTCTTGGTATACTCTCCCGACATACGCTCGAAAAGAAACTCAGCAGCCGTTCTTCCGATTTCCATGATGGGTTGAAGGCCGATGGTCAGTTTGGGGTGATAGATTCGGGCGACCGTCTGGGTCTCAAACCCGACAAATGAAATATCCTCGGGAATTCGTTTCCCCGCTTCGTTCAAGTATCTCAGCGCTCCGAGCGTCAAGTCATGACCCGCGGTAAAAACCGCGGTCGGAGGATTATTCATGGCCAACAAATTGCGCATTCCGATGTATCCGCTTTCCTCCGAGATATCGATCATACTGCACAGTTTCGGATCGGGCGTGACCCCGGCCTCCCGGAGTGCTCGATGGTATCCGGCGACCCTGTCGTCGGTGGTACGGACACCGGGAGCTCCAACCATCAAGCCGACTCTCTTGTGACCGTTCTGAAGCAGATGCTCCATAACCTCAAAGGATATTCCCTCGTTATCGATCGTTACGCTGTCATAACCGCTGTCTTCGACGCTGACATCAATAAAAACGATCGGAGTATTCTCCGCCTCGATGCGGACCAAGTCCTTCTTGCGTACATTGATCGGTTGCATGATGATCCCGTCGACCTGTTTGTTCAGAAGAAAGTCCAGCTTCATTCTGGCTCCGTCCGGATCGGTCTCCGAATAGTCGCAGATGATTGTACTGTAACCGCGCTTATAAAGCTCCCTGTCAATGGATGAAAGAACGGAGACTCCGTAATAGTCCGCAAGACTGGGGATCAATACTCCGACGGTCATTGACCTGCGGGTCTTCATGCCGCGCGCGACCGTATTTACACGGTAGTTCAACTCTTCGATCGCCTGTTCGATCGCTACACGGTTGTCTTCAAGGACGTTTCCGCCATTGATCATTTTGGACACGGTAGCGATCGAAACGCCCGCTCTCTTGGCAACATCCTTAATCGTCGCTGGCATAGATTTTCTCCATTCCTATCAATGTCCGGCCGAACGTCTCCGGTACAAATAACATACCTCCAGATCATCATCCGGTCGCTAAACTAGCCTATACATAATATCTTTTCCCGGGCAAACACGCAAGTCCGAGCCGTCTGCTGAAAAAGAGCCGATCAGATGAACGCCAACAACACATAAAGAACGGAGGACATTACGGCCGGAAGCAGAAGTGTACCGCTCATTCTTTTGACTCGTTGACGAAACCAATCCGCGCCGATCAAAAGGACGATGAAAAAAAGCGCTAAGAGAAACAACCATGCCTTCATGGACAAAAACGCCGCGACCCACATCGCAATAAAGGGAACGAGGAGAATGCCCCGAAAGCGCCACGCGGACAGAAACCCGCGACGGTGCCCGGCCGTTTTCTCGTTCTCGGTATAGAACATGTCGACTTTCTGACAGGCAGTGAGGCAAACGATCAATAATGTGCCCGGAATCACGAAAAGCAGGACGCGTGGAAATTCAACGAAGTACCGAAAGGACACCAGATGAAGCGAGACCATCAGAAACACACCAAGGACAAATAAAGAAGAAACCAGAAGCGACAACAGAAAACGAGCCCGGTTGACCTTCCCGGGCGCCGCCATTTTGCGGATATGCTTCAGATAAAAAAGCGAGGCGAGACAAAGCGCCGCCACCGGCCAGAGTGCGGCGGCGATTGCCGCATAGTGAGGAACGGCGATCATCAAAACACACAGGACGACCCCGTAGGCGATGGAGGTGGGGACTAAAAGCGCAAACAAATATTTCTCGGAGCGTTCGATCTTGCTGTAGAGCGAGAGTTCCTTGGGCGCGGCGGATTCCTTCACCGGTTCTTTGGGAGCGACCCCCTTGATCGAATACGGTTTCGAGATCGTGGAAAGGAAAAAGAACAACCCGGCCGAAAGAATGGCAAGCGGAGCGATCTTCAGGATCTGATTGACAAGGATCATTCCCCGCACATCCGAAATCTCGGCCTTATCGGCGAGTACGTAATTCGAGATATATTTGGCGATCTTACTTTGCACGTCCGGCAAGCCCGGATAAATCAATTCATCGAGGACCGGATCGCCGGTCAGCTTGTCGAGACTCATATAGGTCTTTGCATCCGGAGATATCCGTACCGAAGAAGCGAACAAACCCGGGGCTATCAGTGCATGGGAAAGAAGTGCGTCTTCTCCGGATAACAACTCGAAAAGTGTGATCGAATCGGATCGTTGAGAGTCAAAAATCGCGATCGAACCGTCGTTGTTCTGTCGCAGAGTGCTGTCCTTCTTCTCGGTCAACAGTTCTCTGGGCATCAGGAGGATCAATGTTTCGATCAACGGCTCCTTACCCGCGGCGTTCAAGGCGATCTTTGCGGTATCTCCGTACGCCACAAGGATCACGTGTTCGAGTTCTTCTCTGCGCGCGAATGACTGGATCTTATGTATCAGTTGATCCTCGTCGGGCTCCTCCGTCCGAAGAAAATAGGACTCGAGACCGAGTCCTGAAAAAACACTCAAATACTCGGATTCCGGAAAACGGGCTTCCTGCGAAGACACGCACAGTACACCGACACTACTGCCGGAGTTCGGCCGGCCTCCCGTATACATGGAGAAAAGCATGGAGAATAACAACACAATATTGGCAACACCCAATAAAACCACTCCGGTCGTGCGTATGGTCGTCTTCTCGATCATTCTTTATCCTCCGATTTCTTTGCACCATTATATCATGTCCACTCAAAAAGGAACCGCAAACCGCGGCTCCCTTTGAGGGTATGGATCAAATCGTTTTCGACTATGCGTTGGACTCGGCGGCAACACTTCGTCCGGAATAAGACGGCGTATATGAAACATGCTCCTCGGCGCGTAAAACATCCTCATTTCCGGAAGAAACTTCCTCCGGCGACTTCTCGTCCCGGGCATCTTCCGATCGTGCGATCACCGAGGATCTTTCTCTTTGCCCTTCGACAGGTGACGTTTCCCGGTAGCGCTCAAGTGCTTCATAATACTTGTTCAGGACTGCCTTCGACAATTCTTCCCGAAAAGTGGAGTGGATCGGATGCACAATGTCCTTGAACTCGCCGTCCTGGATCCTCCTGCTCGGCATCGCGATGAACAGACCGTTCGCGCCGTCGATCACCTTGACGTCGTGAACCACAAAAGCATCCTCAAAGGTGATCGACACGATCGCCTTCATCTTGTTCTCCGGCGTGAGCTTCCGAATAATTATACTGGTAATGTCCATCTGTAAACCTCCGCGTCAAACAAAAACGTCATTCCGAAACCAAAAAAATGCATTTCCGGATTAGTTTAATATTTTACAGCAAAAATCAACAATTGTAAATATTTCTTATGTTTTTCGGCGTGCCGAAGCGCGCCTTCGCCTATACCGTAGTTCGGGTTTCTTCAAAGGATCACCCTCTCCCACTTGCGTTTTTCGCCTGAAAAAGGATAATGGAATCGGTACCGGGTACCACAGCAAGCAATCAATACTCGTTCTTTTTCGAAAAATTCTACTAAAAGAGGTGTATATGTGTCTGATGAGACCAACCGATCCAACCGATAAAATATCCGAGATAAGCCGTGAGTCCCAGATGTCAGAGGGCGGGCAATACCGTTTTCCCGAACCGGAGAAAGGCGCACGGATCTTCTTTGTCGGGATCGGAGGCATTAGTATGAGCGGGCTCGCGGAGCTTTCTCTGCACTACGGCTACAAGGTCGGAGGGTCCGACATGCACACCTCACATCGAATACATTTGCTTGAGCAACAGGGCATCCCTGTTTTTATCGGTCACGACGCAAAGAACATACAAAGCTTTGAACCTGACCTTTTGGTGCACACCGCGGCGATCCTTCCGGGGAATCCGGAGATGGGGTTTGCTCGTGAAAATAACATCCCCGTTGTTTCACGCGCGGAATTTCTCGGGTATTTGACCCGAACTTTTAAAAACGTGATCAACATCTCCGGGACGCACGGCAAGACCACGACGACGTCGATGTTATCCTTGATCCTGATCGAATCCGGTCTGGATCCTACCGTTCATCTCGGCGCGGAATTCGAGGCCTTCAACGGCACCGTGAGGCTCGGAGCGGATCGATCTCTTCTGGTATCCGAAGCGTGCGAATACCGCCGCTCATTTCTCAGTTTTCGATCGACGACGGCCGCGATCACTAATATCGACTATGATCATGTCGACTGTTTTAACGATATCCACGAGGTGATCCGCGTCTTCGCCGAGTTTTCGGATCAGATCGATGATACCGGCTGTTTGGTCATTCCGGCATTCGATGCCAACACGGCGCTCTGCTTTGAGCAAATTCGGGAACGACGCAACGCAGCATCCAGACCGATGCCACGGATCCTGACGACGGGGATCGAGGGAGACATTTTTTCTCCGTCCGGACGCCCTGCGGATATCTATGCAAAAAACATCGTCTATCGTGACGGATTCCCTCAGTTTGATATATGGGATCGCGATCTGTTCTACGCTCATATCGATCTTCATGTGCCCGGAAAACACAATATTTACAATGCTCTGACCGCGATCGCATGCGCGACCGTTAACGGCGGGACACCGGAAGGAGCGGCTCGGGCGCTGAATTCATTTAGGGGTGCCGAGGGTCGATTTACGGTAAAGGGAAAATTTCACGGAGCGACGGTGATCACGGACTACGCGCATCACCCGGCGGCGGCGCGGGCAACCCTGCAAGCGGCTTCTCAACTTCTGCATAATAAGACTTGGGTCGTGTTTCAGCCGCTGACGTTCAATCGGACCGAGAAACTTTTCGAGGATTATGTCGCGTCTTTGCTTCCGTGCGAGCACGTCATATTCTCCGAGATTTTTTCGGACCGGGAAGTCGATCCGGGGACCATTTCCTCCTCCATGCTCGCGGAAGCCATCAACAAGCAAGGGGGACACGCGGAATATTATGCCGACAAGAAAGACATCCTTGAAAGGCTGAACTCTCTTGTCGGCAAAGATGATCTGGTCTTGTTTCTCGGACCGGAGGACATCCGGAGCCTGGCGGACAGTCTGAAACTCGACTGATCACGCGCATTTTTCACGATGCGCTTCTATGAAGACTCATTTTCGTGATCGGATGACCGCTTCCGGCCGCCGATATATTCTCCGCTTGTGCTATTTGCCCTCGTCGGAATCACTTTCCGCTTCGTTCTGTGAAGGCGTCTCCTCCGGGTTGTTTGGCTGGATATGATTTTTAATTTTATCATCAAAGAGTTTGCTCAATCGCTCGGGATCTGATTCTTCGGAGTCAGAATGGTATTTATCTGCTGCTTTTTCGTCAATAGTGTCGCGTTTCTCGCCCGAAATCGAGTCCGAAGCATGCTCGTGCTCGAGATTCTTACCGTCCGAAGAGTATATGGACTCGAACTCGTCTCCCTCGATCTTTTCCTTTTCAAGCAGTCGGGCGGCGATGATGCGAAGAAGCGCCATTTTCTCAGTGAGAAGCTTCATCACCTTGTCGTATGCCTCATCAATGATGACTTTCACTTCCTGATCGATCTGCGAAGATACCTGCTCGCTGAACCCTTGAACATGGCCATAATCCCTGCCCAGGAAAATCTCGTCCTCACTACCGAAAACCAGGTTTTTCAGTTTATCGCTCATGCCGTACTTTGTGATCATACTGCGCGCGATTGTATTGCAGTGCTGAAGATCCGAGGACGCTCCGGTGCTGATTTCTCCGAAAACCAGTTCCTCCGCCGCACGTCCGCCCAATGAGATCATGATCTTGTCGATCATCTGCTTGCGGGTGGTGTAATATATATCCTCATCCGCCCGATGGGCGGTGTATCCGCCGGCTCCGCCGGCCGGAATGATAGACACTCGCTCCACCTTGTCCGTTTCCGAAATCGCCCGAAGAACGATTGCGTGACCGGCTTCATGGAAAGCGGTCAACCGTTTTTCCTTATCGTTGATGACTCTGCTCTTCTTCTCCGGACCGATCATGACCTTGAATGTCGCTTCCGTGATCGTCTTATAGTCGATTTCCTTAAGGTTGTGACGCGCCGCCAACAGAGCGGCCTCATTCAAAACATTGGCGAGATCCGCTCCCGTAAAACCGGGTGTATTCTTGGCAACATCTCTCAAGTTCACATCGGGGGCAATCGGCTTGCCCTTGGAATGCACCTTGAGAATCTCTTCCCGCCCCTTGATGTCGGGAAGCATGACAAAAACTCGCCGGTCGAAACGACCGGGGCGAAGCAGCGCCGGGTCGAGAATATCGATTCGGTTGGTCGCCGCGATAATGATGACCCCCTCATTCGGCCCGAATCCGTCCATCTCGACCAAGAGCTGATTGAGCGTCTGCTCGCGCTCGTCATGCCCTCCGCCCATTCCCGCGCCGCGGTGTCTGCCGACCGCGTCGATCTCGTCAATGAAGATGATGCAGGGAGCATTCTTTTTCGCGTTATCAAACAGATCCCGGACCCGGCTCGCGCCGACGCCGACAAACATCTCGACAAAGTCCGAACCGGAAATCGAGAAGAAAGGAACTCCGGCCTCACCGGCGACTGCTCTGGCCAGCAAAGTTTTACCGGTTCCCGGGGCACCGTGCAAGAGGATGCCTCTGGGAATTTTGGCTCCGACCTCCGAGTATTTCTTTGGGTTTTTCAGAAAATCGACAAACTCGGACAACTCCGCCTTCTCCTCGTCCGCGCCGGCAACATCCGCAAACGTCACGTCGTGCTTACTGGGGTCATGGAGTTTTGCCTTACTGCGCCCGAAACTGATCGCATTCTTGCCGTCATTCTGAGAACGGGAAAGATAAAACCAGAGAAAAAGGCCGACCAGAATCACCGGGACCACGATCAGCAAAATATTGATGATGACCCCGATATCCAAAGGCTCGATATAATCAAATTTATCGATCTTCCCGTCTTCTTGGGCTTTCTGCAAAAATTGCACGACCGAGTCAATGGATTCCGATGGAATCTCCTTCTTGACCTGAACCGGGTTTCCTTCTGTGTCTTCGTAGGTGTACTCGATCACCCTTCCGTTCAAAATGACCTTGTCGATTTTGTTGTCTGCGGCATTGATCGAATTGAACACCTCGGACAGAGTTATTTGTTCTTCACCGGAATTGCTGTAGAAGAACCAGCCGACGATAAAGATCATCATCAAAAGTCCGAGATATAGAAATGCCCCGCTGAATTTCTTGGGGGGTTGCGCAACTGTCATTTGTTACCTCCGTCCGATACCATCATCCGTATATCCGATAAATTTCTGTATTTTCCCGCATAGTCCAATCCGTAGCCGACGATAAACTCATCCGGGATCACCATACCGACATAGTCCGCTTCGATCCGAGTCTTTCTCCGGTCCGGCTTATCAAAAGCCACGCATATTTTGAGGCTCTTGGGGTCCTTGGTCATGAGAAGTTCCTTAAGATGAGAGAGCGTGAGGCCGGAATCAACGATATCCTCGACGATCAGCACATGTTTGTCGTGGATGTTTACATCCATATCCTTGATGATTTTGACGATGCCGGTGCTCCGGGTGTTTTCGAAATAACTCGAAACCGACATGAAATCGACAATGATCGGCATTTCCAGCAGGCGAATCAAATCCGACATAAAAATAAATGATCCCTTCAGAATACCTACAACGACCAGTTCTTCGCCTCGATAATCGGCGGATATTTGTCTCGCGATCCGCGCGACCATTTGATCGATCTCATCTTTTCCGATGAGAACCTTACCAAGGTTATACGCCATATTTCTCCTTTCGGGGTCGGAGTGTAATTCCGATTACCCGGGAATGATCTTTATTCTGCAAATCGGCGGCGCCTCACTCTCGAAAAGCGTCGCGATCCCTTGTCCTTTCAGATAACGGCCGCAGGACGCTTCGTCCGTAAAGCCTACCGCATGGACCAAACCGGGAACCCAGAGAACCTCTTTTCCTCTGGCCGCGATCAGCAATCCGCTCCTGATCTCCACCGGCACCTTCCGATCCGTCAAAAATCGCCGGAGAGGCTTCCCGCCCACACTTCCGGCCGGCCTGATATGATCCTGCGAATCGTATTTCCGCAAGATGACGCCATGGATTTCAAGGGTCGGACAATACCATGTCCGATTATTATAAACTACCTGAGCGGGATTCTCAACGCTTTTCAACTCAACCGAAAACAGCCGCTTCCCGCCGTTTTCGGACATCACTTCGATCGTTTGCTCCAACGCGTCCCCGGAAATGGCAAGGAACGGGGCCTCTCTTTCCTTTAGAACCAGAAACTCCCGGTTCAAGCATCGCGCAACCGAAAGCGTCCTCCCGGAATCTTCCGTCTCCTCTTCGGCAAATTCGACGAACAAGGGCCTGTTCCGATTCGAAAAGAAGAAAACGCCCGCGTATACCCCCGCATATTTTCCTCCGGAGAGGGATAACGATCGATTTCCCCGCCCGTCAGCCGACAAAGACAGGAATTTCCCGACCTGCTCCTTCGAAAGATCCGTCGTATTTCCGAAACTCATCAGGAAAAGACGACGCACCAGTCGCGACGCGATCGAGAAGTGCAAACTGATAAGAAACTTGCAGGATATTCCGACGACTCCGGGAGCGACATCGATCCGATGCTTCTCGAAAAGCTCGTCGATCAATCCGTCAAAGTAATCCTTATCCGAACCGAGAAGATCTGCCGCGGAAAGCAGAGCATCGAACGGATCCTTCACCGAAGCCTCCCGAATCCGTGGAATTACGATATTCCTCCAGCGGTTCCGCGCGTAATCATTTTCCGAATTGCTCGGATCGAGGCGGTACGGGATATTCTGCTCCCGAACATGATCAGCGACCTGTTTCTTTGACGCGAAAAGGATCGGTCGGATGATCCGTCCCCGGATCGGTCCCATGGCGCAGAGTCCGTCGAGACCGGAGCCCCGGAAAAGATTGATCAGCATGGTTTCCGCCCGATCCTCGCGTCGGTGGGCGACAGCGATCCGAACGCGGAGACGATCTTGCTCATACCGGTTTGCCAATTCGTCAAAAAAAGCGTATCGAGCCTTCCTCCCCGCTTCCTCAAGCCCGAGCCCTTCCGATTTTGCCATCTCGGAGATATCCGCTTTTCTCGAAAAGAAGGGAACTTCGCGGCGCTCGCAATACGACCGAACCAATTCTTCATCTCCGTCGGATGCCTCTCCGCGAAGTCCGTGATTCAGGTGCGCGACGACAATGGTCGGTCGGGTTTCCCGCTTGTTCAATTTGCTATCCGCGGAATCCTCAGATAAAAAAAGCAAAATATCCAGAAGACACATTGAATCGGGCCCGCCGGACACGGCGACCACAACGACATCGCAGTCCAGCAGACGATTCTGCTCGATAAAGGTACGGCATTCATCTGAAAGAGACATCGGAATTCCTCATCGTCTGACGATCGATCAATCGACAAACTTGGCATAATCCCCGAAAACCGCCCCCTGAGGGGAGTCGTCGATCGGCGGGGGCGTAGATTCGGGGACATAAACATTCCGGGGATCCGGATCCGCCGGATCGTCTTTCTCGAGAAACATCGTCCTTTTCGGCCACCATTTCAGGTGAACGGTCCTCGTGGGACCCTGCCGGTTCTTCGCGATAATGATTTCCGCGTCCTCCAGCTCCTGCTTCTCGATATTGGCATCGTAATACTTCGACCGATAAATGAAAATGACCACATCCGCGTCCTGCTCGATTGCACCGGAATCACGCAGATCCGAAAGGATCGGCCGATGTTCATCGCGGTTTTCGGCCCCTCTGGATAACTGAGAAAGCGCTATAACGGGCACTTCCAATTCCTTCGCCATGATCTTCAGGGAACGTGAGATCTCCGATATCTCTTGTTGGCGATTTCCAAAGTTCCGGCCGCCGGCGGGCGCCATCAACTGCATATAGTCAACGACTACGAGGTCGAGGCGGTTCTCGTTCTTCAGTTGACGGCACTTGGCCATCATCTCGATCGTATTGATCCCCGAGCGGTCATCGATTAAGAACGGCGCCGGTGAAATGACCGTGAGCGCGTGTGAAATCTCTTCCCATTCTTTGTTGGAGACGTTCGCGTTCTGCAACTTAAATGTACTGATCTCCGCTTTGGACGACAGAATACGATTGCCGATTTCTTCCTTGGACATTTCCAGACTGAAGAACGCAACGTGGGTATTGTAAAGTATGGACGCATTGGTCGCGATATTGACGACCAATGCGGATTTTCCCATGGCCGGTCTTGCGGCAACGATGACCAAAGAACCGGGCCTGAGACCTCCGGTCGCCTGATCCAGTTTCGGAAAGCCCGTATGAACGACTCTGCGATCCTTCTTTCCTTGGCTGATATCCATGATCTCGCGAAGGGTTCTCTTCAGTATGTCATTGATGCTTTCAAAACTACTTCCGGATGGATTCTCACGAATTTCGGACAGTCTCTTCATGGCGATATCCACCAAATTATTGGCTTCCTGGTCGCCCGCATATGATTGCTTAACGACCTCATCCAAAGATTCGATGAGTTTGCGAAGAAGAGATTTCTGACGAACGATGGAAGCATACTCCGCAATGTTGGAGCGAATGATCATCAGATCGGATAGTTGACTGACATACGCAGTGCCGCCCACAGCTTCCAATTCGCCCTTGCGCTTCAGCCGCTCGGATACCGTTATGATATCAACGGCACTTCTTTCCGCCGCCAACTCAAGGATCGCGGTAAAAACCAACCGATTGGCGGGATGGTAGAAATCCTGCGGCTGTAACGCAGTCATCGCTACATTCCGACCTTCCTCGCTGTCGAGGCATACGCACAGAACAGCTTGTTCGGCTTGGATGTTCTGTGGCGGGAT
The DNA here is from genome assembly GCA_964408695.1 of uncultured Oscillospiraceae bacterium. Taxonomy (GTDB): domain Bacteria; phylum Bacillota; class Clostridia; order Saccharofermentanales; family Saccharofermentanaceae; genus JAAYCT01. Next base: position 8,430 of record CAYPAL010000005.1, on the reverse strand, counting down.
CCTTCCGGAAATGCTGTTCGCGGGCTCTTTTGTCATTTTTTCCTCCAACGATCGCCTTAAGGCCTCAACCGACAGTCTTGACTTCCACCGTTACGTTAACGGAAACCTCGGAATGAAGCTTAACGGTTGCTTCATACTCACCGACGCTCTTGATCGGACCCTTGATCGAGATGTTTTTCTTGTCCGCGGAAAAACCGAGTTTTCCCAAGGCTTCGGCAACATCCGCGGAAGTAACGGCGCCGTATAGCTTGCCGCCTTCTCCCGCCTTCATCTCCATAACGACCTTCTGTCCGGCAAGTTTGGAAGCGACCGACTGGGCCTCTTCTTTCTCTTTTCTGGCCTTCTCGGCTTGTGAACCCTTTTTCAGCCGAATCGAATTGAGATTGGAGACCGTCGCCTCAAGCGCTACTTTTCTTTTGATCAGGAAATTTCTGGCATACCCATCGTTAACGTTGACGATGTCGTCGGCTTTTCCCAGGCCATCCACATCCGAAAGCAATATCACCTTCATTATTCTACCTGTTGCGCAACGGCGAAAACCGGGCGCTCCTCCTTAAATAAAAAATCGGGCACCCTCGCCGCAAAGGACGATGGATGCCCAATAATTATAAACTGTGTGCACGTGAATCGCAAATGCGATCGATACATATCCCCAAGCTTCCGAATGGATCAATCCACAATATAGGGAATCAAAGCAATGTGTCTGGCTCTCTTGATTGCAACGGTCAGTTCACGCTGGTGCTTTGCACAGTTTCCGGTCATGCGCTTCGGCAAGATCTTGCCGCGCTCGGAAATGAATCTGCGCAAACGCACAACATCCTTATAATCGATCTGCTCTACTTTATCGGCGCAAAAAGCGCATACCTTACGGCGCATACGTCTCGGTCTCATTCCGCCGAAATCGCGTCCGCCGGAACGGGGGCCTCTGTTCTCAGACATAAGTATTCTCCTTTCAAATCAATTCATTCGAGTCATCCGTGCCGATCAGGGTCAACGGAAAAACTCCGGCGATCAGCCGTTCAACTACAAATCAAAAGGGAGCGATGAGTCGTCATCCATCGTGATACTGAACCCGCTGTCATTCTGACTGGCAGAAGGCGGATTCATCGGTGCGTTCATCGGCGTCTCGTCGTATCCGTTCGATCCGCCTGAACTGTCGCGCTTCGAATCGATAAACTCGATCTCATCCACGACCACTTCCGTGACGTAAATCGTCTTCTTGTCCTTGTCCTCGTATGTCCGGGTCTGGATCGTACCGACAATCCCGATGCGAGAGCCCTTCTGGAAATATTGTCCCAAGAGCTTCGCCTGTTGACGCCAAGCAACACAGCTTATGAAGTCGGCCTGCTTCTCCCCGCTGGAGGACTTGAAGCGACGGTCTACCGCTACCGTGAAACTGCACACATCAATCTGGCTCTGCGTGGTCTTCACTTCCGGATCTCTGGTTAGTCTTCCGACAAGAATGACTTTGTTCATACTTTCTCTCCCTTATCATGATTACTCATCGGTTCGGATGATCAGATGTCGCAACACGCCTTCGGTAATCTTCAAAACACGGTCGAGTTCCTTCGGAAATTCGGGCTCTGAAGAAAAATTGAACTGAAGGTAAAAGCCTTCTTTCTGATCGTTGATCTCATACGCCATGCGCTTCATTCCCAAAGTCTCTTGGACTTCGATGGTCGCACCGGTCTCGAGCTTGGTCTTGATCGACTCCGTGGTCGAAGCAAAGCCTTCCTCTCCGAGGACCGGACTCAAAACGACGATCATTTCATATTTGTTTGCCATTGAAATTCACCTCCTCCCGGACTAAACGGCCCTTACCCGAAGTAAGAGCGAGGATTCATACGATAAAACCGCATCCTTAGCGGCACGAACAAGGTTAGCATAGGACGCCCGTTCAGTCAAGAAAAACCCTTGCCTTCGCCCGATAAGCTCGGGCGACCTCCGTCTCGCGTGTTGTCAAATTCCGATGATCCTCCGATGCGCGTGCTTTCCCGCGCCGTCTTAAGTAGGATATGCACCCATAATAACGCCGACCAAGAAGATAATCCACAGGATATATCCGAAAGATTCATCGAATTCAAAAAACTTATTGCACTTAACTCAGGGAGAGTCTCTCGATTTTCAAAAAAGATCCGTTGTTCGGAAAGTCCTTAATCAGGCAAACGCTCGGAAACGCCCAGATCCACGATAATACTCGGGAATAAAACTTCAATGACTTGCATCAGGACCGACGCGGTTTGCTCGTATACCGCCATATCCCGACCGTACGGATCCGGGATTCCGGGCCGGTGCGAGAAAGTGCTTGAATCCGGAAGAAGAATGTCTTTTTGAATTGCGTAATCGAAAATGTCATACACACGCCCCTTCACATCCGGGAAATGCTCTCGCATGTATTCGGCGTGCTCAGCGGTCATTGTCAGGATCAGTCGACTCTCTTCCGTGTTTTTATTTGTTGTTCTTCTCGAACGGTGCTCGGACAGATCCGCCCCGTATAGGTCCCGGACCGCGTCTTCCGCGTAGGTGGCCGCAGGACTTCCGAAATCCGCGAAAATCCCGGCGGACCGAGCCTTCGGAACCAAAGGTCTGCGGGGATCGGCGGAGTCAAAGAAAGGGCCGCGCCGCTCGACCAAAACGTTGAAGATCGCCTCCGCCATCGGACTCCTGCATGTATTGCCGGTGCATACGAAAAGCACCGTCCGCTCCTGGGGCTCCGATTCTACCTTCGGAGGAAGGACTTCCGCGGCAGCCGCCTTTTCGAGTCGATTCATATACGCCGTTCCGAGCTCGCCCATCGAGAATCCGGCGGCAAGGATCTCACGCGCTCCGGATCGGTCCAGGGATCGCAACCCCGCAAACAGTCGGTTTGCCGCGGATTTTATGTCAGAATCGTCTCCGTAAACATAGAAAAACAAGCGCTCCTCTTCCCGATCGGAAAGTCTGAGCGATAGACCCTCTTTGGTTCCGGAACCGCAAAAGATACCGATCCGACCGTCTGTTTGTTCGGACAGACTTTTGTGAATTTCATCCAAAAACGACTGCGCATAGCCCTCGGAGTCCGGAAAAACGATGCGTACCGGCGCCTGAGGAGCGTAATGGCGATACTTCATCCCCGGAGCGCGCGGAACTTCGTTCGTTTCCGTCACTTCCGGACGCGAGTGAACACCTGAAAACGCAAACCCCTTTGCGGCACAGACTTTCGCGATCATCTCGGCAGTTACCGCTCCCGGCCGAAGGATGACCGGCTCCTCGCCGGTCACGTCGATGACCGTCGATTCCAGACCGACCTCACACGCGCCTCCGTCGATCACAAAAGCGATCTTGCCGTCCATGTCTTTCATGACATGTCTCGCTCGCGTCGGGGACGGCGAGCCGGATTCGTTCGCGGAAGGAGCGGCAACCGGAACTCCGGCCGTCCGGATCAGATCGCGCGCGATCGGATTCTCGGGAATGCGGATCCCGACCGTCGAAAGCCCGGCGCTGACGATGTCCGGAACAAGCTCCGATTTCTTCATCACCAAGGTGATCGGACCGGGCATGAAGGCTTCGATCAGGCATTCGCCCAACGGCGAGATCTCTTTGACCAGAGGCGCGATATCCCCCGTTTCCGCGACGTGGACGATCAACGGGTTGTCCGCCGGGCGTCCCTTTGCCTTAAATATCCGTACGACCGCCTCGGGATCGAGCGCATTGGCGCCGAGGCCGTAAACGGTCTCGGTCGGAAAAGCGACAATAGAGCCCCGTGCCAGCATTTCCGCCGGCCGAACGAGGTCCTCATGTTTTTCGAAAATGATCCATTCTGTCTTCATCCGAAAACCACCCGCTCCGTATTCAATCAGAAAATTGCCGCGCCTTCCCCGTCCGGACCGGTCCGAAGTTTCTTCACTCGAGCGATCCGTCCTCGTCGTCCGAACCGTTCATCATCTGATCGAGCTTATCGGCCGCCGCGAGTGCGTTGATGATTTCGTCGATATCGCCGGCGAGGATCTCCTCGAGCCGATAAAGCGTCAGTCCGATGCGGTGGTCCGAGACCCTTCCCTGATGGTAATTATAGGTCCTTATGCGCTCGGAACGATCTCCGGTGCCGACCTGAGATTTGCGATCCGATGCGATCTCCCCTTGCTGTTTCGTCGATGCCTGTTCCTTTAATCGGCTCATCAGGACCGCCATCGCCTTATCCTTGTTCTTATGCTGACTGCGTTGGTCCTGGCACTGAACGACCAGGCCCGTCGGCAGATGCGTAATGCGAATCGCCGAATCGGTCTTGTTGATATGCTGACCGCCGGCGCCGGAGGCCCGAAACGTGTCGATGCGAAGATCGTTGGGGTTGATATCGATCTCGACGGCTTCCGCCTCCGGGAGAACGGCGACCGTGACCGTCGAGGTGTGGATCCGGCCGGAGGATTCCGTCACCGGAACTCTCTGGACGCGGTGCACGCCGCTTTCGTATTTGAAACGACTGTACGCACCTTTTCCTTCGATCGAAAATACGATCTCCTTATAACCCCCGAGCTCCGTCTGGTTACTGTCGATATCTTCTACGGTCCAGCCGCGGCTCAGCGCATAGGCGGAATACATGCCGTACAACACCCCGCAAAAAAGCGCCGCTTCCTCACCTCCGGCTCCCGCGCGGATCTCGATGATGACCGATTTGTCGTCGTTCGGATCCTTGGGCGCCGTCAGCTCCGTCAGATTTTTTTCGAGATCCCGGATATCGTCCGAAAACGCATTCATCTCCTCGCGCGCCATTTCCTTGAGTTCATCATCGTCGGCTTCGTTGAAAAGCGTTCGGGCATCCTCAAACGCCGACCTTTTGTCCTGAAGTTCCCGATAGCATGAAACGATCGGCTCAAGCTCGGAGAGTTCAATGCTCAGTTTCCGGTATCGGACCTGGTCCGAAAGGATCGTCGGATCGGAAAGAGAAGCCAGGAGCTCCTCGTATCGGTGAATGTATTCGATTTGTCGTTCTTCTCCTGCCGTCATTGTTTATCCTCTTATCTAAATCAAATATACTGCGATCCTACATGAATGATTCCTGTATTAAACAAAAAAAGTGCGAAAAATGCTTTCCGAAAAGCGATCCTCCGCGCAAAAACGCCTTGCTACAAGTCTAAACGATACTCTACCGAAGGATAGACCCGCTGCCCGTCCAGGCTCTTATACTCTCCGGTTCCGGTTTGCACCATGCCGAGCTTCAGGAGCACCTTGCCGGACGCGGGATTATCCTCCGCGCGGAGCGCGAAAAAATGCCGGATCCCGACCTCATCCCGAAGAAAGCGGATCATCTCGCGCGCCGCTTCGGTCGTATACCCGTTGCCCCAGTGTTTTCGGGAAATAATGTAGCCAAACTCCATCGTCTCCGTCTCCCGGGCACGCCAAAAAGCGCCCATCGAACCGATCAGTTCACCGGTCTTCCGAAGAACGATGCCCCAAGAGTCGTAACAGTCGGGGCGTTCGGCGTTCTGCTCAAGCACGTTAAGCCAGGCATGCGTATCCTCAAGTGTCCGGTGACAATTCCATAGCATGAATCGAGTCGCTTCCGGATCGCTCGCCCAGTTATGGAAAATCGCCTCCGCGTCGTCTCTTGTGATCGGACGGAGAAAAAGGCGCTCCGTTTCAAGAGGGACCAATCCCTTATGTGAGCACATCGTCACTCCTCCTTACCGAGCATGTCGATGATCTTCTGTGCCATCATCACGCGGACCCGGGCATCTACGGCAAGGTTCAAAGCGGTCATGGTCAGGCTCTTCCTTCGGGCGACCCGCTCCGCGGCAACTCCCGAATCCGTCCCGGCCGCCTCGGCGACCCGCGGCATCAACATCTCGCTGACCTCGGAAACGGCTTCCTTTTGAGCTTTCAGAAAATACTCGTAAAGCTCCCGGTCCTCGTTGTCGTCCCGCGCGTTTTCGAGGAGCACCGACAGATCCGATATCGATAAAACCGGCTTAAGCGAGCAAAGGATCGACAAGAGCGCCAGATGCCCTCTTGAATACTTCTTGCCGCTCGCTCTCGGCAACAGTCCGTCCTTGGTGTAGTTATTGACCATCGCCTGCGTCAGGAGGCGCTCATCGGAATTTCGGCCATAGAAGGCCAGTTGACGATCCATCATGGTAAGGACCTGATCCATATACAGATCAAAATCGGGAAGGCGCTCCCACTCGGTCAGTTCCGTATTGGGGATATCCTCGAGCCAAAGCCGTAAACGTTCGGCGCGTTCCGCCGGGATGCCGCTGGATTTTTTGGGCGACTTAACGTTCTGAATGACGGGAGAATCGTTCTTGGCCATCTAAATCTCCTCCAAAACCATTCTTCATAAAATGGTATCACATATTGCCGTCCGTGTCGTTAAGCGGAGTTTCGACGTGAAGGCAGGCCTTTTCGAGAGCACTTCGCATCATGATCATCTTTCTGCCGCAGGACAGACATTCCATCGTCACGTCTCCGGACACGCGGATCAGGAGCCACTGATTGCTCCCGCAAGGGTGCGCCTTTTTCAGCGTCACGATTTGTCCCTTGGTAAACGGATATAGAAAAAACTTATTACCGGCCATCCTTCTGATCTCCCCGGCTCGTTTCCGGACGATACACCGCCGCGATCACCCGGTCCTGGTCTCCGAAGTCCTTAATACACACTGCGTCGGTAAACTCATGATCGGTAAGAAGAGCGGTCAGCGATTCCTTCTGATCATACCCGTGCTCGAAAAGAACCAGCCCGCCCGGCCGGAGATGCTCCCCGACGCGCTCCAGGATCCTCTGATAGAATAACAAGCCGTCAGCACCGCCGGAAAGGGCTTCCCTCGGCTCAAACTTCGAAACTTCGGGCATCAGGCCGTCGATCTGTGCATCCGCGATATACGGCGGGTTCGCGACGATCAGATCGGCCGGCTCGTTTCCCCACCAAGATTCGAGTTCCGCCTTCGCGGGATAAATATCGCACATAAAAAGCCGGATCAGGTCCGACTCGCGCGCCGATCCGATGTTATCCGCCGCGTATGCCGCCGCTTCCTCGAATCGCTCGGTCAGTGCCGCCCGATAGGAAACCAAATAGCCGCTCAGAACATTGGCGATCGATATCCCGACGCACCCGGTTCCCGCACACAGGTCAAAGAACCGGATCGGTCCGCTCCGGTCGGTCGATGAAAGAACGGGAACGTCCTCCAGTCGGCCGAACAGGAAATTCGTGTCGACTCCGAGCGCGCGAAGCGCCGCACTGACTAAAAGTTCGCTCTCCTGCCTCGGAACGAGCACGCCCGGACCGACGGCGAAGGAGTCCCGATAAAAAAACGTCTCTTTGAAAATATAGTCCAGTGGCTCCCGGGCACAGCGCCGCGCTACGGCATCCCCGACTCGCGTAAGTTCATCTTGCGACAACAGATCCTCGACCCGGTCGCTCTTCTCGAAAAGCAGGAACGCTCCCCGTTTCCCGGTGACCCGCGCGATGATCTCGCGAAACTCCGCCGACGGATCGTCCGTTTCGGCGTCACGCAGACGGCTGATGAAATCATCTCGCCACTCAGCCCACTTCACCAATTGTCCTCCCCCTCCTGTTCGGGGATCACCGCGTTCATGGCGGCAATCGCCACCTCCAGCATACTGTCGTCGGGCTCCTTGGTCGTGAACCGTTGGAGCCACATGCCCGGCTTCGTCAGTATCCTGCCAAAAGCGGTGTGGTCGATCTTTCCGGTTATGCGGAGCAGTTCATACGATATGCCGCCGACCAGCGGGACCAGTGCCAGTCGGATGATCGAATTCAGCCACCAACTGCTCTCTCCGATCAGGGGTCTTAAGAAAGCGCCGACGATACTGAAGGTGATGATCGAGACCAAGATAACGATAAACAAAAACGCCGTACCGCATCTCGGATGTCTCGTACTGTATTTTCGGATATTTTCGACGGTAAGCGGTTCTTTGGCCTCGTAACAACGGATCGTTTTATGTTCGGCTCCGTGGTACATCCAAACCCGTGCGATCTCTTTCATCCGTGACGTCAGCGCCAGATAAGCGATGAAGATCGTGATCCGCACGGCGCCCTCGGCAAGGTTTTCCAGCAACTGAAAACCGACGGTGTCACTGTTTTCGCTCGGGATAAAGTTACGGGCAATATCGATAAGCCATCTGGGCAGCAGGATAAATAGCGCAACCGAGAACAGGACGGAAACGCCGGCGGTGACCATCAGCGCGCCCTTCTCGTGGCGCTCCAAAAACTCATCGATCCGGCTCTTCTTCTCCGGCTCCGACTCCGCGGGCGCAGATGAATTCGCCGTCATGACTTCAACGGTGGATTCCGCCGTCATGACTTCAACAGCGGTCGCGGGCTCCCGGATGTCGGGCAACTCCTTGTCGGGAGACGGGATCTCGACCGCGGCACTTTCGGGAACGGGACTTTCCGAACCCACCTTAATTTCCGGCTCGGCGCCTTCCTCGGAAAGA
>CAYPAL010000004.1:0-32894 GCA_964408695.1 uncultured Oscillospiraceae bacterium | reverse complement strand
AACCGTATCCGGTGATCGCGTATCCGGGATCAATGCCGAGTATGATCATTCATTGTCCTTTCCAATATCAAACATTCGTTCTTTTTATTATAGCAATCTGCCGAAAATGATGCAAGCCGTGCTCAGTTCAATATATCAATGATCTCAACCGGCTTGGCCGGAACGCCCGATGCGATGCGATACGCGCTTCTCACCAATATCGAAGCGTCGTTTATCGTTGTCTGATCCGCGAGTCCGTTTTCGCCGGTATAAAGGGAGCAAAGGCATTCCCCCCGTTTAACGAAGTCGCCGATTTTCTTATGGACCAGGATACCCGCACCAAAATCGATACTGTCGGTTTTACGCTTTCTGCCCGCGCCGAGCCGTACCGACGCTTTTCCGATATCGGAGGCGAGGACTTCGTGAACATAGCCGTCCATATCGGCGAATATCTCTGCCCGAAGGACCGACCGATCGCGATATTCCAAGGTCCCGTCCGATCGCACCGCTCCTCCCTGCGATCTGATAAAGGACAGGAATGCCTCCCGCGCCTTACCGGATCGGACTTTATCCTCACAGAGCGCGTATGCGACGGAAAAATCCTGTGCTTCTTTATGACCGGACATCCGGAGCATCGACGCGGCCAAGGTCAGGCATACGGTGCGCAAATCGTCGGGCATTCTGCCGTTAAAGAAATCCTCGACCTCCCGCATTTCCAGGATATTGCCGACCGCGTATCCGAGCGGCTCCCGCATCGAAGAAATGACGCAGGTCACCGGGCGACCGGCGATTTTCCCGATGTTGATCATCGCGTTCGAAAGTGCCGCGGCACTATCGATATCTTTCATAAAGGCTCCGTCTCCACAGGTCACATCCAATACGATGGCATTGGCTCCGCCGGCGATCTTTTTGCTCATGATGCTGGACGCGATCAGAGGGATCGAATCAACGGTACCGGTGACATCGCGAAGTGAATAGAGTTCCTTGTCCGCCGGTGCCAATTCCGGGGTCTGGGCCGAGAGGACCGCACCGCAGCGGCTCACATGTTCGGGAAAATCGGAAATCGGGATCTCGGTTCGAAAGCCTTTGACGGACTCCAGCTTGTCGATCGTTCCGCCGGTAAATCCAAGGCCCCTGCCGGAAAGCTTGACGACCGGGACGCCGAATGATGCGACCAGAGGAAGGATGATCGGCGTACACTTGTCGCCTACTCCGCCGGTACTGTGCTTATCGACAATGTGATCGCTGATGGCGGACAGATCGCAGGTCTCCCCGGAATGTGCCATCCGAAGCGTCAGCTCCGTCATCTCGGTCGGATCCATTCCGTTAAGGACGATCGCCATCAGAAGCGCGGAGATCTGGTAATCCGGAATCGACTTGTCCGTCACACCGTCGATAAAAAAAGCAATCTGCTCCTTGGTTAATGGCTTGCCGTATCTTTTATCTAAAATGATATCTCGTATATCCATGAGAAATACCCCGTGCTATTGATGAATTAATTGTACACCAACAACCCGATTTTCGATCGAAAAAGGTCTTCTTATCCATTCTTGAAAGTAAAAAGATAGAATGATGCGAAGACTTGTTATACAATTTCCTCGTGAAGACTCTTTCATGAAGGAGATGCCCATGTCTGAAAAAGAAACTGCCCCAGGCCTTCGGGTCGCTCTGGTCGGATGCGGCCGCGTCGGGATCAAACATTTAAAGGCTATTCTGAAAGCGAAGGATTCTCTTAGTCTGTGCGCTCTTGTGGATTCCGACAAGCGTGCGCCGAGCGCCCTCCTTGAAAGAATACGCGTCAACGATCGCAAGGCCGCTCTTCTGCTTTCGGAAGTAAAGATCTTTCCCTCATTGGGCGCCCTTCTGCTCGCCGAACATCCGGATATCGTCGCGATCACGTTACCTTCGGGCCTTCATTTTGAGACCGCTCGAAAAGCCCTGCTTGCCGGTTGTCACGTTCTGCTCGAAAAACCGATGACTCTGCGAACATCCGAAGCCAAAGAACTATTCGAACTTTCGGAAATGACCGGTAAACATATCGCCATGGGCCATATTTATCGATATCTTCCCATCATGGAACAACTCCACAACGAATTTTCCGAAGGAAAATGGGGCAAAATCAGTCATGGCTCCGTTGTCGTCCGTTGGGGACATGACCAGAGTTATTACGATCAGGCGGTTTGGAGAGGCACTTGGAAGCTGGACGGCGGAGCGCTGATGAATCAGAGTATTCACGCCTTGGACCTGATGTGTTATCTGATGAACACTGTGCCCGTTTCGGCCGTCGCTCAACTCGGTAAACGGTTTCGCACACTGGAGGCCGAGGATGTCGGGATCGCGGCTCTTCGCATGGAAAACGGCGCACTCTGCCTCTTGGAGGGCACGACCGCGACCCACCCGGACGATCACGAGGCCTCGTTTTATATCAACGCCGAGTTCGGATCGATCCGCGTCGGATTGCGCCGGGGCTTGCCGTTTTTCGGTATCGTCGACAATAAGGGAAAGAAAATCACCTCCAAGTATTATCGTCATGAACTGAAGATCAAAGGGATCAAGGGACTTCTGGCTTCCCGGAATCCTCATTTTCTGATATATAAAGATCTCTGTAACGCGATCCGCACCGGGTCATACCCCGTTGCGGATGCCCATTCCGGATATAAGTCGGTCGAGTCGATGCTGGCCGTTTATCAGTCCGCAAAGGAACGCCGGCAAATCGATATTCCGAACAACGATGATTTTTCGTTGGAGCAGATGTCGGGATTTTTTTCGTAAGATCTATAATGTCATGTCCTTGAACACCGCGTTCATCAATTCGATTGCAAAATCATCCGTGACGCGATAACAGATCTCCTTACCGCTTCGCTCGCCTACGATAATTCCGACGTCCCTCATTTTCGAAAGATGCTGTGATAAGCCGCTTTGAGTCAACCCCATTTTTTCCTGGATATCTCCGACCTTACATCTGGACAAGTACAGTCCCCGAAGAATAAATAGTCGATCGGGATGAGCCAGGACCTTCATAATGGTCGTCCTTCTGAGAAATTCAGCGTGATTCATTTACCCCTCCCGAAAATGTTGACATATTCATTTATCATGATATAATGAATTCAGAGCATTAAAACATCATCATATGTGAATATTATATCACTGAATGGTTATAAATAAAACGGCAAGTGCCATTTATATAGATTGAAAAATCGCATATACTGATAACAAGGGACCAAGAAAGGGGCAATGAAAGATGGGAAAAACAACAATGGAACTGAATGAGGACAATTTTAACGAGACGATCGCTTCGGGATTAACCCTGGTGGATATGTACGCGAACTGGTGCATGCCCTGTAGGATGCTGGCACCGACGATTGCGACGATTGCCACAGAATATGATGGTAAAGTTAAGGTCGGAAAGTTGAATATCGACGAAGCACCTGCAATTGCATCGAAGTATGGAGTGATGAGTATTCCGACAGTCATCCTTTTCAAGGACGGAAAGCCTGTCGCTCAGAAGGTTGGCATGGGCAATAAATCGTCATACGACCAGATGATCCAATCGGCTCAGTAAAAATTGCGCGAGAAAAAATCAGCCCGTATTCCGGAATGGGATACGGGCTTTTTTGTCGATATATTTCGTGACAGGGCTACAGTGAATCCAATGCCTGACCGAGATCCCTGATAATGTCGTCCGGATCTTCGATCCCGACTGAAAAACGGATCATATCATCGGACACTCCGGACAAGACCAGTTGTTCATCGGATAATTGACGGTGTGTATGGCTTGCCGGGTGAAGGACAGATGTTCGGGCATCGCAGACATGAGTGACAATCGCCGCAAGTTTGAGTTTGTCCATAAACTTAACAGCTGCCGCGCGTCCTCCCTTCACCCCGAAGGATAATACCCCGCACACCCCGATCGGGAGATATTTCTGAGCAAGAGTATACTGCGAGTCACCGGGCAAGCCCGGATATTTCACCCAAGAGACCATCGGATGCTCTTGAAGAAACCGTGCAACTGCCAAAGCATTCGAGCAATGCCGAGACACTCTCAGATGCAGAGTCTCAAGTCCGATATTCAATAAAAACGCGTTCATCGGCGCCGGAGAAGCACCCATGTCCCTCATCAGCTGAGCCGTCAGCTTGGCTGTAAACGCCGCAGGACCGAATTGACGGGTATATACGACCCCATGATAGGAATCGTCCGGCTTCGTCAGGCCGGGAAAGCGTTCCGAATATTTCTCCCAATCAAAACTACCGCGATCAACGACACAACCTCCGATACTGGTCGCGTGTCCGTCCATGTACTTAGTGGTCGAATGCACGATAATGTCCGCTCCCCACTCAAAAGGTCGGCAGTTGATCGGTGTCGGAAAGGTATTGTCGACGACCAAAGGAACACCGGACTCGTGGGCGGCCGCGGCAAAAGCCTCCAGATTCAAAATATTCAATGCCGGATTGGCGATCATTTCACCGTAGATCAACTTCGTATTCGGCTTTACGGCCGCGATGATCTCGTCGGCGTCCGCATCGGGGCGAACAAAACTGACCGATATACCGAGCTTTTGAAGTGTGACCGAAAACAAATTGAACGTTCCGCCGTAAAGTGTCGAGCAAGAAACCAAGTGATCACCGGCTCCGCAGACATTTAAGACGGTCATCAGGATAGCGGCCTGACCCGAGGACGTCAGAACGGCCGAAACGCCTCCCTCGAGATCAGCGATCTTGGCCGCGACGTTATCGCATGTCGGATTGGAAAGCCTTGAATAGAAATACCCGGCCTCTTCCAAATCGAAAAGACGGCCCATCTGCTCCGTGGAATTATACTTAAACGTCGTACTTTGAACGATCGGCAGTACTCTCGGCTCTCCGTTTCCCGGCTGATAGCCGGATTGAACACATTTGGTATCGATATGATAATCACTCACCCGCATCGCCCCCTTACCGTAAGAAGAAAACAAATTTGATTTTCATGAATTATACCATAACAGAGGCCCAAAATGACGAATCAGCCGGTGAAAAGTCAAAGGCTCCGGCATAAATGCCGAAGCCTTCTTCTGGTGCACCTTCAGGGACTCGAACCCGGGGCCCACTGATTAAGAGTCAGTTGCTCTACCAACTGAGCTAAAGGTGCATGCGTTCGAACAAACGAACATTGTGATTATAGCGATGAGTTCTGAGATTGTCAACAATCAACCCGGGACACCAAGAACTCTTCATTATCTGCCCGATCAGCGGACCGACAATCGGAAAAATCAATAGTTGTAAACACCGTTTGAACCGTGGATCACGACCTCGTTGCGGCCCTTTTCGGACGACATCTCCACCCTCCCGATCACACGGGCTTCAACGCCCAATTTTTCGGATGCGGATACGATTAAGCCGACCGCATCCTTGTCGCAATAAATCTCCAGACGATGTCCGCAGTTGAAAACCTGATAGAGTTCCTGTTCGGGGATCTCACCGGATTTGTATATTTCTGAAAAAACAGCCGGAAGTTCAAACAGATTGTCCTTCACATAACGAATGTCCGTACCGAAATCACGGCACTTCACAAGGCCGCCGCCCGTGCAGTGAATGATTCCGGATATCTTATCACGCATATTCGGAAGGATCTGCGCGAGGATCGGAAGATAGGTTCGTGTCGGCGACAGGATCGCCTCCGCTACGGTAAAACATGTATCGGGCAACTGATCGGACAATCGATATTTGCCACAATACACCTTGTCCGCCGGAACCGTTTCCGAGAGCGACTCGGGATATCGCTCATAATAATGCTTAGATAGGAGCATGTGACGCGCCGCGGTCAATCCGTTAGAGGAGATCCCGGAGTTTTCCTTCTGTTCGTAAACGGCTTTGCCGGTCGAAGAAAGGCCGACGATCACATCTCCGGGTTTGATGTTCGCCGCGCATATAACCTGATCCTTTCGAAGACGAACGACAACCGTCGAATCGATGATGACCGTCCGCACAAGATCGCCGACATCTGCCGTCTCTCCGCCCGCCATCACCACGTCGACACCGTATTCACTTAAAAGCTCGATCATATGATCATAGCCTTTGATGATCTGAGCGATGCAAGCACCGTCCACGCGATGAGCGTTACGGCCGATCGTGTTGGAGAGAATAAACCCGCCTGTCGCGCCGACGCAGGACAGATCGTCAATATTCATCACCAGGGAATCTTGAGCCAGCGAAAAGAAGGATTGCGGATCACCCGTTTCCATGTACCGAAGATATGCGACCGAAGACTTGGTTCCCGCACCGTCCGCGTGGATCGCGCAGACATAGTCCGGATCGCCGGCGATATCGTCGTTGAGCTTACAAAAAGCTCCCGGAAACACCCCCGCGCTCTGTCCCGCCACGGCCTTCTTCACATCGTCTTTCGTCGGGGAAACGCCTCTGCTCAAATAAGATTCAGCTGACATGATCGTCTCCTTTTCGCATAAAATTTAGTGTTTTCCGAGTAAGCCTGTAAGCCGGGTTCTGTCTTGAACGATCATCTATCTAGACCGACAGTTTCCTGCCGGTTCAAGCCGCCTCCATGAGACCTGCGGACCGCAGTTGAGTCTCTCCGCGGCGTTGCTCCGGGTGGGGTTTACAAGGCCGAAATGTCACCACTTCGCCGGTGGGCTCTTACCCCGCCGTTTCATCCTTACCGCCTCTGTCAGAGACTTTGGCGGCGGTTTACTTTCTGTTGCACTTTCCTTAAAGTCGCCTTCACCGGGAGTTACCCGGCACCCTTGTCCTATGGAGCCCGGACTTTCCTCGTGCGCGTCCTTTCGGAACTGCGCCCGCGACCGTCCGGCTTACTCGGAAAACATCACCATCATAAACAAATGCCCGCCGGTTGTCCACAATATCCGACTCTTCAAAATATATTCCCTTCCGCGACGCGGACCGGCAGGCCGGGAAATTTCTCACGAAGAACAATTTCGAGATATTTAAGGATCATTCGTTCCGACGCTTCGTGTCCGGCAGCGATGACCCTCACGCCCGATTCTTTCAGCAAAACCATCAGGTGATGCTTCATCTCGCCTGTGATGACGGCGTCGACGGAATACCGAAGGATCGCAGGAACAAGCGATTCGTCAAACGCGCCAGCGCAGAGGCAGAAATTTTGAATATCTCCGTCCCGCGCGCTATTGAGGAATACTCCCGAGCTTTTGAGCGTATCCCGTACACGGCTCGAAAAGCTAAAATAATGCAGTGGCTTTTCACTCCGGCACAAAAGTCCGAACGCGCAGTCTTCAAGTGTTCCGACGGTATTTAAGCCGAGTTTCTGCGCCAGTGCATGATTGACACTGAAGTCCGCCCGATCCAGATTGGTATGCGCCGAAAAAACCGATATGTTCCCCCGAAGGAGCCGCGCGATCAGATTGCCCTGCGGCGTATCCGTATCGATCGAAAAGCAGGGCGCAAAAAACAGGGGATGGTGCGTGATCATCAGGTTCGCGCCCGACTCCTCGCAGAGTTCTATCGCCTCCGAAGTGACATCCAGCGAAAGAACGATGCCGCGAACCTCGGCCTCTTCGTTTCCGACCATCAGACCGACATGATCCCATTCCTCGGCTCGCTCACGCGGTGCCGTCTCGTCCATAAAACGAACGATTTCCTTCGTCGCAACCGGGTTTTTCATCGATCGGTTCTCCTTTCTTCGCTCAAGAGCTCTTTGGCAAATCGAATGACCGTCAGCAGTTCGGGACGGCCGAGGCACTGTTTTTCGAGCGAACGGATCTTGCCCTCCAAGTATCGAACCGTGCCTTCCGGTCTTTCTTTTATGATAAACGGCCCGAGGATCCTCTGCTCCGGGCTTAGCGGACGCGGCTCGCCGATAAATCGGCAACGGATGATCACATACGTTCTGCCCCTGTCAAGGCAGATCCTTTCGGATTCGACGTCGAACAGGTTCACCGATAAGAAAGCTCTGAGTTCTTCCTCCGAGCGCTGTGGCTGAAGAAGGAAAACCGTGCCTTTCGGAAAGACCCCTCCCTGCTCAGCCAGTGCCCGAGTGAGGATTTGCACCATCTCCAGTCCGCCGAGTCCCGCGATGACAACGACGTCTTCACCGGAAAGAACGATACCGCTTAATCCGTCGCGGCAATAAACTTCGGACTTTCCGGCAAATCCCTTCCTGTCCAGATATTCGCGGGTCCTTTGCGCCGGTGCCCGGTGAATATCCGTAGCGATGACCATTTGAGAAATACGTCTCTCCAGGACATACGATGACAAGAATCCGTGGTCGGAACCGACATCGATCAATCGCCGGCACGAGGGCATTTCATCCGCGATGCATTGAAGGCGCGCGGGCAGTTTTGTTTTGATCACATCGACCTCCGCCCGTCCATCAATTGGAAAGCTCCCGGATTTGCTCGCGTAAATATTTAAGGTAATCATTTACCTCCCGAAAAGCGTTAACGGAAGCTTCGCGGTCCGCGCCTTCGGCCATGCCGTCAATCTGTATTGCGAGGTACTTCTTTCTTCTCGTATAAACCTGCTCACGAACCCGGTACAGGTAGTCCAACACGAACCTGGAGAGTTTCTGCGGGTCACGAATGTCTTTTGTTTTCATCAGGATCCCCGAGAACAAATCCCGAGCCGGACGGCCGTTCAACTCCTTACCTTCCGAAAGTTCCAGAAGCTTGGCGGCTCCTCCGACTCCTTTATAAAGCATTGCGATCATTTCGGTCGCGATCGTCCGCATCGTTCCGGCCGAAAAATCGGTCGCGATCGGCTTGTCCGGCATGTCTTGAAACACTTCCGGATTCTCGCAAAGAAAGCAAAGCAAGACGATTTCCTGATGTGTGGCGCGGTTGGTCTCCTCCACGGGCACGGCGGAGATCTGCTCCTTTGCCGTGCGAAGGGGCTCGATCGTTCCCGATCTTCTCTCGTTGTCCTCCGCTCGTTTCGCCTCCGCCAAAACGCTCGCGACCGATACCTTCAAAACGTCGGCGACGGTTCCGGCCGCCCGCTCACGAAGGACCGCATTGGACTCCCAGGACAGGTACTCGCAGGCAAGAGACTGAAAGGTTCTTGCGTCGAATTTTCCGTCGACGATGCTCTGTGCCTGCGCCGCTTCGACCAAATAATCCAATACCGGTAACGCGTCGGCAACTACTTTTCGAAAAGCCTCTGGCCCGTGTTCGCGAATGTACTGATCCGGATCCTTACCGTCCGGAACACGTCCGACGGACATTTTCGCGTTCATACCGGACGGGCGGTTCAGCCTCGTCATGAGTGCCTTAAGACTTCGGATCGCGGCGTTTCGACCCGCATTGTCCGAATCGAAAAAGAGAATGATCTCTTCCGCATAGCGCGAAGCAAGCGAAAGTTGACGATCCGTGAGGGCTGTTCCGAGCGATGCGACCGCATTGGTCACACCGGCCTGGTGCATGGAAATGACATCCATATAGCCCTCGACGATGATCAGAGACTTCTCCTTGGACGTTTTCGCGAAATTGAGGCCGTACAAGACTCTTTGCTTGGAATAGACGTCTGTTTCCGGTGAGTTGATGTATTTGGGTGTACCGTCCGTCATGATCCTTCCGCCGAACGCGACGATCTTCCCCATCGGATCGAAAATCGGGAACATCAACCGACCGCGAAAAAGATCGATCAAGCCTCCCTTTTTGCTCTTTGTGAAAAGCCCGCATTTCTGAAGGATCTCGTCGCGAACACCCTTATTGCGCAAGAATCGGTACAAACCCTCCCATTCGTCCGGAGCGTAGCCCAGCCCGAATTTCTTAGCGGTCTGCGGTGCTATTTTCCGTTTGGCGAGGTATTCTGCGGCTCCTCTGCCGCGATCCGAATTCAGTGATGTGTAAAAATACCGCGCAGCCTCAAGAAGGGCGTCGCGAATCTCGTCGCGTTGAACGGAAAGCTTTTTGAGTGCGTCGTCCTCGGGTTCCGGAAGTGTGATTTGAGCGCGCTCTGCCAAGAGCTTGAGTGCTTCGATAAAGGAGAGCTTTTCAACTTCCATGATGAATTGGATCACATTTCCGCCCTTATGACACCCGAAGCAATAGTATATCTGCTTGCTGACGGAAACGGAAAAGGATGGAGTGTCCTCGGAATGAAAAGGACAAAGCGCGAATTGATTCTGTCCGCTTGTCTTGGTGAATCGAACATATTGCCCGACCACGGAAACGATGTCGTTCCTGGAAATGATATCTTCGATGATATTCTCTGGTATTCCGCCGGAATGACCTGCCATGATTGTCCTCTTGATCTCGATCGGCTGTTTACAGCAATTGCGTATTGTTAATGAACAGCTCAAACTTCAAATTCAGATAGTTAGCCGCATTTCGGCAGAGCTTCATTCGGTCCAGGAATATTTCAAAATAATCCATCACCGGGCTGATTTCGGTATCGATCTCAATGTTGAGTCGCGCCCGGTCGCCGACCACTTCAAGCGTCGAAAGTGTCGCTGCGTAATTGACGCGGTCGTGGATGTCAAAGGTCTCGTGACGTTTGTTCCTTACGCGGCTTCGATGCACGTCCGCTTTGTCCGAAAGGATCAACGCCGCCGCGATCTTACTCACGGGGATCCCTTCGCCCTCGTCGTGATTGGCGATCGCCATCATGATCGTTGCGGCGTCCCCGTAAGACATGCCTTTTCGAACGAGCATGTCGTACGCCATGATCGCTCCCGATAAAGCGTGATTGTTGCGACTCACGGCATTTCCGATATCGTGAAGATATCCGGCGATCCGACCGAGTTCGACCGAATGCTCGTCCTCACCGAGGATTTCCAGAATCTCGCCGCACTTATTGGAAACCAATCGGCAATGTCGAAAGGTGTGCTCCGTATAACCGAGAGAGTCCATCTGGACCCCGGCGGACTGAAGCAGAGTCTTCACTTCTTCACTCTTTTGTATTTCTTTTATAGTCAATTCATCCGCCATGTTATTTGCCCCGCTTTTCGATGATCAATGTGATTAAATTGTATCACATTTCGCTCTCTTGCTTCACGCAAGCCAGCCAAAGCGAGCATTCCAATCTTTTGCGCGTTAGTTCGCATCCGACCTTATATTCTTCGTCCAAAGAACCGGTCGAATAATAACGGTTTGCGGCGCACCCGCCTCCGCAGTGGTAACGCGCAAAGCACTTTTTACACTCGGGGCGTTCCGGCATCAGGCGCTCGAAAAACATTCTACGAACATCGGGATCCAGAATATCTTCTATAAATTTTCCGTCCTGAATATGGCCTTCCGCATCTGTGATTCGATCCAGATCATTTACATTGCCCATCAAAAATACTTCTTCGCCGACAAATTGATGGCAGGGATAAATATCGCCTTCCGGAGTGACCGCGATGTACTCGGATCCGACGCCACAACCCTTCAAACGCTTGAATACACAAGGACCGCCCTCAAAATCCATCCGAAAATGAAAGAAGTGGACCGGTCGATCGGAATTCTTCTTGGCGTCGATATATTCAGCCAATCGCTCGTATTCCTTGTTGATGACATCGATGTCTTCTTCGCGTATGTCGTAACCCGTGTCGGGCGCAGAGACGACCGGTTCCATCGAAATATGCCGCGCATTCAAATGATCCGCAATATGTCGGACATCTTCGGAAAAATCCAGATTATGCCGTGTGAATGTCCCGCGAACATAATATTCATGATAGCCGAAGTCGTTATTTTCTCTGGAAACGATAAATTTTCGAATATTTCCACTAATGGGTTCGTAGGTCGGCTTACCTCCGATCCCGGGACGCATCTTATTGTGGATCTCCGGGCGCCCGTCGATGCTCAAGACACAATTATTCATGTGTGCGTTGATGAAATCGGTTTTCTCGCGGTCCAAGAGCAGTGCATTGGTCGTGATCGTGATCCGGATATCCTTGCCCGTCTTGATCGAGGCCTGCTCGCAATAATCCGTAAGCTCGACGACGACCGGCCAGTTGAGGAGCGGTTCTCCGCCGAAAAAATCAATATCCAGGTGATGTCGCTTCCCGGAGGCCGCGACCAAAAAATCCACCGCTTTTTTTCCGGTTTCAACGGAAAGCATCGAGCGTTTGTGCGTTCCGTAATCGCCGGTCCCGGCGAAGCAATACCGACAACGCATATTACAGTCATGGCAGATGTGCAGACACATCGCCTTGATGATCGGCCCATCCGGATAAAGCGTCGTATAATCCGCTTGTATAACCGGCGCAAACAAAGCCCCATCCTTGATCAGTCCGTCAAATGAATCACAGACTTCGCAGATTTCTTCGTGCGAAAACCCCTCGTTATCGGAAAGATCGCGAAGGTCGTACGGGTCGGGTCTTTTTCCGTCCCGATCCCGATACATTCCCAAAACACGAAAAGCCAACGCATCCAAATCAAATATGGAAGAGCACTCGGAGTCATAAGCGATTCTTCTGCCCTTCATTTCAAATAAATAAACCAAATACAGAGCCTCCTAACCGTAAAATAAAAATAATGAAGACGAGCTGAGCCGTCTTCACTATTTCATCGTCAAAAGTGATTCTGACCGTCAGCGATCGGCTTCGCAAGGCTGATTGGCAACGGTACAACTGGTCTTACAAGCGGACTGACAGGATGTCTGGCACTCGCCGCAGGCCTTGCCCGAGCACGGGACCTTCACGTTCGCATGATGGACAACTTTGATATGTTTCATCTAAAACCTCCGTTCATGACCTCATGATACGACCGGACGATCAGGTCGCGTCTCTCTTGGTGACGGTACTGATGGCCGTCTTTCTGAAAGTGATCATCGTGTTTGCAACACTGGTCGTGATCGTTACTTCATCATCGCGGATGTTCGCGATCGTTCCGACGATACCACCGATCGTGACGATCTTATCGCCGACCACCATCTTATCGACCTGAGCCTTGAGCTCCTTCTCGCGCTTCCGCTGTGGGCGGATCGTAATAAAGTACATGACTAACATGACGAGGCCGAGCATCAAAAGCATCGGCAGCATTTCGGTAAAGGTACCGGTTGATGTTCCGGAGGTCGTGCTTGCCGGATCGGTCGTGGACAAAAAATATAACATATGGTTTCCTCCAATATGAATTTCACGAATCATTTCAAGAATGCAATTGATTTTACCACTCCTACACGAGATAAATCAAGTTAATCCAAAGATTCCGGTACACTTTTCGAAAACGCGGATCAACCGGCATCCCTCGACTACAAAAGTCGCGTCCGACCGTTATCTTGCCCCTTTGAGTCGTCCGGTGCTCTTCATCCAGTCAATGGTGTCCCTCAGCGTTTCTTCCATGCTTCTTGTGGTATATCCGAGCAGGCGGTCTGCCTTTTCATGTGAAAACACGGCGTTTGTTCCGAGTGTATAAAGCGAATACGAAGTATAGAGAGGCGCTTGCTTAAGGATTTTGTAATAAAGTTCCGAAAGAGCGGCCGTACCTTTGGCAAACCACAGCGGAAGGATCGTCCTGATTTTTCTTCGCCCGGTGATCCTATGGAGCATGCCAAGCAGCTCTGTGACCTCATAGAATTGATTCGTTAAAAGATATGTCTGACCAAATCCCTTCTGACGGGCAAGCGAAATAATGCCTTCCGCAACATCCCGGACATCCACAAAATCATACCCGCCTCGTATTGCGGCCGTCAGTGTTCCCCTCGCAAAGTCCATGATCATTTGGTTGGTGTGAGATTCCGTGAACGCATAAGGCCCAATGATTCCGGACGGATGAACGATATCCGCTCGGACTCTCCCCGAGCGTATGGCACTGAGGACATAAGCGGTAGCTTCCGCTTTTGTTTTCGCATAGCCGCCGACGACCAGATCAGGAGCAAACCGTTCGGTTTCCGTAATCACTTTTCCCCGATGTTCTTCGGGGATCGCGTGGACCGAGCTGACATAGATGAGTTTGCCGATATTCATTTTCGAGCATAGATCGCAAATATTTCGTGTGCCGCCGACATTCACCGCGTGAAGTCGATCGTTTACTTTGCTCTCTATGGATACGATTCCCGCAGTGTGGATGACGACGGTCTTTTCCGGTTCAATTCCCGCGAAGAAAGACTGAAGTGATTCTATTTGAGTGACATCTCCTGCAAAAAGAGGAATCCGGACACCGTCCAATGCGCCGGTCGTGTCGTTCGGCAACACCAAGCCCCTTACGGACTCTCCCGATTCGACCAAACTGCGAATAACGGTACTGCCTAAGTGTCCGTTAGCGCCTGTGACAAGAAATGTTCGCGACATCGGATCACCTCCCTGAATCCCCATGATTCAAGTATAGCGACTATTCGTGACACAACTATTAATTGGCGGTATAGCCGAATTTTTCGAAAAACTCTTCGCGGAAATCCAACAGGCGGTCATCTTGGATGGCTTGCCTTACATCCTTCATCAGGTTCAACAGGAAATGGAGATTATGCCACGAGCAAAGTCTTAATCCGAACATTTCCTTGGCCTTGAGCAAGTGTCGGATATACGCGCGGGTGTAGTTTTTGCACGCATAGCAGTCACAATCCTCCTCGATCGGGAAATACTGTCTGGCGCACGTTGCGTCGCGGACGATCAATCGCCCTTTTCGCGTCAACACTGTGCCGTTTCTTCCGATCCGGGTCGGCAGGACGCAGTCAAACATATCGATCCCACGAATGGCTCCTTCGATCAAATAATCCGGCGTTCCGACACCCATCAGATATCTTGGCTTATCGGAAGGCATATGCGGGACCGTCTCTTCGAGCATGCGAGCCATCACATCTCCGGGCTCTCCGACGGAAAGACCGCCGATCGCATAACCGGGAAGATCGAACGCGACGATTTCCTTGGCGCTTCGGACACGCAAGTCCGGATAAACGCCGCCCTGAATGATCCCGAAAAGCGCTTGATTTTCAGTATTCTTGTGTGTTGTAATGCAACGCTCCAGCCAGCGGGTCGTTCGTCCCGCCGCCGCCTTTGCGTATTCATACGAGCACGGAAAGGGCGCGCACTCGTCAAAGGCCATCATAATATCCGAACCCAGATCATTCTGGACCTCAATGGACTTTTCCGGTGTCAGGAGGTGGGCGGAGCCGTCGATATGCGATTTAAAAAAGACGCCCTCTTCCTTAATGTTTTTCGGCAAAGCAAGCGAAAAAACCTGAAAGCCTCCGCTATCGGTCAAAATCGCGCTCTTCCAATTCATGAATCGATGAAGCCCGCCCGCCTCACGAACGATGTCGCTTCCCGGTCTCATCCAAAGATGATACGTGTTGGAGAGTATGATTTTTGCGCCCATCTGCTCCAATTCGTCCGGAGACATTCCCTTAACGGTCGCCTGGGTGCCTACCGGCATGAATTCCGGTGTCATAAAAGACCCGTGCGGAGTGTGCACCCGTCCCAGTCTCGCTCCGGACTGCTTGCAAGTGTGAAGGAGTTCATAGCGGACCGGAGCTCCGGCATTATTGTCAGTCTTCATTTTGTCATCCTCACTGATCCGATTCGTCTTTACGTGTTAAGTACATGGCGTCTCCGAAACTAAAGAAACGATATCTCTGTTCGATCGCTTCCTGATAGGCCCGAAGCACATTTTCTTTTCCCGAAAACGCCGAAACTAGCATGATCAGGGTCGATTCCGGAAGGTGAAAATTCGTCACCATCGCGTCGACAACGGCAAATCGATAGCCGGGATATATGAAAATGTCTGTCCACCCGGATCGCTCGCTCATCGTCGGGTCTGAGCGGTACACCGATTCGAGCGTTCGACAACAAGTGGTCCCGACGGCAACGATCCTTCCGCCGCGGGCGCGTGTCTCTTGGATCTTCAGCGCGGCTTCCCGCGGAAAATCATACCATTCCGTATGCATGATATGGTCCGCAATGTCCTCACATTTGACCGGTCGAAAAGTGCCGAGTCCTACGTGCAGGGTCAACTCCGCGATATCGACCCCTCTTGCCCGGATACGATCGAAAACCGCTTCGGTAAAGTGAAGACCGGCGGTCGGAGCGGCGGATGAGCCCGGTTCGACGGCATATACGGTCTGATATCTCTCGGGATCGTCGTTTTTTTCGTGAATATATGGCGGCAACGGCACAGTGCCCGCCTCCGCCAGGATCTCTTCCCATGTCCCTTCATATGAAAAGCGAATGATTCGGTTGCCGTTATCCAAGACCTCGGCGACCTCAGCTTCCAGTCGCCCCGGAAGAAATTCCAAACGGTTCCCCACCCGCACCTTCTTGCCCGGACGAGCAAGAGTCTCCCAGCTATGGAGATCGATCCTCTTAAGAAGAAGGATCTCGATCGCTTTTCCGGTATCCGCACGCACACCCAACAAACGGGCCGGAATGACCCTTGTGTTGTTGATCACCAACAAGTCTCCAGGATGAAGGATATCCGGCAACTCGTCAAAGCGTCGGTGAGCCGTAACGCCGGTCGGGCCGTCCAGTGTCAAAAGCCTCGAAGCGGAACGTTCATCGAGCGGATGCTGCGCGATCAATTCTTCGGGAAGATGATAATAGAAATCGCTTGTTCTCATGAGAAACCATTATATTACACAATTGACGCTGAAGTACAGTAAATGCTATGATTTCCTCGTACTCCATCACATCATTACCCGTTTCGGGAGAAAAGGAGGTCAAGCACATGAAAACACCGGTTTTCACCGGCTCTGCCGTTGCCATTGTCACACCGTTTGCTCAGGGAGGTGTCGATGAGAAGAAGCTCCGACAGCTTGTTGACTTCCATATTCAGAACGGAACGGACGCCATCGTCGTTTGCGGAACCACCGGAGAAGCTTCCACGATGCCGGACGACGAGCACCTCAAGACCATTCAGACCGTCGTTGAGCAGGCAAACGGTCGCTTGCCCGTCATCGCGGGCACCGGAAGCAATGATACCGTTCACGGATCTAAGTTGACCGCCGAGGCCTCCGCCATCGGCGCGGACGCTCTTCTCGTTGTCACACCGTACTACAACAAGGCCTCTCAGGAAGGTCTTTTTCGCCATTATGACGCGTTGTCCAAGGTCACCGACAAACCGATCATCTTATATAATGTTCCGTCGAGGACCAATCTGAATATCGCGCCGGCTACCATCGCCCGGCTGATGAACATCGCAAATATTGTCGGAGTGAAGGAATGCAACTTGCTGCAGGTTCCGGAGGTCGTGCACCTCTGCGGCGATAATGTAGCTCTTTATTCCGGAGAAGACGGAGTTGTCGTTCCGATGCTCTCCATGGGAGCCAAAGGAGTGATTTCCGTAGTTGCGAATCTGATGCCCGCTCTGATGAGTCGCATGGTTCATACCTTTTTCGACGGAGACCTTAAGGGCGCGGCACAAATACAGGCGGACATTGTTCCGCTGGTTCAGGCTCTGTTCTCGGATGTTAATCCGATACCGGTCAAGGCAGCTCTGAACATCCTCGGTTGGAATGTCGGATCTTGTCGCCTTCCTCTTTGCGACATGTCCGCCGAATGCCACGCAAAATTGAGATCTGTTCTGGATCTGTATGATCTCTCATTTCACAACACATATACGTCCGGAGGTCTAACATGACTTCTCAGAATAATAACCGCATGACACGCATTTTTCTCAATGGCTGCTGCGGACATATGGGGCGCGTTATTGTCGACATCTGCTCCTCGATCGACGAAGCGATTATTGTTGGCGGTGCCGATCCGAATCCTCAAGACATGGGGTTCCCCGTATACTCCTCCGCCGATGCTTGCCAAGTGGATTATGATGTCATGATCGATTTTTCCCATCCCGGGGCCCTTCCGGCAGTACTTCAATTAACGCGAACCAGCGGGAAACCATTGGTCATGTGCACCACCGGCTTTTCGAAGGAAGAACAAGAAATGATTCGGGCAATGTCTGAGACCCATGCGGTATTTTTATCGGGCAATATGTCACTGGGCATCAATGTTTTGATCGATTTGGTGAAGCGAGCCGCTCAAGTCCTGTATCCCGACTTTGATATCGAAATCATCGAGCAACATCACCGCAGAAAGATCGATGCCCCTTCCGGGACGGCACTGATGATCGCCGACGAGATCAATCACGCTCAGGGAGATATTTTCGATTACGAATACGATCGTCACAGCACAAGAAAGGCTCGGGACGATCGCTCGATCGGAATACATTCGATCCGCGGCGGGAACATCGTCGGAGAACACGCGGTTCTTTTTGCCGGCCCCGAAGAGAACATCACGATCTCTCACAGCGCAAGCACCCGCAATGTATTTGCGCGCGGGTCAGTCAAAGCGGCCCTGTTTCTTGCAGGGAAGGATCCCGGTCTATATTCAATGAAAGATCTCTTGGCCTGATCGCGGAACAATGGCTCTTAAATCATCCGATAAAGCGAATGCCCATCAATCGATTTCACCGGAATCGAATCCCTCGGAGGCTACCTTTGATTCAATCGAGGCGGCCTCCGTTATTTTCTCTTTCAAATCGTCGCTTGTGTTTATTCCCGGTGTACTCGGATCAGATTCTCCGGAAGTCTCGACCGGCTCATCGGGCAATATGTGCTTCTCGATCTGATGCCACACAAAAAAGTTTCCGATAAAGTGAGACAATGCAAAAACAATGACCAGATAAATGAATACCGCAATGGTAGAGCCGATTCGAGACCCGAAAAGGATCATCGCGCCGGGAATGACCAATATGATCACCGTTTGGATCATGAGGATACCGATCGTCGGAAAGAGGCGAATTCCGGCAAAGATCATTGCATTCCTGTATATTTGCTTAAGCGGCAACTCAAGCGATGCGATCAAAGGGTAAACGTACATGTGCATACACAGATACAGGATGAAAAGAACACAGAACACCCCGAGAAGGATTTGAGAAAGGACCCCATCCAGGTGCGTCGCATAATATCCGATGTTAAAAAGAAGCACAGACGTAACGAAAAGCGAAATCAAGGTTACGATGAGGGATTGTTTCCAGTTTATCTTCAAAGCGTGTGCAAAATCCTGCCAGAAAAAACTGGGTGTTTCTCTGGCATAGTTTCTGTACACATACGAAAACGCCGTCTGAAAGGGACCCATAACGATCAGTGTCAAACCAACGATCAGAAACGAACCGATAAATACGGAGACCCAGTACAAATTTCCCGCCGCGGTCTCAACGGTAAACATCTCGGCAGCCTGATCCACTCCGAGACTCTCTATCGAGGCGGAGATCGCTTGAGGTGAAAGGTTCGGACTGATGACCGGCATAACAGTCGCGACCACAAAATAAGTGACTGCAAGCGCGGGCAGATTTACAAGAACAAATAACAAGTTGCAAAAGCACAAGGTGAAAAATCGCAATGCAAGTACGCGAAAAAAACGGATGATCGGTCCTTCCCGCTGTTCATTCGCGTATACACCCGGTCCCGATTGGTCGAATCCGCCCATTATGCTCATATCCCGTTCTCCTTCAACTGAAAGCGATCGTCATGTAATGATTATATCCTTAATCCCGATTTTCGAAAAGTAATGCGCGAAAACGTTCGACTTCATCCAGGGCTCTTTGCGCATAGGCAAGATTACGATCCTTCTTTCCGCGAATTTTCGTATCCGGGAGCGGCAATAGTCCGAAGTTAGCGTTCATCGGTTGAAAATTCTGAATCCGCGCATCGGAAACATATGCCGCCATTGCGCCCATCATCGCTTTGTCGGACAGCGGGCTCGACAGCGGTCTTCCAAGAACCTCATGCGCCGCGTAAATACCGGCCAATAATCCGGATCCGGCCGACTCCACGTAACCTTCAACCCCCGTGATTTGTCCGGCTAAATATACGTTCGGCTTCTCAGTCAAAGAATAGTATGGAGAAAGTACCTTGGGAGAATCGATAAACGTGTTGCGATGCATTACGCCGAACCTAACAAAATCGGCCTCCCGAAGACCGGGGATCAGTCGAAAGACCCTCTCCTGCTCATGAAACTTGAGGCGCGTTTGGAACCCGACCAGATTGAACATGCTCGCGTTTCGATCGTCCTGCCGTAGTTGTACGCACGCGTATGGCATTCTTCCGGTTCTCGGATCGATCAGCCCGACCGGCTTCAACGGCCCGTAACGAATCGTGTCATATCCGCGTTTGGCCATGGTCTCGATCGGCATACACCCCTCAAAAACCGTCTCCTTATCAAAATTTTTAACGTCGGCAAGTTCCGCATGGACCAGCGCGTCATAAAACAAACGATACTCATCTTCATTCATCGGGCAATTCAAATAATCATCTCCGCCCTTCCCGTACCGGGAAGCAGCGAAAACAATTTCACGGTCTATGCCTTCTTCTCCGATGATCGGAGCCGCCGCATCAAAAAAATGAAGAGATTGATTTCCGACCGCCTTCATGATCGAATCAAACATCCCATTATCGGTCAATGGCCCAGTAGCAATGATCACGGTCTTGTCGACCGGAATCTCGGTCATTTCACAATGATGGACGGTGATAAGCGGATGATTTTTTATCGCGGAAGTTACAAGTCCCGAAAATTCGTCGCGATCCACGGCAAGCGCTCCGCCCGCAGGGACACGGGATCGGTCCGCGGAACCGATAATAACAGATCCCAACCGACGCATTTCTTCTTTTAACAATCCAACGGCATTTTCCGTCCGATCCGCACGGAATGAGTTGCTACACACTAATTCAGCAAAATCCTCACGATGATGCGCGGGCGATTTACGATTCGGTTTCATCTCGAAAAGGTCGACCTGAACTCCGAGCCGAGAGGCTTGCCACGCCGCTTCACAGCCGGCCAGACCGGCTCCGATCACCTGCAACCCGCCTGAACTCATTCCTTCTCCTCGACATCGGTTGGATTATCGGGCACTTTCGTCTTCCGACTTCGGTTCGTCGGACATTCCTTATTCGAGCATTTGGTATAGGATCTGCCGCGAAATTTCTTCATTACCTTATATTGACCGCAAACTTCACAATTCTGACCGTCGAGCGGCATGTCCCAACTGATGAAATCACATTCCGGATCGGTGCCCTTCTTATCGCAAGTATAAAAAACTCTTCCTTTGAATTTTCTGGATTCCCTGGATACGAGTCCGGAGCCGCACTTGGGGCACTTGGCATTCACCGGGGTCTGTACCGTTGCCGTATATTTGCAATCCGGGAACTCGGAACAGGCGACGAATTTGCCGTAGCGTCCTTCTTTGATGAGCAGATCTCCCTTATGGCATTCGGGACATTTTTCACCGGTGACCTGTACGGATACCTCCACCCGGGCAACTTCATTCGAAGCCTTCTCGACCAACTCGTGAAAAGGTCCGTAAAAATTCGACAGCACTTCTACCCAGTCCGCTTTTCCAAGCTCGATCCCATCCAAGGATTCCTCCATCTTGGCGGTAAAGGCCGTATCAACGATACTGTCAAAGTTATCCGTAAGCAGTCTCGTCACAATGACACCCAACTCTGTCGGAGCGAGATATTTATTGAGTTTCTCAACATAGTTTCTTTCTAATATCGTGGATATTGTCGGAGCATAGGTTGACGGACGGCCGATCCCCTTCTCTTCCATTGCCTTGATCAGGGTCGCCTCCGTGTACCGCGCCGGTGGCTGAGTAAATTTCTGTTCGGGACTCAAAGAAATGAGCTTCAGCCGATCTCCTTCGTTTACGACGGGAAGCTTCGCCTTGCTTTCGGGCGTATCCTCTTCTTTCTTATCGTCGGAGGTTTCTACGTACTGCGCCAAATATCCGGGAAAAACAACCGTCTCTCCGGTCGATCGAAAAACCTGCTGATTGCACGCTATATCGAGAGTTACCGTATCGATCTCCGCCGCAGCCATCTGAGAGGCGATGAAGCGATCCCAAATAATTTTATAAAGGCGGAATTGATCGCCTGAAAGTACGTCTTGAATGGTATCCGGAGAAAGATCAAAGTGCGTCGGACGTATGGCTTCGTGCGCATCCTGCGCCGCGTTCTTATTAGAGAATTTTCGGGCGCTTTTGGGAACATAGTCCGTTCCGAACTTCTGAGAGATGATCGCACGGGCTTCTGCCGCGGCGTCATCGGACACCCGAACAGAATCGGTTCGGATATAGGAAACAAGAGCAACCTGTCCGTAACCGGCCACTTCGATACCCTCGTAAAGCTGTTGTGCGACACTCATCGTCTTTCGCGAAGGAAATCCAAGCCTTCGGGAAGCCTCCTGTTGCAGGGTACTGGTCGTAAACGGTGCATAAGGATGAGTTTTCTTCCTGCCCTTCTTGACACTTCTTACAAAATACTCGCCTCCGTTGAGTTGAGCGATAACCTTATCCGTTTCATCTTTGTTTGAGAGTTTGACCTTCTCGATCTTGTCGCCCTTGAGTCTGCCATGATATCTTGACTTGAACGGAAAATGCTTAGTCTCCGGACTCAACTCGGCGGTCAGCAACCAGTATTCCTCGGGAAGGAATGCATCAATTTCCGCTTCGCGATCCACGACCATTCGAGTCGCCACCGATTGTACTCGCCCCGCGGAAAGACCCTTTCGTATTTTCTTCCACAGCAAGGGACTCAATTCGTATCCAACGAGGCGGTCCAAAATACGTCTGGCTTGTTGAGCATTCACCAAGTCGATATCGATGGCTCTCGGTTGACTGATCGCCTCGACAACGGCCTTCTGAGTGATTTCATTAAAGGAAACCCGGCACATCGATGTCGGATCGATCTTAAGGATCGTCGCGATATGCCATGCTATTGCCTCTCCCTCGCGGTCCGGGTCGGTTGCGATAAAAACAACATCGGAGTCCGTGGAAAGTTCTTTCAGTTCACGGATCACCTTTTCCTTACCGCGCATATTGATGTACATCGGCTTGAATCCGCGTCGAACGTCGACCCCGATAGAGGACGACGGCAAATCGCGAATATGACCGACTGAAGCGGCAATGCGATAATCCTTGCCCAGATATCTTCCGATCGTCTTTGCTTTGGCCGGTGACTCAACAATCAATAAATTTCTTCCCATTATTGCTCTTTCCGCGATTCGCTTGTTTGATTTTGAAAATCTTTTACCATTATATACTTCATGTATACGGAAAAGTCAAAGCAAATCGCTCGCGATTTTCGGTCACCGCACCGCTCATCAGCATTTCGGACAGAAGCGGAGCCAGTGTCGAAAAGGAAACTCCCGTCGACGCAACCAATTCATCCAGAGTCAAATCTCCATTGCTCAATTCGTCGGAAATCAGCGACGATAGCTCCTCACGACTCATATTGCCCGGATGATCCGGCAAGCGCTCTCGAATCTCATTATGACGTAAACGAATGCGTATCTCATCCATTTCACGGATGAATGCCGAACCGGCAAGACGGGACAGAATATCATCCGCGCAAAGAAGAATGTCCGCACCGTCGCGCAAAAGCATCAGGTTGCCCAGGCAATACGACGAGTAAATGCTACCCGGAAGAACAAATACATCCCTGCCTTGGGCGACCGCGAAACTGGCGGTATGAAGCGTTCCGCTGAATTCTCCGGCTTCCATGATGGCTACTGCGTCACTGAGCGCAGACATGATCCTGTTTCTGGCGGGAAAATACCTTCGAAGCGCTTCCTGCCCGGGAGGCATTTCGGATATCAGAAGACCCTTGCTCGCGATCTCATCGAATAAATCGCGATTCTCCGGAGGATACACTAAATTCAGTCCGCAAGCAGTTACCGCGATCGTCTTCCCGTCAGCCGCAAGTGCCGCGCGATGAGCCGCCGTATCGATTCCTCGGGCAAGTCCGCTGACAATGATCGTGCCTTGAAGCGCTAAATTTCTGACGATTTCTGCGGTTGCGCGCAACCCGTAATTGCTGGGCTTTCTGCTTCCGACTACAGCAACCGAATTACCCGTTTCCTTAAGATATTCCGCATTACCCTTGACGTAGAGAATGATCGGCATTCCTTCGAGGTTCTTCATCGCTTCGGGATAATGATCGTCGCACCATGAAACGGAACGGATCCCTGACCGCAAGCACTCTTCCGCCCTCCTGAAATAGCGGTCCCGATCCGTTTCCAGATGCGCAAGCGTCGCGATCCTCTGTCGGTCACGATCCGAAAAACTCTCATCGACCATGGCGTCAGACAAGTCTACATGATGACGAAACAGATCCCGGTGATTCTGAATGATACCGATTGTGCTCAATCGTCGAAGCATCCGCGAACCGGTCATTTTATTGATCATCAGATCAGAAACCAATAAGTCCGCCGCCAAATTTTCTCGTTCGTTCAAATCTGTCATCATATTCTACCGCCTTTCCATTGATTCATGATATGAGCCCCGGAAAAAGCGGCAACCGTGACATCTCTTCGATTGCGAAACTGAAACGCTTCAGATACATGACACACCTGCATGTCGCGTTCGCCATCCAGATCCGCGGCCGTTCTCGCGACTCTGAGTATCTTACTGAGACCTCTGGCCGATACACTGAGACGTTCTGCGGACAGTACGGCGTGCTCCAACACGTCTTTCCGGATCCGAAATAATTCATTGATTTGAAAACCGTCCGCTTCGCCGTTGAGTACAGGGCTTATTCCATACTCACTACATCTTTCGAACTGGATTTCCCAGCAGTCCCGGATCTCTTCTCGGATTCGTCCGCTTTGAGAAGCGCTTCCTTGTGCGACGGAATCAAATAAACCTTGGCGGCGAAGACGGTACAACTCACAGAAAATATCAATACGATCCAATATCGGTCCGCTGATCCTTTTGTCATATTGTCTTCTTTGAGCCACCGTGCAACTGCAGGACGAGGGGCTGTCCAAGAGTTTGCCGCACCGACATGGATTCATGGCTCCGATCAGTAAGAAACGAGAAGGAAAAACAGAGGAATTCTGTGACGCGATCCGATTCTCACATTTGTTCTCCAGCGGTTGCCGGAGCATATCCAACACACGCGGCGAGAACTCTGCCATTTCATCCAAAAACAGGATGCCGTTCGTTGAAAGCGCCAGCTCTCCCGGAATGTTCCCGGCCGGATTACCGATCAATCTGCCGGTCGTACATGAGTGATGAACATATCGAAACGGCCTGCAATCGATATCGATCTCGCTATCCTTCAATACTCTCGACGAACTGACCGTTCTTAGGTAATCGATCTTCTCTTCCCGACTCAAGGGCGGAAGAATACCCCTAAGAACTCTGGCCGCGGTTGTTTTACCGCTTCCGGGACTTCCGGAAAGCAATATATTGTGCATTCCCGCGGCCGCAAGAAGAATTGCGCGGGAAGCCTTCTCTTGTCCTTTCAGACATGAAAAATCCAGAGCTGAGTCCGGTGAGGAGTCCCTTCCCGAAAACTTGCTTACGGACATCGGTCCGACAGTACGATCCTCCTCATCAAACTTATTTTCACCTTCTTCTGCATCAAAGCCTCGTTGCCCTTGGTCCCCTGAAATATCGCATGTGCAGGACCGGTCATCTGAGCCGGTCAGTATATGAACCGCTTTATTGAGACAGCAAACATAAGAAGCGCTCAGTCCGAGAAGGTCCGCTTCTCTTCTGTTACCCGACGGAATAAGGATATGGGCACGCAAAGATCGATCGATAGAGGAGAGTTTGGCGATCGCCCCGGGGGTCTCGCGGACCCTGCCAGTCAGCGTTAATTCGCCGAATGCGATAACGGGTCTTGGATCCGACATCCGGATCTGACCGGAAGCAATAAGGATTCCCAACGCCAAAGGCAAATCAAATGATGAACCGGATTTGTGAATGTATGCCGGAAAAATTCCGACCGTTATCCTTGCTGACGGAAAATCAAATCCGATCTGTCGAATCGCCGCGCGCACCCGCTCTCTGGATTCCCGGACCGAAGAGTCGCACAGACCGACGATCTCGACAGACGGAAGCCCGGGAAGGATCGATATTTCCATAAGCGCTTGCACACCGTCCGCACCGTTAACAAGGCAAGTCGATATCTGTGCAAATCGATTCTTTCTTACTGCCACCTGATCCCTCCTTAACAAAAACATCCTAACCTTCTTAACGATTCAGCATTGCACCGGTTTTCGACAAAATCGTTTAAAGACGACAACGACACGATCAATTTTTTCGAAAGACAAAAGCAGATTCATTCATCCCAAAGAAATGTACAATAGTGGTATAATGTCCGAAGCGATCCGGTCTCCTTGAAGCCCGGTAAACTCTAGAAACAACGGAGAAGCAAAATGAAACTGGGAATTGTGGGTCTGCCCAACGTCGGCAAAAGCACTTTGTTCAACGCGATCACAAGAGCCGGAGCGGAGTGCGCGAATTACCCGTTTTGTACCATCGAGCCGAATGTCGGTGTGGTGATGGTACCGGATGAGCGCCTTGATTTTCTTGCGTCACTTTACGCTCCGGAGAAGTACACGCCCGCGGTGGTCGAGTTCGTCGATATTGCAGGATTGGTCAAGGGCGCCAGCAAAGGCGAGGGCCTCGGCAATAAGTTTCTCGCCAACATCCGCGAGGTCGACGCGATCGTTCATGTCGTCCGTTGTTTTGACGACACGAATGTCGTCCATGTCGACGGCGAGGCGGACCCGAAACGCGATATTGAGACCATCGAGTTGGAGCTGATCCTTTCCGATATCGAATACATGGAGCGCCGATTGGACAAACAGCGGAAACTGGTCAAGGCTCAGAATCCCGGGGCATCGGCTATTTTGCAGCTTTACGAGCGAGTATACGAAGCGCTGAGCGAGGGAACCTCCGCCCGACTTATGGAATTCTCCGACGAAGAGAATGAGATCCTTAAGGATCTGCCGCTTCTTTCCTTAAAACCGGTGATCTATGCCGCGAACATCGCGGAGACGGATATTCCCCTTCCGGAAGCTCCGTATTTTTCGGTTGTGAAGAAGATCGCGGAGAATCAAAATAGCAGGGCTATCGCGATTTCCGCGAAGATCGAAGAAGAGATCGCGATGCTCGACGAGGCAGAACGCGCCATGTTTCTGGAGGAACTCGGTCTCTCCGTTTCCGGCTTGGATCGAATGATCAAGGAGAGCTACAAACTATTGGGCTTGATTTCCTTTCTGACCGCCGGACCTCAGGAGGTCCGCGCATGGACGATCAAAGAAGGCACGAAAGCCCCTCAGGCCGCCGGGAAGATCCACTCCGACTTTGAGCGGGGCTTCATCCGCGCCGAGATCGTCTCGTTTAAGGATCTGTATGAATCCAAGAGTTATGCCGCGGCGAAGGAAAGAGGCTTGGTCCGTTCCGAGGGCAAGGAATACGTCATGAAAGACGGCGACGTCGTCCTATTCCGATTCAACGTCTGACGGTCCAGACTCGTCTCGGGTCGGATCGTTTTGGGCCTGTTCTGCCTTCTCGGTCAGTTTTTTCGAAAAGAAGAACATCATCGAAGAAGACAAGATATGCATGCCGAGTGCCAGAGCCTCTGCAAGGATCACATAGGGCGGCGACAAGATCGGCCGGTATCTTATGAGCAGATACATCACCACAGTAGAAGAGAGATAAATCAACCCGGATATGCGCAGGAATTTGTAAAGCGTAGGTCCGGCCTTTTCATTCAGAAACCTGAGACTGATAAGAAATAAAACCGCAAGAAGGATACCGGACAGAGCGATTCCCTGACTGAGATTCATATTCGAATACCCCGTTCGTGCAGTTGCGCGGCAATGTGTTTTTCGACCTCATGAGCGAGATCTTCCTCGGTACCGTCATTGCAAATGACAACATCGGCAAGATCTTCATATTCCTCACGGGTCATTTGCATACTCATCCGGCGTTTGGCGTCGTCAATGTCCATTCCACGGGCGACCAGACGCTCCAAGCGAATATTTTCGTCGGCACTGACGACCCAGACCTGATTACATCGGTCAAGAAATCCCTTTCGGACCGGTATCGGCGCATCGAGTATGACCAGTTTGGTCCCCTTTTCTTTTTCGGCTTCAAGCTCCACGGCGATCTGTTCCAGGACGTGCCTGTGGATGATTTTCGATAGTTGATCGAGCTTCGTTCGGTCCGAAAAAACCAGCGAGGCGACGTATTTTCGATTCATCGAAAAATCGGTGTCGACCGCTTTGTTCCCGAGAAGTCCGCGTATTTCGGGTAATGCGGCTCCGCCGACCCCGGTCACCTCCCGGGAGATGTCGTCGGCATCCAGGACCTTGACGCCCCTGGATCCAAAAATCCCTGCGACCATGCTTTTTCCTGTTCCGATCCCACCCGTAATCCCGATAACAAACATAACATCTACTCCTTACACTGATACCAGCTCTTCCCGACCCTTACGTCGGAAACAAGCGGTACCGTCAATACCGCGGCGTTTTCCATGGCGTTTTTGAGTATGACCGAAGCCGCCGCGACGTCATTTTCCGAACACTCGATGATCAGTTCGTCGTGTACCTGAAGGATCAGGCGTGCGTCCAGCTCGGCCCGGCGAAGATCGTCGCTGACCTTGTTCATCGCGATTTTGATGATGTCGGCCGCGGTGCCCTGGATCGGAGTGTTCATCGCCGCCCGCTCACCGAACATGCGAACGTTGCGATTCGGCGATGTCAGCTCACGAAGAATGCGCTTTCTGCCGAATAACGTCTCCACATATCCTTTTTCGTATCCGGTCGCTTTTAGCGAGTCGAGGTAAGCGCGAATTTGAGGATAGCGTGCGTAATACTTCTCGATGTAGGTGTGAGCCTCCTGAAACGACACGCCCAGATCCTGCGAAAGCCCGAAATCACTGATTCCGTAAACGATACTGAAATTGACCGTCTTGGCTGCCGAGCGCATATGCGGCAGGACCATATCTTTGGGCACCTTGAAAATACTCGCCGCGGTGTTCGTATGAATATCCTCGTTATTGAGGAAAGCGTTCATCATGTTTTCGTCCTGAGACAGATGTGCGAGCAATCGAAGCTCGATCTGCGAATAGTCGGCGTCCAGAAGAGTGTAACCGTCGGGCGCGATAAAGGCCTTTCGGATCAAGCGGCCGAGCTCCGTACGGATCGGAATATTCTGTAAATTCGGTTCTGCGGAAGAGAGTCGACCGGTCGAAGTCATCGCCTGAGAAAAACTCGAATGAATCCTTCCGTCCGTCGGATCGATTCCCCGAAGAAGGCCGACGACAAAGGTGGAATCCAGTTTCGAGATCTGTCGGTATTCAAGAATGCTCGAGACGACCGGATGATGGTCCGAAAGACGCATCAACTCATCCGAATCCGTCGAATAAGTCCCGCCTGCGTTTTTTCGTCCGGAAGGCAATCCGAGATGCTCAAAAAGCACCTGCCCCAACTGCTTGGGTGAAAGGATATTAAAGGTCATACCGGCATCGTCGTAAATCTTCAGCGTGAGTTCGCCGAGCTTTTGTTCGAAATCTTCGTGCATGGAGGTCAAAAAGTCCCGGTCCACAAGAAATCCGGCTCGCTCCATTCGATCCAAATGAAGGACAAGCGGCATCTCGATTTCGAAAGCGAGCTTATCGATGCCGGACGAAAGGATCTGCTCCGTCTGTTTTGTAACCAACGCGTGGACCAGTAACACCCGCCACGCAAAAAGCTGATACGTCCGATCGGTCCTCAAATCGGTCGGCTCTTCTGTTACCGGTAAGAGCATGGACTCCAAAAGCGTTTCTCGCGACTTCCCGGATCGCTCCGTGACGGACGATTCATCATCCGGAAGTCTCGGATAAGGGATCCCGAGGGCATGCTCGAAAAGCGTCTCAAACGACGGTGAAGCGCCCTCGATCTGATTCAGCAGATAGCCGGCAATCTCCGTATCAAAGCAACGGTCAAACGGCAACGGTTCCGGAAGAAACTTGTAGGTGTCCTTGATCGAGAATCCGGCGACAATCAAATCTTTGTTCAGACCGAATCCGGCCTGTGCCAAGGATTCCAGTGCGGGGGTGATGTCCTCCCCCCTTACCGAGACGATCTCGGTCGGTGAGAAAGACACGAACAGTCGCCTTTCCGGGATCTCGACGGATCCCCGCGAGTCGGTAAAAACATCGATAACGACGATTTTTCGCTTCTTCCCGTCATTTATAAGGCCTTTTATCGCTCCTTGAAAACTACCTATATCCGCTGCTTCGACGATCTCCGGCATTGTCACGGGAACCAACTTTTCCTTTGAATTATCGTCCGAATCTCCGGACGGGGAATCAGAACCCGATTCGTAAGGAATATAATTTTCGAGTCCCGCCTTCTTCAACTGACTGCGTAATCCGAAACGGTACAACAGATCCGCCAGTTTGTCTTTGTCAGGCTCCGCAACAACGAACTCCTCGATGGACGGCTCGACCGGCACGTCTCGCTTGATCCGGGACAACTCATATGATAAATAGGCCATCTCCCGATCCGACTCGAGTTTTTTACGCAATCCGTCGGGGAAATCCGGGAGATGCTGATAAATATCGTCCAGAGTCTTGTGTTTTCGAACCAGTTCCAGTGCTGTCTTTTCGCCGACTCCGCGCACGCCCGGAATATTGTCGCTCGGGTCGCCCATCAATGCTTTCACGGTGACAAATTCGCTCGGCAACAGCCCGTACCGCTCGAAAAACAAATCTGTATCGTAAATGTCGGAGGTAGTCTTTCCTGCCTTGGATACCGGCATCACGACGACGGTCTCCCTGCTTATCAGCTGAAAATCGTCCTTGTCGCCGCTCAGGATAAAAACCTTGATCCCGTTGTCTTCCGCCAGCTCGGTATAGGTACCGATCAAGTCGTCGGCCTCATAGCCCGGGAGTTCGTATCGCGATATACGCATCGCGTCCAGAATATCCTTGAGGAGCGGGACCTGCACGGCCAACTCGTCGGGCATGCCCTTTCTCTTTGCTTTGTAACCGTCAAACATTTCATGTCGAAATGTCTTTTCCCGTCGGTCGAAAAGCGCGGCAACATGGGTCGGACGGATGTCTTCGATGTGCTTAAATATAGTATTTAAAAAAGTGTTGACCGCCCCGGTCGGTGTCCCGTCGGGCGCGGTCAGGTTGCTTCGCCCGGAAAGGGCAAAAAAAGCTCGGTTGATGATACTGTTTCCGTCAATCAAAAGGATCCGCTTCTCGCCCTCTGCCGACATGTTATTCCTCCGTTATTTGCGACGGTTCCGCCTGCCGCTCTTGCGTGTTGACACTCACGGGATCTTTTCGATCTTCGAAAAGCATGTGTGCCGTGCTGATCATCAGCTTGATACGATTGAGTTGGTTCGCTTCGCTCGCCCCGGGGTCATAGTCGATGGGGACGATATTGGACTGAGGATACTGCCTTCTCAGTTCTTTGATCATACCTTTACCGGTGACGTGGTTCGGCAGGCAGGCAAAGGGTTGTGCGCAAACGATATTCGGTACGCCGCTTTCGATGAGCTCGATCATTTCCGCGGTCAGGAACCATCCTTCTCCGCAGGCGTTGCCACAGGAAAGGACCGATTGCGCTTTATCCGCCAGATGACGGATCGAAACGGGGACTTGGAATTTCCCGGAACGGGCGATGCGCTCGATAATGTGTTTCCTGTAAATATCCATGATATCGATCAAACGATCCGAGACGAACCCGACGACGGCATTACCGTCAAGGTTCTTGACGCGCCACGCCGGATTATAGGCACAATAGAAGAAGAAGTCCAAAAGCCCGGGCATGACAGCCTCACAGCCCTCCTGCTCAATGACGTCGATCGCGTGATTGTTGGCGTCCGGATGAAATTTGACAAGGATCTCTCCAACGATCCCGACGCGCGGTTTTCTCGGAATATCCAAAAGCGGAAACGCTTCAAAGGCTTCGATCACCCGGTCGATCAGACTGCGAAACGAGATGGCGTCCTTTTCGAACAAAAGTTTCCCGGAAAGGTCCCCGATCACCCGGGAAATTTCGTCAACGACAGCCGGGTCGGCATCGCCGTCCTTTTTCCCGATATGGTATGCCTCATTGAGTCCGTCGAACTTGGATTCGCGATTGAAAAAAATGACGCCCTTTCGGCTCCATATTCGATAAAGCTCATTGGCCGATCCCGGTACCTGCTCGTACGGACGCACGCGCAATAAAAGAGTCGACAGTAAGTCGCCGTAGCACAGCGCCTGAAGCGCGTGATGAAGGATCGGCAAGGTGAACTTCATGCCGGGATTTTTTTCAAAACTCTGAGCGGAAAGCGCGATGACGGGAACGTGCTCAAGGCCGGCCTCGCGCAGTGCTTTTCGAAGAAACGCGACATAATTGGTCGCGCGGCATCCTCCGCCGGTCTGGGTGATCATCACCGTTGTGTTGTCCGGGTCCTCACGACCCGAAATAAAGGCGTTGATCAACTGACCGACCACCATGATGGTCGGAAAGCATGCGTCATTGTTGACAAAACGAAGGCCGCACTCGATATCCTCGGCGGAAGCCTCCTTCAAAATCTTCACACGATAACCGGCATTTCGAAAGATCGCCTCGACAAACTCGAACTGGATCGGTGCCATTTGCGGAGAAAGAAGCGTATGTAACTTCTTGTGCTTCTTGGTGAAAGGGACCCGCTCGATTGTGTATGGTTTCTTGATCACCAAGGGGTGACCGTCTATAAGGCTTTGCGCGCGCTCGTCCATCGCGACCTTCAACGATCGAATTCGTATGCGCGCGGCACCGAGGTTACTG
The DNA here is from genome assembly GCA_964408695.1 of uncultured Oscillospiraceae bacterium. Classification (GTDB taxonomy): domain Bacteria; phylum Bacillota; class Clostridia; order Saccharofermentanales; family Saccharofermentanaceae; genus JAAYCT01. Next base: position 490 of record CAYPAL010000004.1, on the reverse strand, counting down.
ACCTCATCGATCTTGAGTAACGTGTATAACTTCCCCTTTGCCTCCAATATTTCCTGTACCTGATCGGAGGTCACCGCGTCTAGCCCGCATCCAAAGGAATTGAGTTGAATGAGTTCGAGATTATCCTGCTCGATGACAAACGCGGCCGCCTCATAAAGGCGGGTATGATACATCCACTGGTCGACCACCCGGATCGGGCGCTCGAGTCTCCCCGGCTTGGCGACGCTGTCCTCGGTAAGCACCGCGAGGCCTAAACCGTTGATCATCTCAGGGATGCCGTGATGGACCTCTGGGTCGCAGTGATACGGGCGTCCCGCGAGAACCACGCCCCGTTGGCCCGATCGGTTCAGATCCTCTACGACTTCCTGTCCTCTTCGATAGATATCTTCCTTATATACGCGATACTCGGCGCTTCCCGCCTCGACGGCGCGGAGTGCTTCCGCCTGTGTTATACCGAGATAAGAGAAAACCTCGACGAGCTTGGCGGCAA
>CAYPAL010000003.1:0-37742 GCA_964408695.1 uncultured Oscillospiraceae bacterium | reverse complement strand
GGAAGATTATACAGGGCAGAGTTTGCTCTGTCAATTTAATCGACCTCTAAATTTGCCCCGGCTTATTCGATAAATTCTTTTTACGTCAAGACGAGCGACGCACCATACAAGGCTGATCATCAAATCTCCGCGGGGATCCGCGGTGATTTCACTCTCCCAACATACGATAACGGTTTGCAAACTCCTCCTGAATGAGTGCCTGCCCCTTTTCGTTCGGATGGATACCGTCCATGCAGAGGTAATCACCCAATCTGTCACGCTCGAGAAATGAAGTGCGAACATCGACGAGCGGAACATCCATTTCTTTAGCGATTCGGTACACCAGACTCGAGTATAGTTCCTGACGACGGTATATCACTTGCTTGTCATGGAGAAATTCCATTATTCGCGATGGAACGACTTCCGCCAGCGAGGAGATGACTTCAAAATATCGCTCCGCATGGATAGGGGGCAGGCTCATTGTGACCGGCCGGCTACCCGCCGCGCGAATGGCACGGATCATGCCCCTCATGCTTTCTTCGAATTTATCGATCGGGGTGTTGGACTCATGCTTCTTAAGCGGGTCTCGGGAGACCTCTTTCCAGTTGTAATCACAATCGTTTCCGCCGAATTCAAGCAGGACCAGCCCGGACGGACCCTCCGGATCAAGCGACTTGACGAGGGGCGAAAAGGCTCGCGTCGCGGTACAGCCGAATCGCGAGTGGTTGGTGATCGGAACGGAAAATCTCCTCGAAAACAACTCCACGGCAGAATCGCGCAGGAAGGTGTACCTCTTTTTCACGGGGTCAAAAATGACTCCGCGCATGATGGAATCTCCCCAAATACTGATCACCGTTGGCATGTTCGAGCCTCCTGATGCGGTTTTGATTATCATATCACACGATATCCCTTATCTCAACTGACAATATGTACAATTATATCACTCGGGCCGGGTTGGGCTCTCGATACCGGTGATACAAGAAGATTCACCACCCGGTCGAACGTTCCTTTTCGCGATTTTGGCAAAAACAGTTATAATGACGATGAAAAATAACAAATAACGGAGATCACTATGCGGAAATTGCATCAACGATTCAGAACCACTCCGACACGACCCGAAACGCCGCGCTCCCGAACCCGACCGACAGGCAAGAAGCAATCGGGCTCCTTTATCCTCTTGTTGCTGGTATGCCTTGCGGTCCTTTCAGTCGGCGGAATCCTGACGGCACATTTTTTCGGGCTGTTCTCCGCTTCTTCATCGACACCTGCGACCATATCGACTCCGTCTGTAATCGCTTCTTTCGCTTCCGCCTCCGCAACCGCTTCCGGTCCGGCCGTGGATCTGCCCCTTACGGGAAAAACGGTCTTTCTCGATGCGGGTCACGGCGGTTACGAAAACGGCTGTGTTTATCCCGACAGTGACCCGACTTATTTTGAAAAGGAATTCAACCTTCGGATCGCTTTCAAAGCGCAAGAGGAACTGGAGTCGCTCGGCGCCGAGGTCATCATGCTTCGAACCGATGATTTATTTCTTTCGATCTATGCCCGGCCCGCGATGGTCCACCTTTATTGTTTGGATCACGCCGAGGAGCTGGGAATGGAGCCCTTACCCGGAGATTTGGAGGTGAGGTTGCGCGAAGGAATGAAGGAGGCGATACGGGTCAATTCCGAAGATATCTCGGCCGGGTGTATGGGCGCGATGGTCGGAAGTGGTTTCAGCGAGGATATGATCGCTCTTTTGGAATTCGAATATGAGATCGACGACGTCATCTTCCTGTCGATCCACAACAATTGGAATTCCGATCCCTCTCTGCACGGGACGCAAATGTATTATGTAACGGACGATTCGATCATCAAGAGCGAGGAACGGCTGATCCGCGAGGATCCTTATTACTCCAATCCGGATTATATTGTCCGCGAGGGTTATCGGGGCCGTGAATGGGAGCGCAACCTTATGCTCTCGCGCTTTTTGCATGATGCGATCACGGAATCGGCACCGGAATTGGAACCCAACGTGTCAGAGTTGGTCGAGGATAATTTCGCCGTTCTCCGAGAGCATGGGCTGGCATCCGTCATGCTTGAACTGACCTTCGTATCCAATCCGGAGGATCGGGATCTGCTCTCGGACGAGCAAATCATCCGGAAAATGGCCGAGGGAATCGCACAAGGCTGTTTAAGTTACTATAATAATACAAATTCGTAATCCGCTCGAAAAGCGGCGATGTGGTTTATGTGATACTCTGATGCTGAGTTAATCGGTGTATTTGAAACATATGACGGAGGTAAACGATGAATATCGCGATCATTACCGGGGCTTCTTCGGGAATCGGCGAAGAAATTTTGCGCGGTCTGGCCCGCGAACGCGGCGCTTTCGGGAGCCTGCCGTTCGGACAGATTTGGGCGGTCGCTCGAAGCGAGGAGCGTCTGGAATCTTTGCGAAAAGAGATCGGTCCGGAAATGATCCGGGTCTTCGCGTTGGATCTGACCGTACCGGGTGCCGTTGACACGCTTTCTGCCGCACTCGAGGAGGAAATGCCGACCGTGGGTTTATTAGTGAACTGTGCCGGCGTCGGACGAGTCGGTCCGGTTTCCGGACAGACACAAGAAGACCAGAAAACCATGGTCTCGCTGAATTGCTCGGTCCCCGCCGAGCTGACCTCGGTATGCATCCCTTATATGATTCAGGCCGCGAAGGAATCCGGTTTCCGTAACGGACCGCGTATCCTGAACATCGCTTCAAGCGCCGCTTTTCTGCCTCAGCCCGGTTTTGCGACCTACGCGGCCAGCAAGGCTTTTCTGGTCAGCTTTTCCAGAGCGGTCAACGAAGAACTGCGCCCGTATAACATTACGTCGACGACGGTCTGTCCCGGACCGGTCTCCACCGATTTTCTGGTGCACGCGACCGGGAAAGAGACCGCCTCCTTTTCGGGGATCAAGAGTCTCTTCGTCGCGCGCCCGGACAAGGTCGCCGCAAGTTCGATCCGTGCCGCTCGAAAAGGTCGCGCGCTCCTCGTGTACGGATTTTCTCAAAAAGCGTTTCACGTCGCTTCCAAGCTGTTACCGGCGCGTTTCCTGATGTTTTTATCATCGCGGCTGACCGGATCCGAGATGCCCGCGCCGTCTCCGGTCAGGGCTCCGGTGTCCGATCCGGCTCTTCAGGATTCCGTTCGGGTTGAAACCACTGTCTTGTTGCCGATCGTAAAAGACGAGCGCGGGGATGTCGATGTGCCGTTTCATCCTTACGGGAAGCGAATGGACAAATCATCCGATCCGACGATTTCCACCTCTGCGGAAGCACTCGCGATCCTGCGCGCTTATCCCGGAAAAACGACTGTTTAACAGAGCCGGGCGCCGGATTCATTCCGTCGTTTTGTAGCGATTTGCCAGGGTCAAAACCGGGACATTTCATCATTTTGTCACATGGAATTTGTTGCTATTTTATGGCAATAATGATAGCATTACTCTGTTGGCTTTATCAAACAGAATGATTAGGAGGATTTTTCCATGTACGATACACTGGTTACTCTGAAAAGAGGCTTAACCGAGATTCTGGCTTTGAATTTGCTCTTGGAAGGCGATCAGTACGGATATCAGTTTGTACGATTAATTCGCAGCAGAAGCGAAGGAGATATTTCATTAACGGAAGGCGCTTTGTACACCACTCTATATCGGCTTGAGGCTGCGGGGCACGTCACTTCCGAGGACGTCCTGGTCGGGTTAAAGCGTCGCCGCCGCTATTACAAGATCACGGATCAAGGGAAAGCATACGCGAAAACGGAAATCGAGAAGTACGAGCGTTTGGCGTCCGGTGTGATGAAGGTTCTGAAATACAAAGGTGAATAATTCAACTCGCATTTACAAAAAGCCGGTCGGCCGACCGGCTTTTTTCTTTTTTCACAGATATCCGCAAACAAAGATTGCTCAATGCTAGCGATTGATTATCTCAAAGGTCGGGGGTACAATGTTATATGAGACTAACATATCGCTAATACCGGAAAGGGGGTTTTCTTGTGGGTGATCTTTTCTGGTTGGACTATACCATCATAGCCGCAGTCGGCCTGCTGGTCGTTCTGGTTTTCTATTTTTCGATCCGGGATTCGCGCAAACGCAAATCAGCGGGATGCTCCGGAGGATGCGGAGCCTGCTCCTATTCATGCGACGCGAGACTCGAGCCGCAAAAAGGATCAGAAGTAAAGGATCCGGACAAACAGAAAACGGATTGCGTGAAATAGCAGGATCGTCGATTGAAAATGACCAGCCGACGATCTTTTTTTTGCGTTATTTCTGCTTGCTCAAATCTCCGGTTCTATCTCGGAGATATGAGGCGACTTGTGGATCAATTTGGATATTGGCTTATATATCAGAAGTGTCAACAGGGATACCACGGTTCCCTTAAAAAGATTGAACGGAACGAATGCCCAAATGATCAGTGTTTCCTTGTCGGCGACCTTAGAGTTGACTTTCGCGGCCATGCCGATGATCGCCTCCATGGGGAATCCCGCCAGCAATACATAAAGATTAAGGAGCACGTAATAATTAAAAAACGATGTCCCGACGGTCATGACCAGTGTTCCGACAACAAGTGACAGAACCGCTCCTTTTCGCGTCTTGAAGAACCTGTAAACCAGCCCCGCGCTCCCCGCGAAAAACACACCGGTAACGAAATTGGCCAATTGACCCACCCCGGCCGTTGTCGACAACGGAAGATGGATCAGGTTCTTGACCAGTTCGATCATGATTGCGCTCACCGGCCCGAAAGCAAACGCCCCGATCAGCACCGGCAGTTCGCTGAAATCAAACTTCAGGAACGGCGGCATCAGAGGCAACGAGACCTCCAGCGCCATCAAAACCGCCGCCATAGCGGTCAAAATGGCGAGAACCGCCAGCTTCCGGGTCATTTGCGAATTCTTCGTTCTTGTGTCGAGCGGCGCTGCGTTCAGATCAGCAATTTGCTTTTCCATCCTCTTTCCTCCTCATAAAAAAACTCCCCCGTTACACTTCGGGAGAGATATCAAGAAGGTCGGGAATCGCCGCAATGCGATCCGCCATATGTACTTCTTTCATCCGGACTATACCGTCGGCACCGGATTCCAACCGGTTCAGCATACGCTTGCGGGCTTGTCGACATTGTCGCTTCACCGCCGGTGGGGAATTACGCCCCGCCCCGAAGCTGCCTTGATTATATGCATGGGAGTATGCGCTGTCAAGGACTGCGTATATTGGAAAAAAAGTTTCCATGAAGTATACTGTTGTATGATTTATTAAATAAAACCCTTTGAAATGGAGTCATCATGCGTAACAGACGTATTTTTCTTATTTTTACCCTGATACTTATTGTTCTTTCTCTCTCCTCTTGTGCTTATCAGCGGCAGTCAACGACTTCTTCCGTTCCGGCTCCGCCGTCGGTGGGTCAGGAGAGTTTGTTTCCGACCGTGACGCCGACCCCGACACCCACACCGACGCTCATGCCGACCGCGACCCCGACACCGACGCCGACGCCCACGCCGACGCCGACACCCACGCCGAGGTATATCGAACCGCAAACGGACGAGCCGGTCTGGTACGACGGTTTTGTGGATCCGCGCACCATCCGGGCGGAGGTCGTATCAAACCCGGAGGATATCACCGTTCTGATCAATAAATACTACGCGATGCCCGAGGATTATGTCCCCGAGCTCGTTAACGCCAATCACTCCGCCGGACAGCAGCTTCAAAAAGAAGCCTCCGACGCATGGGATTTGATGCACGCGGCATGTCTTGAGGATTGCGGACAGAACCTTTATCTGATATCCGGGTATCGGTCTTACCAGACACAAGCATACAGTTTTTCGAGCGGGATCGAACGAAACGGATTGGCCTTCGCGGTTCAGAAGAACGCATATCCGGGACGTTCGGAGCACCCGCTCGGACTGGCACTGGATATCAATATCGCCTCGGATCCCGAGATCCGCGACGGCTTTGCGGAAACCACGGCAGGCAAATGGGTCGCGGAGCACGGGCACGAATACGGCTTCATTCTTCGTTATCCGCGTGAAAAGGGAAGCATCACCGGATATGGCTATGAAGCCTGGCACTACCGTTATGTCGGCGTCGATCTGGCGACTGAGCTTTACGAGACGGAACAGACATTGGAGGAGTATTACGGGAAGGAACAGATCCTGCCCGAGACCGATGAGTGAGCGATCCGACAATCGCCGACAGATTTGAATCGCTCTTCCGCCACATTCGCCCGGATCACTTCGGACGGCACGATCAGGTAAGAAACAGATGAAAAAGCGATCCGTTATCACAGATTTTATCCGTCGTCACCTTCTCGGGGTCATGGTCGGGATCACCGTGGTTCTTTCCGTTGCGGTGATCGCCGTTATCGTGGGTACTTATGTTTCCGCTCGAAAAGCAGACCCCGATCTCTTGACCGATTCTGCGGCTCAAGCCTCTGCTCCGGACGTCGGTTCCTCTGCGGCCGGTTCGACGACCGAGCCGGCCTCGACAACCGAAAATCTTCCTCCCGAGGTCTCTTCATCCACATCCGCACCGGTCCTCACACCAACACCCGCGGAGACGACGTCTGCCGCGACGACCCCTGCTTCGATCGCGGAAACGACTCAAGAGACGACCGTTGCGCCGACCCCGACCGGCCCGGTGTGGTATGACGGGTTTGTCGATCCGCGAACGGTCGAGTTTGAGATCATTTCGAATCCGGGAGATATTACCGTATTGATCAATAAATACTATGCCGTATCAGAGGATTACGCGCCCGAGTTGGTCACGGCGGCTTCATCCGCGAACCAGAAACTTCGCCCGGAATCCAACGCGGCTTGGGATCTGATGCGGGCGGCCTGCTACGAGGAGACCGGTAAGACACTCTATCTGACTGCGGGGTACAGCACCTTTCAGCAGCGCATTGATCTTTTCGAGGGAGCGATTAAGAAAGTCAACGACGGAGTCGCGAACTTCACGATGAAACGCGTCGTCTCCAAATACGCCTATGCCGGGCGCTCGGAGCACAACGTCGGCCTGGCTTTGGATATTCGGGAAATCAACGACAGCGACATCAGCAGTAACTTCCTGAATACGACGGCAGGCGCCTGGATGTCCGATCACGCACACGAGTACGGCTTCATCCTCCGGTATCCCTCAGGAAAGGGCCACATCACCGGCTATGATTTCGAGGCCTGGCATTTCCGGTATGTCGGCGTCGATCTCGCGACGACGCTTTACGAGGGCGGTCTGACGCTCGAAGAATACTATGGAAAGGAGCAGGTCCTTCCGTGACCTGCTCCTTCTTATATACGATTGGGAATCACCCGGTGCGCCTTATCCTAAGCGGTCTCAATGTTCGCTTCCGCCTCGAGCCCAAGCTGTTTGACCGCGTCTTCGCGCATCTTGTACTTCAAAATCTTCCCCGCGGCGTTCATCGGAAAATCCTGAACGAAGGAGATGTACTTCGGCGTCTTGTGCTTCGCCATATGCGACCGTACGTACTCTTTCAGCTCGTCTTCGGTCGCTGTCACGCCCTCCTTCAGGATGACGCAGGCCATGATCGCCTCGCCGTAGGTGCGGTCCGGCACCCCGATCACCTGAACATCCCGGACCTTGGGATGTGTGTAAAGGAAATCCTCGATCTCCTTGGGGTAAATATTCTCGCCGCCGCGGATGATCATGTCCTTCATCCGTCCGGTGATCTTGAAATTCCCTTCCGGTGTCCGGAGCGCCAGGTCGCCGGTGTGGAGCCATCCGCCCTCGTCGATCGCGGCTTTGGTCGCCTCGGGCATCTTGTAGTAGCCCTTCATGATGTTGTAGCCGCGGGCAACAAACTCGCCGGGAACATTGTCCGGAAGCTCTTGGTTCGTCGCGGGATCGACGATCTTACATTCCACTCCGGGAAGCGGACGGCCGACCGTCGACACGCGGACTTCGATCGGATCACCGACCCGGCTCTGCGTACAACCCGGCGAGCTCTCCGTCTGCCCGAAAACGATCGTGATATCGGTCATGTTCATCTTTTCAAGGACGGCTTCCATCACCGGAACAGGGCAAGGCGAGCCCGCCATGATCCCGGTTCTCATATGCGAAAAGTCGGTCTTTGCGAAGTCCGCGTGCTCCAGAAGAGCGATGAACATCGTCGGAACCCCGTGCATCGCCGTGATCTTCCGAAGATTGATCGCCGCCAGGGACTTTGCCGGTTGGAAATACTCGACCGGCACCATCGTCGATCCGTGGGTCACCGAGGCAACCATCGCCAGGACCATTCCAAAGCAGTGGAACATCGGCACCTGGATCAGGAGCCGGTCCGCCGTTGTAAAGTCCATACAGTCGCCGATGCATTTTCCGTTGTTGACGACGTTATGGTGTGTCAGCATGACGCCCTTCGGAAATCCGGTCGTTCCGGACGTGTACTGCATATTGCAGACCTCATCCGGCTTCGTCGCGGCGGCCATTTTCCTGAGCGTCGATTTCGGAACTGAGTCAGCCAGCCCCATCGCCTCGTCCCAGAAATAGCATCCGGGTTGCTTCGAATCGATCGTGATAACGTTTCGGAGGACCGGAAGTCGCTCGGAACGAAGTTTTCCGGGTTCCGAATCCTTGAGCTCCGGGCAGATCTCATGAAGTATCCCGATGTAGTCCGAGTCCTTATATCCGTCGATCAGAACCAAAGTGTGGGTATCCGACTGACGAAGCAAGTATTCCGCCTCATGGATCTTATAGGAGGTGTTGACTGTTACGAGGACCGCGCCCATGCGGACCGCCGCCCAAAACGTCAGGAACCACTGCGGATAATTGGTCGCCCAGATCGCGACATGGTCGCCCTTCTTGATCCCCATGGCAATAAACATACGCGCCACCCGATCGACCTCATCGCGGAACTGCTCATAATTGCGCGAGTAGTTTCTCGTCGTATAGGCAAAAGCGCACTGATCCGGGAATCGCGCAGCGACTTCATCCAGGAGGTCACTGAAGGTCATATCGATCAGGATGTCCTTCTCGAAAAGCCGCTCTCCGTCTTCTCTTCTCACATAGCAACTGATCGCGGGGACCTCTTCGGTCACTTCTTCCGTCGGCACCGAAGGGATCGGCGGAAGCTTCTCACCCGCACCCTCCGACAATCGATCCTCACGGCTCGCCTTTTCCCATTGGCGCACATAGTGAACAAAGAACGGGAAAACGATCGCGGGATCCTCGATCTCGGTCGACCAGCGTTTCACCCACTCGAGCGAAATATATCCTTCGTAGCCTTGCTCACGAAGCAAAGAAAAAACTTCAAGAAGAGGCAGGTCTCCGTCACCGGGCAGGCGATAGTTCACCTTGCCATTGTCGACGACCGAGTCCTTAACGTGAATATAGCAGATCTCTTCCCCCAGATTCTTCCAGGTGTCCTCCGGCTTTTCGCCAAAGAAACGGAACGGATGGTGTATGTCCCATAATGCTCGGACATAGGGGCTGGAAACCGTCTTGAGAAGTCTTGCGAGCCTCTTGGTATCGGCATATACGCCGTTCGTTTCGACCAGGAGCGTGACCTTGCGCGCTTCGGCAGCGGGAGCCAGTTCCTTAAGGATCAAAGCGACGGCCGAATCGTCGATATCCCCCTCCGGAGCAGGGTGTGCATCGGCCAGCACGCGAACGTAATCCGCACCGACCCGGGATGCCAATTCAATGTACTCGAGGATCTCTCCGCGGGACGCCTCCGCTCCGCCGGGAGCGGATAAAACACAGTTCGAAGAAAAACAGGGTATTGAGAGCTTGAGTCTGGTCAATTCCTTCACGGTGTTGTCGATTTCACCCGGCAGAAACGGGCCGGCGCGCGATGCCATGATCTCGTCTCCGAGACCTCGGATCTCGATTCCGGAATAGCCGAGATCAAAAGCCATGGAATAAATTTCGCTCCATGTCCAGTCGGGACAGCCGAGTGTTGAAAAAGCCAGCTTCATTGACATTGATGTTTACCTCCCCGGGGATCTTCAGTCCGAAAATAAAAACTTACAACCAGAATATAGTAAAATCCCGCCCAAATAAAGAGCGGGATATTCGATCGTTGGATTGGGGGGGCTCACGAAACCGAACGGGCAGGTAAAGATAATCGAACGACTATTTATTTCCGTTCCGGATCTTTTCGAGCAAAACGAGCGCGTCCTCTTCCGAAAGCGGGCGCCCCCAGATATATCCCTGTATGAAATCACAATCAAAATCGTGCAGATACCCCAGCTGACTGTCGCTGTCGACGCCCTCCGCAACGACCTCCATCTTCAGTTGGTGCACCAGCGAGATGATCGATCCGACCATCAGTCGGTGCATACTCTCCTCAACAATATTATCCACAAAAGATTTGTCGATCTTGAGTGTATCGATCGGGAGCATCTGAAGATAGCTCAGCGAGGAGTAGCCGGTCCCGAAATCGTCGAGGGCGATGCGGATCCCCAGTTCGCTCAATTGCTTCAAGACTTTTGTGACATATTCGACCGAGGAAATCATTACCGATTCGGTGATCTCGAACTCCAGGTTATGGGGATCGGTTTTGGTCTTGTGAAGGATCCTTTTTACCGAGGACAGAAAGGTCGGGGACATGATCTGGACCGCCGATATATTGACCGACATAATCAGGTCGCCGCCGTAAATTGCGATCAGCTGGTTCAATTTCCGACATGCGTTTTCCAATATCCACTCGCCCAAAGGGACAATGATCCCGGCCTGTTCGGCGATCGGTATGAATTCAGCCGGGCTGACCGCTCCCAGTCGCTCGCTTTTCCAGCGGGCCAATGTTTCAAATCCGCGAAGTTTTTTCGACTGGGTGTGGTATTGCGGTTGAAACACAAGATAGATTTCTTTGTTCTGAACCGACATCCGAAGTTCTGATTCATACTGAGCCTTCATGAGGATGTCTTCCATCATGTCCTTTCGGAAGAAACGCACGCCGTTCCTTCCGCCTTCCTTCGCTTTGTACATCGCCGCCTCCGCGCTCTTTATGAGCTCCTCGGCGGTATCGCCGTCGGCCGGAAACATCGCAATACCAAAGCTGGCGCTGATATTATAGTCTTTACCGTCGATCGGGATGGGTTCCGATATCGAATTCCGTATCCCTTCCGCATATACGAGCAGTTCTTCCTCTTTCATCTGACGCTGGACGATAATGCCGAATTCATCTCCTTCGATCCGGCCGATCATATCATCCGGATGAGAGATACGGCGAAGTCGCTCGGAAAGGCAGCGAAGCATCTGGTCTCCGACATGATGCCCCGCGGAATCGTTGATCCTCTTGAAAAGGTCGAGGTCGATGTGGATCAGTGAAAAACCCAGATGCTTCTGCGATAAAAGGTTGATCAAAAGCTCGATCCTGTCGGCGATTTTGATCCGGTTCGGAAGCCCGGTCATCGTATCGTAGTGGATGAGGTGATAAAGCTTCTCCTCGTTCTCTTTCATGACACGGTTATATTCGATAAGGGTTACATTCTGTTGAGACGCTTGTTGTTCCTTTGCCAGGAGCTCCAAATTCAAACGCTGCAGCTCTTCCTTTTGAGCCGAAGCAGAATGAAGTTCATCCATCAGTCTGCGGCTGTATAAAACGACAATAAACAGTATCAATATCATTACGGCGGGAATCAGTGCGCCGGGAATCGCCTTGGGATTCTTGGACTGTACCACATTCAGCAACACACCGCCGATCTGAATCACACCCGCCGCAACTACGGCTTGAAATCCCCGTTTCCCTGCGATCAATACGATCAGGATCGAAGCCAGCGCCTGTAATTGCGATAATACGCCGCTGAGAACAAAAGCCTCACCCGTGCTGATGAGATAATGCACAAAGGTGATGGAAAGAAAAAAAATCAGGTATAACCCAACTTTCAGAGCGACATGTCGTTCTTTCCCGTAATCCGCAATCATTTTTCCCATGAAACGGTCCAGAGGACGTTCTTTACTTTCGTGTTTCATGGCACACCTCAAAGTGAAAAGAAATGATCCGCATCCAAATAAACGAGCAGATGAGCGAATTACAGAGTCGTCAAACATAATTTACTGTGTGTGTTTATTATATTATCAAGCGACCAAATAATCAATCTTTTTTATCTATTGAATGTTGATTATTAATTGCTTTTTTTCAGCCCTAATGGCCATTTGATCTTTATTTTCCCGCTTACCCCCTTGCTGAAGGACTTGCAAGGGTTTCTCTTCAATGCTACTGTATAGATATTATTCTATATAGTTTAGGAGGAACCAGCTTGACAGACTCGTATGAAACCTTTCTCAATGTGTTCAAAGCTCTCTCTGACCCCACTCGTCTTGAGATCGTTTTACTGCTCAAAGACTCGGATCCATGTGCCTGTGATCTTCTGGAACACTTTTCCTTTTCGCAACCGACCCTCTCTTATCACATGAAAATACTGATCGAGGCCGACTTGGTCACCGCTCGAAAAGAAGGGCTGTGGATCCGCTATTTTTTGAATCGTGAGCATCTTGATGGTGTCGTCCGAACATTATCCGCCGTGACCAAGAGCGTCCGATCGACCGGGCGGATTTCGCATTTAGAACGCGATCGATCCCGGCAGCACCGCATCGAAAGGAGTAAATTATGAATAATTCATCATCCGTGTCCGGAAAAGATCGACGTATCGTCATCATCGGGGCCGTCGCCGCGGGGACATCCGCCGCGGCCAAGGCACGAAGAAACGATGAGGACGCACTCATCACGATTTACGATATGGACCGATACATCTCTTATTCGGGATGCGGTCTGCCGTATTACATCGGCAGGCGGGTCGCCGACATCAAGGAACTGACACCTCGCGATCCGGCGTTTTTCGAGAAGAAATATAAGGTCGTCATCAAGATCCGCCACCGCGTCGAATCGATCGATCCTGTCGCGCATACGATAAGCGTCCGCGATCTGGAGACCGACGAGGTGTTTGAAGATGCCTACGATACTCTTGTGATTGCGACCGGCTCGAATCCGGTGCGCTTGCCGATCGAAGGCACGGATCTCCCTCATGTCTTTTCGCTCAGGAATCCGGCCGATGCCGTCGCGATACGCTCGTTTATCGAGGAAAAAGATCCGACCTCCGCCGCAGTCATCGGAACGGGCTTTATCGGTCTTGAAACGGCGGATAATTTATTTTTGCGCGGGATCGGCGTCACCCTGATCGAAAAGCTCCCGGCCATCTGTCCGAGTATCGATCCGGACATGGCCGACCATCTCGAAAAGCACTTGCTCGCAAGCGGCGCACGTATTGAATCCGGGAAGACAGCCGCCCGTATCCGGGAATCCTCGGTCCTCCTCGATGACGGGACCGAGGTGCCCGCCGACATCGTGATCACCGCCGTCGGCGTCCGTCCGAACGTGACGCTCGCGAGAGAAGCGGGCGTCGCCTTGGGTACGACCGGCGCGATCGCCGTCGACGAGCAGTTGAGGACGAGTGTCCCCGACATTTACGCCTGCGGCGACTGTACGGAGAACTATTTCTCGCTGACCGGAATGCCTTTCTACCGCCCTTTGGGTTCGACGGCCAATAAAACAGGCCGCATCACCGGAGACGTGATCACCGGCGGAGACTTTTCGCATCGCGGTGTGCTCGGCACGGGGATTTTCGAGACGTTCGGGATGACCGTCGCCTCGACGGGGTTATCGGAGAAGCTTGCGCGCGAGCAGGGTTTTGACGTTCTTATCGCCCTGAACACTAAACCGGACCGACCCGAATACCTCGGAGGCCGGGAAATGATCATCAAGGCGATCGCCGACCGAAAGACTCATATGCTTCTGGGCGTCCAAATCGTCGGATTTGATGGTGTTGATAAGCGAATGGATGTATTTGTCACGGCAATGACGGCGCTGATGCGCGTCGAGGATCTCGCTCATCTGGATCTCGCCTATGCGCCTCCGTTTTCGACGACCAAGGATCCGGTCATGTACACGGGAATGATTCTGGAAAACGCCCTGGACCGCGGCCGCGCCTTGATCCGAAAGGAAGAACTCGCCGAACGCGCTCCCGGAGACGTCTCGATCCTGGACATGCGTTCCGAGGTCCAATACGCCGCCGGTCATATCCCGAACGCCAAAAACGTCCCGCACGAGAAACTGCGCGAGGCGCTCTGTGAACTCGATCCGGATAAACCCGTCATTACCTACTGCAACAAGGGAACCACCGGGAATGCGGCACAAAATATTCTCTTGAACCATGGTTTCAAAGAGGTTTATAATCTCTCCGGTGGATTCAGTCACTATTCCGTTCAATCGGAGAAACGCAAAGACGAAGAGGAAAAGATCAGAGACGCGGAGACGACCGGAGCGACGGATTGACCCCTGAACTTCGTCGTCTTAACAAAGAATCGACACTGACCTCAGCGTCTCAACGCCCGGGTCCAGAGCGGCTTCCGGCGCACTTTACGGTTCGCCCAAAACTCAACAAGCACCTGCCGTATCCTTTGGCCAAACATGATCATCACCTCCGTCTCTGGTTTCAGAATAGCGGATGCGACGTTATTCGTCCGACACGCACAAGTAAAAGTTGGGTATGATTTGGGTTATGGAGAGGTTAATCCGGAACACCTTGCCATGTCACGAACAAATGAATATCATAGAGTCACTCTTAATGCGGGAGGTATCCGTGCGCAGGACTCGTGGTTCAATTTTTGATCTGGACGGCACGTTACTCGATTCGATGTCGATGTGGATGGACATCGACGTGCGATTCCTTAGCGAGCACGGCATTACCGCGACCGAGGACTATTCGCAAACCGTGAAAACGATGGGGTACCGAAAATCAGCCGAATACACTGTCGAGCGTTACGGGCTTTCGATGACGCCGGAGGAGGTCATCGCCCGGTGGAGTGAGATGGCCGACGTCTCCTATGCCTCCGAGATCCGCCTCAAGGAGGGCGCCGCGGATTATCTCCTGCGTCTGAGCAATGCCGGTCAAAAGCTGGCGGTCGCGACCGCGCTCGGACTTTCGAGCATCGAGCGCGCGCTCGGAAACAACCGGGTCCTGCATCTTTTCGACGCATTGACGATGCTCCACGAGGTCTCGCGCGGCAAGACCCATCCCGACATCTATCTTCTCGCGGCCGAGCGCCTCGGTCTTCCGCCGGCCGAATGTGTCGTCTACGAAGATATCCTTCCCGGCATCACGGCCGCTAAATCCGCCGGATTTGTCGTCTGCGGCGTTTACGATTTTTCCTCGGAAAAAGATTGGGATCAGATCCGAAAAACGGCCGATTTTACGATATCGAGCTGGAACGAGCTCCTGTAAGAGTCCGATCCGTAGCGGATGTACCGACGACCCGGTAAACGCTCGGTCACAAATAAAAATATAGCGAGTTCAGGAGATAGTCCTCGCCGTAACGCTCGGCCATCCGAAGCAAATGTCCCTTAACCGCAGCTAACGATCCCCGTTGATCGCGATAAGCATTCAGCCGCACGAAAAGCATCTTCTTTTCTTGCTCCGTCGCTTGATCCGAAAAGTACCCCCACACATGGAGCGCCGCGTTTTCCGCCCTCCCGGGGTCCGCTTCGCGAGACAAGGCATCCTCCGCAAGGACATAGAAATCCATCGCCCGGACCGTTTCTCCGCCTGAAAAGAGACTTCGGATCTCCGTGTAGATCTCCGGGGCGCGCTCCATGATCAAATATTTGTAGCGCCCCCACTCTTCCTCCAGCCTCTTTCGCTCGGGCCCTTCATCCGTAAGAAGTATGCACTTCACGGCGGACAAATTTTTATCCTTGACCTCGAGCATGATATCCGGCGCGCTGTCCCGGATCGCCTCGTAAAAGCGCATAAACTCAGCCGACCGGATCGTTGCAGAGTGCGCTCCCGTGCGCTTGCCGAGACCCTGTTGCGAATAGTGGATCTTCTGCCGTCCGTCCTTTTTCGACCAGGTCTTTTTGCATAGAAGGATCATCTCACTGTGTCGGTCTGCCGGATCGCTCCCCCGGCAATCCTGATACCATTCTTCCGAAGTTCTCCCGAACCCCTCCGGGGTCGTTTTCGGGACACGACCTTCGTAGACCTCGCGGTGCAGGCTATCATATATGACCGGGACTCCGATCTCATCGTGGAGAATAAGGGCATCTCCGATCGAGAAAGAGCGCTCGTCGTTTTCAATCACGAGGCGGGAGCGCGTCTCGGGGGAAAGGCGCCGGAAATTCTCCGCAAATCGCTTCATCGCGGCATTCTTGTCCCCATAGACTCCGCCGACGTGAAGAATGATTTTGCTCTCTTCGGAAACGCCGAGCGCTTCCATGAACCGCGCGTGCCACTCAAGGTCGGCAACCGCGTTCGCGACGATCGAGAGATCCGGGGAATTGAGGACAGTATATTGACCCGGGTGCATGGACACCCGCATGCCGGACTTCCTGATCAGCTCGCCGATCCGCCGGAATTCCCCCTCGAAAATCGTCGCCCAGTCCAGCGTATTCACCGGCGTTCCCGCGAACGGAACAATGTCCGAGCTGATGCGAAAAAGATTAATATTGTGGGCAATATTGTATGCGCATTGGTTATAAAGCGCGTCGAGATTGTGCGCGATGATTTCCCTGAGTTTCTCCTCGGTCGCGAACCTCCGGGTGCAGGTTCGAAGCGTGGTACCCGGCACGCCAACGGTCACACAAGCATATCCGATCCGCGATCTTTCTTTCGATCTCGCTGTCGGTCCCTCTTCCGTCCGGCTCCCCTGCATGATGTGCCCCTCCCGTCTTATGCGGCGTTCAGGTCATTTATTATCGGTAAATACGAAACGCTCCAGATTTTGGATCATCCCCAAGCGGGAATCGGTGGTATAGCCGCGCTTTTTGAGTTGCCTGAAAAGCGTTCGGAGAAAAAACGCGTGTGTGATCACATAGCAGTCCCGTCCGACCTCTTCGATCCGATCGATCGCCCGGTCCGCCCTTGCCCTGGTTTGGGCCTTTCGCTCCGGTTGACTGCCCTTCCTGAAAATCCAGGCGATCCGTCCGAAAACATCCCAAACCAATGCCGGCAGGCGAATATTCGCACTTGTAAACGGCACAAGCGGGACCTCGTTAAATAGTTCGGAACGAATCATCGGTCGGTCGCCGAACATCACCTGTGCGGTCTCCCGGCTCCTCCGAAGCTCACTGATGAAGATCGCGTCGTCCGTTTCGATCCTCGTGATCCCCGACGGGTCGATCGGGCTCTCGTTGTAACCGCGGGATGCCTCAATTTGCCCGGCCGGCCCGAAGCTTTTCGGGAAAACAAAATCGACACGCGCGTGGCGAATGAGCGTGATCCTCATGTGTTTAATCTCTCCTGTCAATCGCTCTCGATCGGCATTTCAGGCTTTCGGTCCGTGCAGATAATCGACATGCTCACAGATCTCTTCGACGATCGGTATCTTCTTCTCGGCGAACCGTTTCTTGTTCTGCTCGAAAAGGTTATCGCCCTTCGTATCGATCGATACAATGAGCGGTCCGAACTCCTTGACACGCATCACCCACATCGCCTCCGGCATTCCCAGATCAAGCCACTTGACGTCCTCCACCTCTTCGACACACCGGGCGGCCAGAACCGCACAGCCTCCGGGAAAAACCGCGTGGACCGCAGGTCCATCTATGCAACCCTCTGTCGTCTTTGGTCCCATTCCGCCTTTTCCGATGATCAGCTTGACACCGGTCTTTTCGATAAATTCCTTCTCGTATTTTTCCATGCGCATGCTCGTCGTCGGCCCGATGGATACGACCTCGTATTTTCCGGACTCCGTCGCGCGCTCGCGCATGATCGGACCCGCGTGAAAAATTGCGCCGCCGCGAAGATCGACCGGCAATTCCAATCCTTGTTTGATCACTCTCTGATGGACGTCGTCCCTTCCGGTGATCAGATACCCGCTCAGATAAAAGACGTCGCCGACGGAAAGGCCGAGCAGATCCTGATCCGAAATCGGCGTTTGCAGAATCTTCTGTCTCATAGTTCGACCCCCTTATGCGACAGGAGCTCATACGAAAGATCGCCGCGGATTCGGATCCAGGCTCGACGGTGCGCCCAACAGCCTGTCGATAACCCGACCGCGAGCGTCGCCGGATGTCTGGCGGCTTGCTCGATATGAACGCCCATGACCGACATATTTCCCGTAAGCCCGCCGGGACCGATCCCGATCCCGTTGAGGCCTTCTTCGATACGTCTTTCCAGATCCGCGCCGATCGGATTCTCGTTCCTCGAACCGATCGGTCGCAGGAGGGCCTTCTTGGAGAGCTTGGCGGCCACCTCGACCGATCCGCCGATCCCGATCCCGACCAGAAGCGGGGGACATGCGTTGATGCCGTAGGTCGTGATCCGATCGAACACAAAACGAACGATCCCCTCGTAACCCTCAAGCGGCATCAGAACCTCCGCGATACCCGGCAGACTGCATCCGCCGCCGGCCATATAAACACACAATTCCAGGATGTCACTGTCGGGGATCAATTCCGTCTCGATCCAGGGAATCCGGTACCCGACATTATTGCCGGTGTTTTTCTCGTCGAAAACCTCGACGGCGTTATGGCGAAGAGGAGCGCGCCGGGTCGCGAGAAGGACCGCGTCGCGCAGGATCTCGTCCAAATGATCGATCAGCGGAAAAAGGGTCCCGACGCGGGCAAAATATTGAAGGACACCGGTGTCCTGACATACCGGTCGGGACAGCTCGTGCGCCATGTCGATATTTTCGAACATCGCGTCATAAATGATCCGGGCAAACTCTGTCGTCTCCATAGCGCAAAGCGCACGGAGGCGGTTCAGAACATCGTCCGGAAGGTGTTTGGCCGAATATTCCGTAAAGCGGGCGATAATGTCGACCAGAGTGTTTACTGATTCTTGTTTATTCACCGATATGCACCCGCCGATCAATATGATAGGGAGGGATCCTCCCCTTGAGAAAATTCATGTTCCGCCGCCCGTAAAAGATCGTCATAATCACTGTCGCCCATACCGTCCGGCTTAGGAACCACCTTCACAACTTCAAGATAAAAGGATTCCGGACCGAATCGATCCCAGTCTTCCTTGAGTTTATTGATCGAGATCGAGCGTGTTTTTTTCGCCGTGTCAAAAAAGACCTGAAACAGCGATATGCTCGTAACGGGTCGAATCAGATACTTCCCGTTGCTCGTGCAATTGATCTTAACGATCCCGCCATTTTTCTCCGAGAGAGTAAAATTCGAAGCAGGTTTGTCCGAATCGGAATTCAAAAAACCTTTCACCTTGTCCCAAAAGGAACCCATAAATAACCTCTTTCTCTCCGGCCTTCTGCCGACTCGAAGATTTATTCGATCACCCGATCATAATAGATTAAATCATCCCTCCGCGTCCAGCCCAGTCGCTCCCAAAACGCGGTGCCCTCATCATTATCAGCATCGACCAGAAGACCGACCTTCGAGATCCCGAGCGTTTTCATCTCCTCCTGCATCGCATCCAAGAGGGCTCCGCCGATGGATCTGGAGCGGCTCGGATCCCGAATCGCCGTGTGGTATATGTAACCCCGCCTTCCGTCTTGACCGCACATCAGAACCCCGACCACCCGTCCGTCTGCCTCGGCGATAAAGCTGGTATCCGGGTTTCTCTGAAGAAATCGCTCGATCCCCGCCCGCGAATCCTCCTTGGCCCGAAAGCCCGATCTTCCGGCCTGAAGCCACATTTCGAGAGCATCATCGTAGTCGTCTATCGTCATTTTTCTGATGATCATATCCGCACCTCCGCATTTTCCTGCAGGCTCTAATAAAAGTATACTCCGATCCGCTCCTCGTTCAAGTCGCCGGTCACGATGAAACAGGGCATCGATCTATCCTCTTACGCATCTTCTTTGGGAGCGGTCATTCGAAAGGCGTACCCGCGGGCGTTCAACCCTCCGGCATGAATTTATGCAATTTAGCATCTCCGTAATTTCGTTATTGAAAATTTGCCGCCGGGGATCACAATCGCCTTAAACGCCCTTTTAATAGGCCTGTAAGCCGTTTTTTGCTAAATATCACAGCACTTTGCATAATTCGAAAAAACATATTCGTGCAAGATTTGTTGTAAATTGTTGCAATTCCCTATTCCATTTCTGTCGATTGCGAATTATAATTATATCAACAACGGAGTTGGAGATTCGAGGTAAGCCGGTCTGCCTTCCGTTCAAAAGAAGTCTGCGGAGGGAGAGATGCGCCGATGAAAAATCCATATCTGACAAAAGTATTTAACAAGGTTCAACAAAGAGATCCGAACGAATCCGAGTTTCTCCAAGCTGTCGAAGAGGTCCTGGAATCGATCGAGCCGGCTGTGGAGCGGAATCCCGATTTTGAGAAAAACGGCATTATCGAGCGGATGGTCGAGCCCGAGCGCGTCATTTCTTTTCGTGTATCCTGGGTAGACGATCAGGGAAAGGTTCGGGTGAACCGGGGATACCGTGTCCAGTTCAATTCCGCGATCGGACCCTATAAAGGCGGTCTTCGTCTTCATCCTTCGGTCAATCTCTCAGTCATCAAATTCCTCGGCTTCGAGCAATGCTTTAAGAACGCACTCACCGGTCTTCCGATCGGCGGCGGCAAGGGCGGCAGTGATTTCGATCCCAAGGGCAAAAGCGATGCGGAAGTGATGCGCTTCTGTCAAAGCTTTATGACCGAGCTTTCCAAGCACATCGGTCCGTTCACCGATGTTCCGGCCGGTGATATCGGAGTCGGCGCCAGAGAGATCGGCTATTTATACGGTCAGTACAAGCGTCTCCGCAATGAATTCTCGGGCGTTCTCACCGGCAAGGGTCTGACCTACGGCGGCTCACTCGCCCGCACGGAAGCAACGGGCTACGGTCTCTTGTACTTCGTTAACGAGATGGTCAAGGCTCGAGGCGATTCCATGGTCGGCAAGACCGTCGTCATCTCCGGAAGCGGAAACGTCGCCATCTACGCCGCGGAGAAAGCTTTTGCGCTCGGTGCCAAACCCGTTACGCTCTCCGACTCCAACGGCTACATTTACGATCCCGCCGGGATCAATTTAGACGTCGCAAAAGACATAAAGGAAGTCCGTCGGGCGCGTATCAGCGAATACCTTAAGGAAGTACCGGGCGCCGAGTATTTCGAGGGTCAGGGCGTATGGTCCGTTCCTTGCGATATCGCACTTCCCTGTGCCACACAGAACGAACTTAATGAAGAAGACGCAAAATTGCTAATAGCAAACGGCTGCAAGTACGTCGGAGAAGGCGCGAACATGCCATGTACCCCTGAAGCAGTAGTCCTGTTCAAGCAGAATCAGGTTTATTTCGCTCCCGGCAAAGCGGCAAATGCCGGCGGAGTTGCGACCTCGGCGCTTGAGATGTCCCAGAACTCCATGCGGCTCGCGTGGACCTTCGAAGAGGTCGACGAGAAACTCCATCAAATCATGAAAGACATCTTCAAAAATGCGACCGAAGCCGCAACGGAATACGGTGATCCCGAGAATCTGATGCTCGGAGCAAACGTTGCGGGAATGCTTAAGATCGCGGATGCCATGACCGCACAGGGCATTGCGTATTAGTCTTCCGGGTATCATTCCGAAACAAAGACCCTCTCCGAATCATTCGGGGAGGGTTTTATTTCGTGCCCGCTCATTAAGCTCAGGTATCCAGACAAAAGTCCTCGACATCCCGACATTCGACTCCGTTAAAGGTGAAACGGACGATCCACGGCCGAAAATTTCTGACTCTCATGAACTCCTTGAGGCCAAATTGCTTCGTATAATAACGGATGATCGTGCCCAGCGCATTCTCGTGCGTTCCGACCACGACGCTCTTGTTCATGTGTTTCAAAAGAAGCATATTGATTGCGGCGACATTCCGGTCCTGAACCGTCTGCAGACATTCTCCTGAACTTCTGCGGTACAGAAAATCCGTCCATTGTCGCGTCAGAAAGTCCTCATAGTCGCTGATCCATTCGTCGTCGATTTTTCTTTCTCTGAAATCTTTTTCGAGATAGATCGTCTTCCGGTATCGCTCCGCGAGAGGCTTAACGGTTTCCACCGCTCTGCGGTATGGGCTCGAATACACATAATCGACCGGCTCATTGCTGAAATACTCCGACAGTCGAACGCTGTCCGCCCTCCCCTTTGGGGTCAGAGGCCTCTGCAATTCGTCTCGCTGACTCAAATCGGGCTCAGCATGCCGTACAAAGTAAATGGTGGTCATCTGTCCCTCCCTGCTGTACGCAGGTCGACCCTGCATTGCGAATTAAGAGACGCCGAACAAACCGAAATCGACACATTCGGAGACAAGTACAACTCAAAAGCATCATCACATGAAAACGCATATCCGAAGGATCGGTATTGAGCGATATCAATCTCTGTTTATATTATAATTCAGAACTTGAAAAAATCAATATAACTTGCTCATTACGGCATCAAGCCGTGGTGACTTGATTCCTGCCCGCTTCTTTGCTCATATACAAAAGCTCATCCGCCCGTTTCATCACCGACTCCGCCGTATCGTCCGGACGCACCATCGTAGCCCCGATCGAAATCGTTACCTTCAATTGGTCCCCGCCCGATGAAATCCCCGTGTTCTCGACGATACTACGCATCGCGTCCGCGATCACGTACATATTCTGCTCATTGGTCCCCGGCAGAACGGCGACAAACTCCTCGCCGCCAAAGCGGCCGAAAAGGTCGGATGACCGAATCATCAACGAACACGCCTTTCCGACCATGCAAATCACTTCGTCTCCGAGCTCGTGCCCGTAGTTGTCGTTAAACAACTTAAAGTGATCGATATCTAAAAACATCACGCAGAAAGGAATCCCACGCTTCTGGTAATCCTCCATGCGCGATTTGATGAAATCTTCGATATATCTTCGGTTATATAGCCCGGTCAGTTTGTCGGTAAACGCCAGTTCCTTATATTCTTCCGCTTCATTCTCGATTTTCTGGCGACTGCTCACATCGATAAACACTTCCATGACTCCGAGTATCTTTGTGAATTTCTTGATCGGCACCGTGCGAAGAAGTACAGGCAAGCGGTGCCCGTCGCGGTGGCGGATGTTCACTTCCTGCTCCCGTATCTTTCCGTCCATCATGGACATCTTCAGCGCCGTTCTCTCTAATGTAATGGTCTCCCCGTCTGAATCGACGGGTCTTAAAATGCTCTCGGTAGAAATTTTGCCGACAATATCCGAAGCCGGTATCCCCGTGATCCGCTCCGCGCTGTCGTTCCAGTATGTAACATTGAATTTGCGATCGATAAAGTATATTCCCTCGTGCGCATAATCCATCATCGCCCGAAACAGTTCACCGTCGGACATTTTTCCCGCGTCCAGAGGATGCAAAATCGAATTGTCCATTACCCTCTCCCCACTCTCTCGGCGAGCCCCCTGAATGAACCGAAACCATGCCTTACCACAGACCGATCGTTATGGTCGGTCATTGCGATCCACGGATTTCCGTGCTACCGGCGAGAGGCATGAAACGAAACGTTTATCGCATCAGCATACAACTTGCTAAGGATTATACCACATTTCATTCGTGCCGGTATATCATCTGCCCCTCGCTAGCCGGATTATCGGTGTTTTTTGTTCCGATTCCATCGTGTCCGGGCCTCCGGACATCGCTTGTCACCTATGTTAACTGATGTTAGAATACACCTACATCATGAAATGGGGAAACATCGAATGAATGGTATTTTCGACCGAATTCGGGCTCTTCGGAATGAGCGGGATGCTGTGATCCTCGCGCATTACTATGTCGACGGATTAGTACAGGATGCGGCCGATTATGTCGGCGATTCCTATTACCTCAGCAGAGTCGCGATGGAGTCCCCACACAAAGTTATTGTTTTTGCCGGCGTTCGTTTCATGGCGGAGAGTGCCAAGATCCTTAGCCCCGACAAGACGGTGATCATGCCCGACATCTCGGCAGGCTGTCCGATGGCCCATATGATCGGCGAGAAGGATATCACGGACGTGCGCAATCAGCACGACGATCTGAGCGTCGTCTGTTACATCAATTCCACCGCGAAGGTGAAGGCTCTGTCGGATGTCTGTGTCACCTCTTCCAACGCTGTGAAAGTGATATCGAAGATTTCTTCACGCTATATCCTTTTCGTTCCGGATAAGAACCTCGGAAGTTACGTCGCGGGTTTTTTCCCCAACAAGTCTTTTATTCTTCTCGACGGATTCTGTCCGACGCATAACCTGATCACCGCGGATGCGGTGCGAGATCTTCTCTCCGCGCATCCCGAGGCCAAAGTCCTGTCTCATCCGGAGTGTCCGCGTGAGGTTTTGGATATATCGGATTATATCGGCAGTACATCCGGGATCATATACGAGGCGGCCGGATCCAAGGATGACACCTTTATCATCTGCACGGAAGAGGGTGTGAAGCACCAGTTGACAAAGGACAACCCGTCCAAAACATTCCTGTTTCCGGCGTCCACACCGATCTGTCCGGACATGAAAAAGATCACACTCGAGAACCTCGAAGACTCATTGAAAAATTTGCGTGACCCGATCGAGATCGATGAGGAGCTTCGACAGCGAGCGCTCATTCCTCTTCTCAAAATGCATGAATTGGCGGGATAATGCGATGTGCGACAATCATTCACGTAAAACGGATGTCATCATTGTCGGGACGGGAGCGGCCGGCATTTTCTGCGCGCTGAATCTTCCCGACACTTTATCGGTCTATATGATCACCAAAGATACCCTTGAGAACAGTGCGTCTTATCTCGCTCAAGGCGGGATCGCCGCAATGAAAGACGCAGAGGATTATGACGACTATTTTGAAGACACCCTGCGCGCCGGTCACTACGAGAACTCCAGAAAAGCTGTCGACACCATGATTCGACAGTCTCCGATGATCATTCAGGATCTTTTGGCCTATCATGTGAATTTTGACCGGGCCGGCGAGGAGCTCTCGCGAACCAAGGAGGGCGGTCATTCGCAGTCGCGAATTCTCCACCATGACGACATTACAGGCAAAGAGATCACCAGCAAACTCCTGAGTGGTCTTCGCAAAAAAAAGAATATCATCATCGACGAATACACCCGGATGGTGGATCTCGTCGAAGAAAATAATGTTTGTCGGGGAGTCGTGATCGTTGACCGCGAAGGATGTCCGAGTGTCATCCACGGGAAGGTCGTTGTCCTCGCCACCGGTGGGATCGGCGGGCTTTTCAAGCATTCGACCGCTTTTGCCCACATCACCGGAGATGCCCTGGCGATCGCGTCGAACCACCATATTCAACTCAAGGACATCAACTATATTCAGATTCATCCGACTGCCCTCTATTCCCCGAAGCCCGGCCGCCGCTTTCTGATTTCAGAAGCGGTCCGCGGCGAGGGCGCCTACCTCCTGAACGCCGCAATGGAGCGTTTTACGGACGAGCTTCAGCCGAGAGACATCGTAACGACCGCCATCCGGGATCAAATGAAGAAAGACGCCAAAGAGTACGTTTACCTCTCTTTGACTCATCTTGACCCGGATACCGTACGCACGCGGTTTCCGAACATTTATAAGCACTGCCTCAAGGAAGGCTACGATCTGACCAAGGAGCCGATCCCGGTCACCCCCGCCCAGCACTACTTCATGGGCGGCATCGAGGTCGACCTGAAGGGCAGGACATCGATGAAGAACCTCTATGCCATCGGAGAAACCAGTTGTA
Source organism: uncultured Oscillospiraceae bacterium (assembly GCA_964408695.1). GTDB lineage: Bacteria > Bacillota > Clostridia > Saccharofermentanales > Saccharofermentanaceae > JAAYCT01. Next base: position 12,194 of record CAYPAL010000003.1, on the reverse strand, counting down.
CCGGCGTGCACGGCAAGAACCGACTGGGCAGTAACTCGCTTCTGGAAAGTTTAGTTTTCGCGGAGCGCGCTGCGATGGAGATCGCTCAGAGCATTCCGTATACGCCGATCGAGGAAATGCCGGTCGACCTTTCCGAGTATAAGGGCAGGGACTTTGATGCGGAATACCGGTCTGTCGTCTTGGACGAGATCAAGAGAAGGGACAGAGATTTTTATGAACAATGGATCGGGAATGACGATCATATCGGATGATTACATCCGAAGCGCACTGAAAGAAGACATCACCAACGAGGATATTTCAACGCGGGCCGTGATGCCGGAGGCGGTAGCCGTGCACGTCGATCTGCTTTGCAAGCAGGACGGCATCGTTTGCGGACTCTACGTTTTCGAGCGGGTTTTCAAAATTCTGGATGATCACATCATATTTACCGCGTATGTTAAGGACGGAGATGCGGTTCGCTCGGGAGATAAAATCGGAGTTTTGGCCGGGGACGGACGGGTCATCCTGTCCGGCGAGCGGACCGCTCTGAATTTTTTACAGCGAATGAGCGGGATCGCGACACTGACACGGACGATGGTCGATGAGCTCAAGGGTTTTTCGACCCGTCTCCTGGATACCCGGAAGACGACACCGAATATGCGCATTTTCGAAAAGTACGCGGTGCGGGTCGGAGGCGGCTTCAACCACCGATACAACCTGTCCGACGGCGTTCTACTTAAGGACAATCATATCGGCGCGGCCGGCTCCGTCGCCGCGGCTGTTCGTATGGCCCGGGAATACGCTCCTTTTGTTCGTAAGATCGAGGTCGAGGTCGAGAATCTCGCGATGGTCGAGGAAGCGCTTTCCGCGGGGGCCGATATCATCATGCTCGATAACATGGACGACGAAATGATCGCGAAGGCGGTTCATTTGATTCAAGGACGAGCCTTGACCGAGGTATCGGGCAATATCACCCATGGACGTCTGCGCCGGCTCGCGGAGCTCAAGGTCGACTATATCTCGGTCGGAGCGCTCACGCATTCGGCACCCATCCTGGATTTTTCTATGAAAAACCTCGCGCCGATCAAATAACGCTTTCATTTTACTCCTGTCGACGAGTCTGATTTTTCGCGAAAACGCTTAAGGAGACCCATGAACGTCCTTCGAGAAAAAATCAAAGAAGTTCTTTTCTCCGTACTGCCGATCATCTTGATCGTCGTCGTTTCCGGACTCGCCTTCGTTTCACTGAGCGGTATCGAGATGATCCGCTTTTTCATCGGGGCGGCCCTGATCGTCGTCGGACTCGCGCTTTTCCTCATCGGGGTCGAGATCGGCATTACCCCGATCGGACGCTTTTTGGGAACGATGTTGACCCGCTCCGGGAGGCTTTGGAAACTTGCGCTCTTCTCCGTCATCCTCTCTTTTCTCGTCTCCATCGCCGAGCCGGATCTCCATATTCTGGCCGGTCAGGTCGAGAATCTTTCCGGAGGAGTCATCACCCGTTTCTTTTTAGTGCTCGTCGTCTCCGTCGGCATCGGCGTTCTTTTTTCGGTCGGTATGATTCGAATCGTAAGAAACATCCCGATCCATATCCTGATGATCATCCTTTATACCGTCGTCCTGATCGTCGCCCTGTTTGCGAAACCGGAATTTCTCTCCATCGCCTTTGACGCCTCCGGAGCAACGACCGGAGCGTTGGCCGTTCCGGTCATTCTCGCCCTCTCGTTCGGCGCTTCGGCGCTCAAGAAGGACCGCAAGGCTTCCGAGAAGGACAGCTTCGGCCTCGTTGGCATCTCTTCGGTCGGCCCGATCCTCGCGGTTCTGATCATCAGCGTCATCATTTCCCCCGAGCAAACAGCAATTACCGCGATCGATACGACCTTGGCAGAGCGATCCATCCTCTCCCCCTTTTTTACGACTCTGCCAACGGTGGCGCTCGAGACCTTCATCTCTCTTTTTCCGATCACCGTCATTTTTTTCTTCTTATCCCGGACCGGAAAAGACATTACGCGCCGGGTACGACGCCGGGCCGTCAAGGGGGTCCTTTACTCATACATCGGGCTGACGTTTTTTTTGACCGGAGTCCATGCCGGCTTCATGGATGTCGGCGCGAAGATCGGCCGGGCTTCAGCTTCGGGAAATAGTTACCTTCCGTTATTTGTCATCGCCTTCATCCTCGGTTTCGTCACCGTCCTTGCGGAGCCTGCCGTTCATGTATTGACCTCCGATATCGAACAGGTGACCGGCGGATACGTTCGCAGGAAGGCTGTATTTATCGCTCTGTCCATCGGCGTCGCTGTCGCCGTTCTGCTCTCGGCGGTACGCATCGTGGTCCCCTCGGTCCAGCTCTGGCATTTTCTCCTGCCCGGCTACGTGATCAGTCTCGCGCTTACACTTTTCGTCCCGAAAATGTTCGTCGGTATGGCTTTTGACGCCGGCGGTGTAGCTTCGGGCCCGATGACCGCTACCTTTATCCTTGCGTTCACAGCCGGAGCGGCCGGAGTGGTCGAAGGTGCCAACCCCCTTGCGGACGGCTTCGGAATGATCGCCATGGTCGCAATGATGCCGATCATCACCATCCAGATCTTGGGTGCGCTCTTTAAAATCAAGTCTCGAAAAGGGGGAATTGAAAATGCCCGGTGATCCTTCTTTGTTTTCGGAGTATTCCGTCCTGACCGTCGTCGTCGATTCCGGATTGGGCAGTCGCGTGCTGAAAGCCGCGAAGGGCTGCGGGATCAACGGGGGCACCGTTATCCCGGCGAAGGGCTTTTCGGGAGGCGCGATCCTTAAGGCGCTGGACCTTGATGAGCGCAACATGGAAGCCGTCATTCTGCTCGCCGAAAAAAAGCTCTTGATGTGCGCCATCCCGAAGCTCGACGAAATGTTTCGTTTCGAAAAGCCGCATCATGGATATGCTTTTTGTGTGCCCGTCATCTCCCTGTTCGGCATTCACTCTCAAACCAAATCCTGTCTTTGCGAAACAGAAAGGATCGAAAAAATGAAGTATCGAGCGATTTTTACGATTGTAGACCGTGGGACCGGCGAAGCGGTCATCGACTCGGCCAAAACGGCCGGCGCCAAAGGCGGAACGATCTTTCCCGGCCGCGGCTCGGGGATCCATGAGACCGAAAAGCTCTTTTCGATGGAGATCGAGCCGGAAAAAGAAGTGGTGTTGATCATTACGAACGCCGACACCGCTCCGGGTATCGTGGACGCCTTGCGACGCGACCTGAAAATCGAAGAACCGGGCAAAGGAATCATCTTTGTCCAACCCGTCGATCAAATCGTGGGCGTGGTCGGACTTGAGTGATCGGTGCGTCGACTGAAGTTTATATTCGTAGAGGAATTCATAATTGCCGGTCTGACGATTTATCGGCAACGTTCCTAAACGGCGTCATGGTCTTTCTTTTCATGATCGCCGATCCACCACGGATCCTCCGGAATGCCTGCGTAGTAGCGATTGATCGGCACTATGTTTCGATTGCGGATTTCAAAGACCTCCCAAACCAACGAATCGTTATCGGGGCATGCCTGAAAACAGCGAATCAACCCGTCTTCCGAGTATATCTGGACCGTAACGAATGATTTCGCCATTTGTGGTGATGTTCCTTCACCCAAAATACTGCCTGAATAATCCGTCACAAAATACTTGTACTGCCCCTCACCTAAATTTGCGATCGTGATGATTTCGGGATCCATACCGGAGGTCACATCTTGAGCCAGCCGGTTTCCTTGCTGATCCTCCGGTCGACCAAACCACACATGATCCGATAATTTTACATCCGGATCGCCATTCGGCGCAAACAAATGCGCGTCCAGATCCGCGGTCTCATCCGACCGGTTCAGCACGATGCAGAATTCACCGTGACTGAGATCCGGTGGCAGACAAAAGTGCAAGGGCGAACAATCAGGATAGGAATAAACGGTGTAATAACCCGTCTCATAACCGGGCATGATCACCTCTGCCGTATAGGCACCCGACGGCAGGTTTGCTGTTACAATGCCATAAGCGTTCGAGTTGGCGGAAAAGAAAATTTCTCCGGTCCTGTTTTCGATCCCTTCTCGTATAAATACCTCGGCTCCGGAAAGTCTGAGTCTGTCGGTCGAAATCTGATGTTCTGCCGATCCCTCATCCGTCGACTTGTTGAATGCATCCGTAACCAGCATTTCTATAAGGTTTGTTCTTGATTCATATTCAAAGAGAATCACCCTGATCGGATTCAAACAGGTATCTATACCGGTACGTGTGGCACCGAGATTCGGAATCCTCACTTGAAGATACCCGGGTGCTTCGATTCTGAGATCATAGCGATATTCATAAGGCATCGTACAGAATTGAAAGTATCCGTTATCGTCGGTATAAGTGAAAAAAATCTCAACCTCCTTGAAATCTAGACCAATCAGCGTAACCTTCGTTCCGGGTATCGGTTCGCCTTGGATATTCAATACCCGGCCGCTGTATCGATAAGATTCTTCCCTTTCCGGCACCCAAAAATATGCCTTGTATGCTTTATTAAGGATCCGCTTCTCGTGTTGATCGAATCTTTCTGTATTCTCTTCACTCTCTTCGGAATAAAGCGTAGCCGCATAAGGAGATTTGTTATTGACTCTCTCCTTTTCGCCGATCACGATCTCCTTGATCCCGTTATCGAGCGTGCACGTTCTCCATCGAACCATTACATCATCAGTGAAATAGAACCGATCTTCACCGGCAACCGCCCTGTTTATGGATGTCGGGTCAAATGTTGAATCTCTTCTTTCGACCACAAGGTTCAACGCCCCGTCAATTTCAAAGTAGCAGTCAAGAATCTCGACCGTTTCATCCGGAAAATGCTCAACAACGCTGATTTTATGTATAATTCCGAGCACAGGGCTTCTGTACACCCAATAACGCAGTAGATTTCCGGATGTGGAAGATCCCATTTGATAACTTTCAACTCGGTACGGAAGGATTTTCATGCCGTCGCTTTGACTGCCGGACCAACCCTCGACAGATTCGAGCAATGACGGATCCCAAAACAGATCCGCATTTCTCTTTTCCGGTAAATAAGCGATCGTTTGCTGAGCGATCGTCATCGATTCCGTGAGGGGATCATTCAAAACGCTCGTAAGAACAAGATGTTTGATCGCTTCATGGGTGAGGCAAACGACTCGCACCGAATCGGAAACATCGACGTCGCTCAAGCATACCGCCTCGATCGTCGCTTCGGACCCGGGCGACAAAACAGTGATCACACCGTATTCATTTACTGAAACGCTCTTCGGATTCGAACTGGTCCATTGAAGAGTGATTCCGGAACTATGCTCCGCCATGGTCATCAGATCGAATTGTTCTCCTGTGCTGAGTTGAAGATAATGATTTCCAAAGAAGAAAAATTCATCTCCTTTTTTCTCCGCGGTATTCTTTCGGACCGTTTCTTCGACCGTCGTCTCCGTGGCCTGAACAGACGAATCTTTATTCTTTTCCCATGCCGGACGCCCGAAAAGCAACACCAGAAAAGCAATCAGTAACACGGCGGAAATGCCCGCCAGAGAAAGGGTCAGCGGATCGGTAAATCGACGCCAACGCTCGGATCTGAGAGAGGTCAGAAGCGCCGACTCTGTATTCCCGGGCGCCAGTTCGTCTCTTTTTTTCGCGGAAACCGATACGGGCTCCTCCGGAACGCTCTCGGGACCGAGTTCCTCAAAATCCTGCTCTGTCCCGCAGTACATGCAAAAAACACTGTTGTCGTTGATTTCTCGCCCGCATTCCTTGCAGTTCACGCTGTTCCCTCCCGTTTCTAAATATTTTACACGAAAACGACGCGTTTTTCACAAAAAAAGAAGGCCGATATTTCACGGCCTTCTCCGGGAATCATCAACAGGGTGCTACTTTTTCTCTCTTTTAAAGCACATGAACCAATCGAGACAGTACTTGTCATCCGATTTGTCCTCCATGCGCTCCTTGGCGGTTCCGCAAGAACCGGCGGTCGGAATGATGACGTCGTCTCCCGGACGCCAGTTGGCGGGGGTCGCGACCTGATCCTCATCCGCTTTCTGCAGAGCAAGAATGATGCGTTTGATCTCATCAAAATTTCGTCCCATCGACAGCGGATAATACAGTATGGTGCGAATCTTTCCGGTCGGATCGATGATGAATACCGCTCGAACCGCTTGAGTATTCGATTGACCCGGCTGGATCATGCCGAACTTATTGGCGACGTCCATGCGAATGTCCTCGATCAAAGGGAACTTCACCTCGACGTTCTTCATTCCGTTCCACTCGAGCTCCTGAATCTTACGAAGCCATGCGATGTGCGCATACAAAGAGTCGACCGAAAGTCCGATCAGCTCCGTATTCAATGCTTTGAATTCATCCGCCATCGTCGCAAACGTCATGAATTCGGTGGTACAAACCGGCGTAAAGTCTGCCGGATGCGAAAACAATATGACCCAACTTCCCTTGTAATCATCCGGAAAATTGATCACTCCCTGTGTCGTTACGGCCGTAAACGACGGAGCCGCTTCGCCGATCAACGGCATTGCGTTGTATTCACTTCTTTCCATGGGGCACCTCCAATTTTCTGTTTGCAATATAATTTAGTAACGATTACAATTATAACATGTTTTTTTGCGTTTTGTTACTTCTGACTTCCCTAAATTAATAACAAGTTGTGAACTTTCGGTCATCGCTTTGTTCGCGACGACCTGCGACCGGTTCGCGGGTTTGGATCCGATGTCCATTTTTTTGAGAAAAAGTTCGCGTCACGTCAAACCAATGTATATAATCAGAATGATGGGCATTATGCCTCCGCTATTCGTCGAGGACACAATATGAATTCGCGACTGTCTCAACCCGGATATGAATCGGCGCAAAGAAATCCGATCGCGGCCGAACCGAAGACTCATCCGACCGACGAGTCTTTCTATCGTTATCTTTACAAGAATTCTCTTCGTGAAAAGCGCTATGTATCGGTTGTGCTGGCGGTGTTCAATCTGATTCTGCTTCTTCCGGACTGGATGATGATCGAATCCCTTCCGACCAGGATCCTCATCACGGTGATTCGGGTCCTTTTGTCCGCCGGTATGATATGGTTTATGTCAGTCCTCGGTCGTTTCAGAAACTTCATCATATATTCCCGTGTGCTTTCGGTTATCGAGGCATTTGGTGTCTCCGTTTTTCTGTTTGTGCTTCTGAATTACCCCGAGCCGGATTTTATGATCCAATCCATGGGAATGATCGTTATTATCCTTGTTCTCTTTATGTTTCCCAACCGATGGTTTTATATGGTCACCGTCTCTTTCCTTTCCGCCGCGGTTTTTCTGCTCGTCGCATCATACCGTATCACGGATCTGACCATACCGACCTATGCCGCGGGCACTGTCTATATCATAATCACCGGGATCCTTTGCGCTTTTTGGGCCCGAAGTGTCGAAGAATACCGTCTTCGTCATTATTTGTCTCTGGAAGCTTTGCGCTCGATCAGCACGACCGACAGCCTGACCCAAACATACAATCGCGTCCGTCTGGAACATGACGGCGAAAAGCTGATCCGCCAAAGTCGCGCTCACGACAAGCCGCTTTCGCTGGTATTCATCGATTTGGACGACTTAAAAGCGATCAACGACAATTACGGTCACATCGTCGGCGATAAAGTCCTGATCGAGACCGCCGCACGCATTCGCATGCACTTGGGTCCCCACGATATCGTCTGTCGCTGGGGTGGCGACGAATTCGTAGTCGTATTGCCGGGTGCGGATCGAATCAGCGCAATTCGAACCGTCGAGCGAATTCGCGACTCTTTGACCGGAGAGCCTTTTGTCAATGGCATTATGACCTCCTGCAGTTTTGGCGTCGCCGTCTTGAAGGAGGACTCGACCCTTCGCTCAATGATTTACCTGGCCGACCAGCAAATGTATCGCGCGAAAAGAAAGGGTAAAAACCGCATTGAATTTCAAACCTGACCCTTTGAGGGAGCAAATGCGGCAGTTAAGGTTTCACAATGCGAAAGGACAAAACGAATTCCCTTCCACCGATCATTCTTGCCAGTGCCTCGCCGCGCCGCGTCGAGCTTCTCGGTCGTCTCGGCATCTCTTTTGAGGTTACCGCGTCGGATATTCGGGAGGCCGAAATTCTGGAGGCGATCCACCGGAAAATTCCGGGAGACTCCGTCTATAAGAGCGCCCGAAAAGCAGTTCGTGCGCTTGCCCGAAGCAAAGCGCGGGATGTGTTGACTGATCATCCGGGCCATCTGGTCATTGGTGCCGATACGGTCGTCGTCACCGAGGAGGCTATTCTGGGGAAACCCTCTTCGCCTGTCGAAGCCGCGGAGATGCTTTTTCGCCTTTGCGGCCGGAAGCACCGCGTATATACGGCGGTAGCAATGCTCTCGGACAATGTCGAGCGGATATTCATGACTAAAACCAGCGTGACGTTCCGTCCGTGCGACGATCACCAGGCGACCCTGATCGAGAAATATGTCGCGACGGGTCTGCCTCTGGACAAGGCCGGCGGTTATGGTATACAGGATATGGGAGCGCTGTTGATCTCCGAGATCAAAGGAGACTATTACACGGTCGTCGGACTTCCTATATCCAGATTGGCCCGCGAACTGACTGCTCTCGGCTATTGGTCCGGTGATGGATCCACGGCCGACGGGCACCCGATGAAGGAGGTTTAACATGCCCGGATTGATCCTTGAGGGAGGCACCCTTCGGCCCATTTTCAGCGCCGGCGCGATGGATTGCCTTTTAGATCACAATATCATGTTTCCATATTGCATCGGAGTATCGGCCGGCATCAGCAACGGCGTGTCATATATCTCAAGACAGCACGGGCGCAATCTGGAGATCCTGAAACGTTACCGAAACGACAAGCGATATTTCGGAAAGCGCAATCTTTTTAAATCCAGAAGTCTTTTCGGAGTGGATTTTGTGTTCGGAACGATACCCAACGAACTGATGCCCTTTGACAAAGAGGCCTTTCTTCGCTATAAAGGCACCGTGTTGGCCGGCGTCACCAATGCACTGACCGGGAAAGCCGAATATCTGGACTTAAAGGAAATGGATGAGGAACACACGATCCTTCGCGCGACTTGCGCGATCCCGGGCGCTTTCCCGGCGATCCACTGGAAGGGTCGCATCTATTACGACGGCGGGATCGCGGACTCGATCCCGATTCGAAAAGCGATGGCCGACGGCCAGGAGAAGAACCTCATCATCCTCACACAGCCCGCTGATTTTCGAAAAGCATACGCACGTGAATACGATTTCACGATCCACCTGATCCGTCGAAAATACCCGCTGATGGTCGACCTTCTGAAGAACCGTCACCATCTCTATAACGAAACGCTCGTCCATTGCGAGCACCTTGAGGAAACCGGTAAAGCGGTCATCTTACGACCGGATTACCCGCTCGGCAGTCTAGAGAAAGACCTCGGACAGATCGAGAAAAATTATCGTCACGGGTATGAACTGTGCCTGAAAAACCTCGACCGGATCCGCGCGCTCTTCGATTCCTGAAGCAATAATCGGTCATCGCGTGTCGACGGGCAGTTCGCTTTTCATCTACATTTTTTACGGAGATACCGGACAACCCGGCATGTCCGCGCCCGTCGGCGGAGTCGAGTCGAATAGCGGGGTGCTGAAATACCGTTCCGCCGTATCCGGCAGGATCGTAACGACGGTCTTGCCCTTGCCGAGCATCTTCGCCATCGCTAAAGCGGCCGCGACGTTCGAGCCGCTGGAAATGCCGCACAACAAGCCTTCTTTTCGAGCGAGATCACGGGCAGTCCCGATCGCCTCTTCGTCCGTGACGACATGAATGTTCTCATAAATATCCAAATTCAAATTCTCCGGGATCAACCCGTCCCCAATCCCCATCTGCAAATGCGTTCCGATATTTCCGCCTGCCAGGATCGCCGCATGTTCCGGTTCGACCGCCCATATGAGAATTTCCGGATTCTGAGCCTTCAGCACCTCTCCGATACCCGAAAGCGTTCCTCCCGTTCCGATTCCGGCGCAATAACCGTGGATCGGCCCCGCGACCTGTTCTAAAATTTCGAGAGCGGTATGATGCCGGTGAACCCTCGGATTCGCCGGATTGGTAAATTGCTGGGGAACAAATACGTTCGGATCGTCGTGAGCCATTTGGCCCGCGACCGCAAGACATTTCTCGATGCACTTCCCGATATCGCCGTCGTCGTGCACGATGACGACCTCAGCTCCGTAATGCTCGACAAGTTTTCTGCGCTCCATGCTCACGGAATCCGGCATGACGATCACGGTCCGGTACCCCTTCACGGCGCCGACCAAAGCGAGGCCGATTCCCTGATTACCGCTTGTCGGCTCAACGATGATCGTATCCGGCCCGATGAGACCTTTGCGCTCCGCATCCTCGATCATATTCAAAGCCGTGCGGGTCTTGATCGAACCGCCGACATTCAATCCTTCATATTTGACCAGAACCTCGGCGTCATCGGGGCCCGTCATGCGCACAAGGCGGATCATCGGGGTGTGGCCGACCGCCATCAGAATATTGTCGTATATCATTTGCGTCCGTCCCTTCGGGAATATTGCTCAAACAGGAGGTATTATACGCCAATTTGCGAAGCAGTTCCACAGAAAAAGGAAAGACAGATATTCCGCTTTCCTTCAAAACAAAGGGGGAGTCCGGTCGGACTCCCCTTGATAAAACCGGAATAAATCGATCACTCCTTAAAATCGATCGCATATGTCATAAGAAGCTCTCGGATGGTCGGTTCCAGCTCGCCAAACTCAAAGCCCATCGCCTCGGCTTTTTCCGTGGAGAGCGTATTGTGCGGATACCCGTTGAATTCCGCGGGGATCCCGTTCGATCCCACGATCGCCGGTTTATTCAGAATTTCCTCGCTCATCTTGATGATTTCCGCGACACTCTTGTGCCCTTTGGCCGCGGCATTGACCGGACCGGTTTCTTTTCGATCCGCAAGAAAGGCTAGAAACTCCCCGGCTTTCGTCGACTCGATCATTGAAAATCGCGCTTCCCCGTTATCGACGTTCATTTTCTCACCTCGGGCAATATGCTCGACATAAGAATAAAGCCTTCGGGTGTAGTCGTCCTTTCCGATGACGATCGGAAAGCGTACGGCGCACGCCTCGATCTTGTAGTTCTGAAACAAGACACTCTCACAAAGTCTCTTCCCTTCGCCATATCCGAAATCCGTCCTTCGGCCCATACGGATCAGATAGCGATAGGGATCAAAGTCTTCTTCTTTCAGATTCCGCCCTCCTGGATATACGGCAGATGAGGAAGTGAAAATATACCGTTGCGTGTGAATGCACTCGAGAATGCTCTCCGTGTCATACGGCGAGTAGTTGATGTTGTCATACGCGACGTCGTATTCCCGGTCCGACAACTCTTCCTTGACACTCTCCCGATCTGTACGGTCAAACCGGATACGCTTGACCTCGCTTCCGAAAACATCCGGAGTCATACCGCGCGTCGCGATGGTCACCTCATGTCCTTGGTCGAGTAATTTACGCACCAAGTGCTTTCCTAAATAGCGTGTTCCTCCGATAACCAGAATATTCATGGGAAATCCTCCTCGGATTTTATCCTCGGCCGTATACTACCCTACAAGAAAAATGATATTCTACAAGAAAAGTTAAGTCAATGTACAAGATCTTTCCCGGTGCCTGTGAAATGCAACATTTTCGAGAGAAGATTCGTCTATTAGTCAGAAGACCCTTAGTTGCGGCTATGGATCATGCCGCTCGACCCGAAAGGAGCAAATGCCCGATGAATAAGAATATATCCCGACTGTTGTCATGCTTTTTGGCACTCGTCATCCTGTTTACCCTCACCGGATGCCAAGGATTTCGTATCTTAGAGGATCCCGATTCGACACGGAAGACCGAAAGCGAAGTCAAATCTTACGAGGCCGTTTTGTCGCCCAAGGAGATCTCTCCTTTGCCTTCACAATTCACCTCCGGCCTCAACCGGTATGGATTATCGGTCCTAATGGAACTTTACGATCAGGAAAATATCTCCGTCTCGCCCGCCAGTCTGGAGTTAGCGCTTCTGATGACCGCGACGGGTGCGACCGGAACGACCCGGGATGAGATGCTCTCCGCACTTCAGATGACCGGGCTTTCCGAAGAAGATATCCTGTCGTCCGTATCACAGCTGATGTGGCGGGCCAACAATAACAGTATGGAAGCGGCCAACTCGCTCTGGCTTCAGGACGGTTACGGGT
>CAYPAL010000002.1:0-37927 GCA_964408695.1 uncultured Oscillospiraceae bacterium | reverse complement strand
TTGTATCAAAAATCTGTTCGTTTGCAATTTTTTCCTTGACAATATCGCGAATTTTCCCAAATTCACTCGCCGAAAAGGTCGTTTGGGCAATTAATACCGTGTTCGGCGCGATTTCCATGCCTTCCAGTTCTTCCACCGACTCGATGACCTCGACCCGGCCTTTCGCTTCACCGCGTATTCCGACGACCTCCGGATGATTCGGAGTTCCCGCGATAAGGATCGGTCTTCCCTCTTCGGACTTCTCTCGAACAATGTCGTGAATTTTTGTGACAAACGGACAGGTGCAATCGATGATTTCGCAATTCTTGTTCTCAAGGACACCTCTTACATCGGGAGATATGCCGTGAGCACGAATCAACACCGTGCTTTGGGGATCTATCTCCTCTGTGCCGTGTACCAGGATCATACCCTTGGCGCAAAGATCGGAAACCACCTTCTCGTTATGAGTGATTTCACCGAGCATATATATCGGCTGGTCAGGAGGGTGCTTGTCCAGGTTTTCATGCGCGGTGCGAACGGCTTTGTCCACACCGAAGCAGAAACCGGAGGATCGGGCCAAGGTGATTTTCATAACTCATCGCCTGATCCGCTTTGGGATCTCACTTCCTCCGGGAGATATGAGAGGAGTTGCGCAAGGGTCTCCTCCGGTGTGTTCGCGGTCGTGTCGATCACGATGGCGTCAGGCGTCCTTATAAGCGGCGCAAAAGACCTCGTGGAATCCTGGTGATCGCGATACTTCAGATCGGCGAGGACCTCTTCAAAGGTAAGGTCGATCACGCCCCGGATTGCCATCTCCTCCAGACGCCTTCTTGCACGCTCTTCGGGATCGGCCGTCAAAAAAAACTTAAAAGGAGCCGTTGGCAAGACGTAGCTTCCGATATCCCGGCCGTCCAGAACGACATTCCTCTTACCGGCGATCTGCCTTTGCATCTGAACCATTCGCTCGCGAACAGGCCTGAGACTGGAAATATCGGAAGCGGCTACGGATACACCGGGCATCCGGATACGCTCCGTGACGTCCTCGCCGTCCAGGATGACGTGTTGACTGCCGTGCTCGAAAAGGATATCGAGGCGCAGATTTTCGAGCATGGAGGAGATGCGCGGCTCATCCTTGGGGTCGATCCCGAGGTCCAGAGCCTTGAGTCCGCAAGCACGGTACATCGCCCCGGTATCCAGATAGAGGATCCCCAATGTCCGGGCGACGGAACGCGCCAACGTGCTTTTACCGGAACCCGAAGGTCCGTCGATCGCGATCTGAAAATGCTCCATCCTTTTCTCCCTTTTCAAGCGTTAACATCCGAACTAAGCGATCTAAATCGCCCGATGCCCCAGCCCGACGGCGATCTCGTTCAGATGTAAAAGACCGATGCCGAAAAACATGCAAACGCTGATGTGGTCATTAAATCGGGCGATGCCGATCTTTCCGCCGACATTCAATCCGATCGCCTTCGAAGTGATCTGGGAGATCGCCTCCCTCGCGGCACCGGCCAACGCGCCCTCTTCAAGGTGCGTACTGGCGATGATCCCCTCGCGTTGAGCGGCGACGATACACCGCTCAATGATTTTGGAGACCGAAGAGATAAACTCTCCTCCGAAATCGGCGGCAGCCGCCCGGATGTTTTGCTCAAGAAGTTTGTTCTTGAGTTCCGCTTCCTCTTCCCGTGTCATGGTCAATGCGATCTTAATGGCAGACGAAGCAGTGATTTTACTGTCCGCAGTGCTCTCTTTCATGATCGTTTCCGTCCTTTACTCTTGTATACCGAGTTCGGGCTCCGGGATGATCGTGATCCGGTCCTTGCCCTTATCGTATACCTTATACTCATCCCAAAGGTTCTCCAGGGCCTCAAAGGTCTGCTCGATATGCTCTCTTCGGTGGATACCGACCGCAACGATCAACGCGTTGATCACGGAAAGCGGTGATGTGAGCGAGTCGACGAACGAGGCCATCTCCGACCGGGCGTAGAGGGCGACATCGGCGTTATCCGCAAGCGGCGAATCGGGCTTGTCGGTGATCGCCAAGACACCGGCACCGCGCTGCCGTGCGTATTTGATCGATTGGATAGTTCGCGAAGAGTAACGAGGAAAACTGATACCGATGATCAGATCCCCCGGACCGATGGGAAGCACCTGCTCGAAAACTTCGTTCGCGCTGTTGGTGTGAATATGCCGCACATCATCGAAAAGCAACGTAAAATAGAAGTGCATGAACGACGAAAGCGGAGAAGAGCTCCGGAGGCCGATCAAATAGATTTTTCTTGCCGTAAGGATCATCTGAACGGCTTTGCTGAAAGCATCCGTATCCGCCATTTCCATCGTGTGCTTCAGGTTCTCGATATCGGTCTGCATGATCGATTTCAATACTTGAGCATCACCCTCGTAACGTTTGGAGGCATTGAGCCGCTGAAGGTATGTGAGTTTTTCCTTAAGCTCCTCCTGAAGCATTTTTTGAAAATGCGGATAACCGTCATAACCGAGTTCCATCGTAAAACGAACCACCGTCGATTCTGAAACTCCGGTATGCTCGCCGATTTTGGCGGCTGTCATATATGCCGCGCGTTCGTAGTCCGAAAGAATAAAGCGGGCGATCGCCTTCTGCCCCTTACTCATCTGAGGCATCTCGGCTTCGATCCGCTCAACCAGACCCGAGTACTTTTTGGATTCATGTCCGGCATCAACCTGTTGCATTCACTGAAGCCCTCCGTTTAAGAATATTCAAACAATTCCAATTATACACGGAATACCGATAATATAAGCAGAAATGAAAGTCTTCTTGCGAAAACTTTCATTTCTTTGCTTTTTGGGAATGAATCGCGATGCTCTAGACCGGTTGGTATGCCCCGTCGAAGCTTCCGACTTTGTCGTCGATCCCATGCAGACGCGCACGACGCTCCTTGAAAAACTTCTCGGCGACCTGCGGGAACATCGCCCAGGTGAGGACATCTTCTTCCTGCTCGATGTATTCGGACATCTGAGACCGGACATTCTCGAGCTCCGGCTCGATATTATCAGCCGGACGGCAGGTGATCTGCGGCTCATCTCCGAGTATTTTTCTGGTGATCGCTTCGGATATCGGAGCCGGCGTTTTGCCGTACTCCCCGCGAACGAGAGCCTTCGACTCCTTGGGAACCATCTTGTAACGTTCTCCGGTGATGATATTCATCACGGCCTGTGTACCGACGATCTGGGAGGAAGGGGTCACAAGCGGCGGGAAGCCGAAATCCTCGCGAACACGCGGGACCTCATTCAATACGGCGTTCAGCTGGTCCTCTTTGCCCGCCTGTTTGAGTTGAGAAACAAGGTTGCTCAGCATTCCGCCGGGGACCTGATACTTCAGCGCGTTGACATCGACGCCCAGGACCTTCGGGTTCAGAAGTCCCGACGCGAGGTATTTTTCGCGAAGGGTAATCGCATATTCCGAAATTTTCGAAAGAAGATCGAGGTCCAGGCCGGTGTCATACGGCGTTCCCTTGAGCGCCGCGACCAACGGCTCGGTCGGCGGCTGGGATGTTCCCATCGCCAGCGGCGAAAGCGCGCAGTTCACGATGTCCGCGCCGGCTTCGATCGACTTCAGGTATGTCATCGACCCGGAGCCGGATGTGTAGTGTGTATGCATCTCGATCGGGATCTTGACCGCTTTCTTAATCGCGGTGACCAGCTCGAACGCCTCATAAGGCAGAAGCAACCCGGACATATCCTTGATACAAATGGAGTCCGCGCCCATATCTTCGAGGCGCTTGGCATCCTTTGCGAAAACCTCGCTCGAGTGAAACGGGCTCGTCGTATACGCTATGGCGGCTTGAACCTTTCCGCCTTCCCTCTTGGTCGCCTTGACCGATCGCTCAATATTCCGGTAATCGTTCAGAGCGTCGAAAATACGGACAATATCGATTCCGTTTGCGATCGATTTTTGAACAAAGTAATCAACGACATCGTCGGCGTAATGTTTATAGCCAAGGAGGTTCTGACCACGCAAGAGCATCTGAAGATCTGTGTTGGGGCAAGCCTTCCGGATCTTTCTCAGGCGATCCCAAGGATCTTCATTCAGAAAGCGGACACAAGCGTCGAATGTCGCCCCGCCCCAACATTCCAAGGCGTTGTAGCCGACCTTGTCCAGATCCGCCAGCATCGGCTCCATGTCCTCATAGGTCATTCTCGTCGCGATCAATGACTGATGCGCGTCGCGAAGAATTGTCTCTGTAATTTTAACCATTATTTCATCCTCTCCGTGGCATTTATGCAAATGCTACCAAAGGATCGCCCGCATTGACGGTCGATCCCTTCTGAACAAAAACGCCGTTGATCACGCCGTCCTTATGCGCCACAATTTCATTCTCCATCTTCATCGCTTCCAGTACCAAGAGCACCTCTCCCTTTTTGACCGACTGTCCGGCCGAAACCGAGACCGACAGGATGGTTCCGGGCATCGGAGCCGGGAGTTTCTCTCCCTGAACGGAAGCGGCTGACGCCACGGCTGCCTTCGGCGGCTCTGCGGCAGGTGCAGAGGGGGCGGTAGGTGCCGCGGGGGCAACCGGTGCGGGAGCGGCCGTCGGCTGTGCCGCGACCGCGCTTAAAGGTACGGCGACCCCTTGACCCATCTCTTCAACATCGACTTCATAGGATTTTCCGTCTACCGTAATTCTGTACTTCTTCATTGTGTTATCCTCCGTTATTTATCGTTAAGCTTCCGTAAGCGGGTAGGCGCAAAGTAAAATGTCCAATGCGCTGATCACACGCGGCCTCGTCGCAGACGGAGCGATCAACTCATCCACCTGACCCAGGGAAGCGGCGACACGCGCATCCGCGATCTGATCCTTGTAATCCTCCACCAATTGCTCTCTGGCCTTGATCGGGTCCTCACTGCCTGCGATTTTCTCGCTGTACAGAATGTGAGCCGCCGTGTCGGCCGAAAGAATGGAGACTTCCGCAGTCGGCCATGCGAAAACGGTATCGGCACCGATCATTTTGCTGTTCATGCAAAGGTACGCCGTGCCGATCGCCTTACCGACAAGGATGGCGACTCTCGGTACATCGGCGGATGCAAACGCGTCGACCAGTGTCGAGGCGTCTTCAAGAATTCCCGAAATCTCCGTTTTATAACCGAGCTCGAAACCTTCGGAATTGGTAAGTGTCACCAAGGGGATCATAAAATTATCGCAGAAGCAGACGAATTTGGCCGCTTTGCGTATACCCTGAGGCGTCATTCTCGGAGTTTCATTCCCGATGAAACCGACCACCAATCCGTCCATTCGGCCCAGAGCGACGGTCATATCCACACCGTAATCTTTTCCGATGAGCAGGATCTTGTTGTTATCCGAAATCTCGGTGAAAACCTTCACCGCCGAAACCGGATGAATATCCGACTCCGTCGCCATTCCGTCCAGGGGTTCCGAAATACGATTCGGGTCATCTCCCGAAACGGCCGCACGATAAGCGCAAGCGCCGCTGTCAGAAACAACCGGGATGAAACTCAGTAGGTTTCTGATTTTCGAAAAGCATTCCGCCTCCGTATCGGCGATGAAAGACGCCAGACCGGTCTTTTTGTGCATGTCCGCGGTACCTATGTCTTCGGGGGACACGGACTGAGCGTCCGAAATGACCGAAAGAGAAGGACTGTTAACGAATAGACCCGATACCTTGTTGACCATGAAAATAAAGTCCGACTTGGCCGCAGCAATCGCAAGACCACCCGGACACGGGCCCAGAACAGCCGTCAGCAATGGAATCGTACCCTTTGCGTCCGATAAAGCCGCCAAAACGGCGCCGAGACCTTCGAGCGCGATGATGCCCTCCTCCACCCTCGCTCCGCCGGAGCTGAATAGAGAGATGAACGGAGCATTCGAATCGACGGCCATCCCGATCGCCTTAACGATCTTCATCGAATGTGCCCGACCCATAGATCCGCCGTAAACTTCAGGATCCTGTGCCGCCGCAAAGACCAGTCTTCCGTCGATCGTTCCGTAACCGACCGTTACGCCGTCGCCCTCGACGGGAGGACGGTCAAACGCGTCCGAAAAAGGTCTGGAAACCACCTTGCTGTCCAAACATACAAAACTGTCCGGATCAAAAAGCTCCGACAGTCTTCGGTCACCGATTCGTTCGCGTCGCAATCCCGACGCGTTCTTGGCGTACTCTTCCTTAAAAGCAGCCATTTTCTCCAAAGAGCCCATTAAACCACCTCTTTCTTCTATATGTCACCGGCTGTAAAAGCCGCATATATCCTAAATTACAGATGCCCCATGTCGGGATAATCCGGATCCGCCGGCAAATGCTCGATGGACACCTGTCGGTTGTCCCGCCCGCCCGCCGCCTCTTCCAGAGACTTTTCCAAATCCCTGATCGTGCTGTACATCATCAAATCCATTGCCGGCATTTCCGCGACGGACTCGATCCCGAACTCCATCAGGAATTGCTGGGTCGTCTCAAACAAAACCGGTCGACCGGGTGCGTCAAGTGTCCCGCATTCCTGGATCCAACCGCGTTCCAGAAGCCTTGATATGATGCTGTCACTGCTCACTCCGCGGACCGATTCGACCTGAGCCCTTGTCACCGGTTGGTTATAAGCGATGACGGCAAGTGTCTCATAGGTCGCCTGAGACATCGGAGGACGGCTCCTCGGACGAAAAAATCGCTCGAGGATCGCCTTCATCTCGGGCTTCGTACACATGACATAATCATTTTCGAGCCGGCGGACTGAAATTCCCGAACGCGGGTCTTCATTGTACCGGTCCGTAATCTTCCGTAAGGCTTCGAGAGCCGTTTCCTTCTCCGTGCCGGTGATCTCACAGATCCGCTCCAAAGATACCGGATCACCCGATGCGAACAGCACCGCCTCCAATGCGGCCGGCAGTTCATCCCGGGAGAGTGTAAAAACGTCGGTCGGGGTTTCCGTCATGCCTGGTTCTCCTTACGGACGTGATGCGGTTCTTTCAAATACATACGGCTTTCCTTGCGGGTACGCTCTTCTTTCTTGGAAAGGAGGATAACGTCAAACGGCCTCTCCTGATCCGCAGAGATACGGTTGCTCCGTAGGAGTTCCAGTACTGCCATGAATCCGGCGACCTGCTCGTCCTTCTCCGTCTCCGCCGCAGGAAAAATCTCATGGAAGAAGATTCTGCCCTTCTCCGTAAGTTTTTGCCATACGGCTTTCATTTTATCACGTATTGAAACTTTTTCACGTTTTAGAAGATGAGTGATTTTTGAGGATAAATCCGCGAATCGAACCTCATTCCTTGCGCATACTGCCATAATCGCCCGATTGAAGCAATCCGGTTCGAATTCCTGAGGAACGCATTGTACGGTGATTTCAAGCGTTTTGGGCAGTGTCGGCAGTTTGGTCAAACTGCCCGAATAATATGCGTACCGTCCGCGGAGGTCCTGTGCGAGAATTTTACATCTTCGGTACTGCAGAAGTCGGATGACCAATTCCTCGCGGGGGTCCTCGCCTTCCTCGGTCGAAACGCCCGTACGGATACCGGGCAACATCATCTTGGACTTGATATGAATGAGTGTCGCCGCCATGACGAGAAACTCGGAGGCGACCTCCATGTCCGGGGTGCTCATGCCATGAAGAAAGGACATATACTGATCGGTGATCTCCGCGATCGGGATATCATAGATATCGATGTCGTTCTTTTCGATCAAATGGAAAAGGAGATCCAACGGTCCTTCGAACCGGTCGATCTTCAAATCGGGGACCCGATGGGAGGGCATGGTTGTGACTCCTTTCTTAATGTAATCGCCGGGTCGGTCAAATGCCGATACGCACGGCCTTGCGTACTTCTTCCATGGTCAGCTCGGCTTTTGCCTTCGCCCGCTCCGATCCGTCCCGAATGATATCGAGAAGCTCGGACTCGTTCTCCAGAAGCTTCTGCCGTTTCTCGAAAATCGGGGTGTGGAATCGAGCCATTCTCTCCTGAAGTTTCCTCTTACAGGCAACACAACCGATCCCGCCCTTCCTGCACTGCTCCTCGATCTCTCCGACCTCGTCCTCGCTGAATATTTTGTGGAAGGCAAACACCGTGCAGACCTCAGGGTGCCCCGGGTCGTCCTTTCGGATGCGCGCAGGGTCCGTGATCATACTCATGACTTTCTTGCCCACCTCATCCGGAGTATCCGCAAGGGCGATGGTATTCCCGTAACTCTTGCTCATTTTACGTCCGTCGGTACCGGGTAGCACCTTGGATTTCGTAAGCAAAGGCTGCGGCTCAGGAAAAACCTCGGACTCGTAGAGAAAATTGAAGCGACGTGCGATCTCACGGGACATTTCCAAGTGCGGGACCTGATCCTCGCCGACCGGCACAAAGTCTGCCTTATACATCAGGATGTCGGCGGCCTGAAGCACCGGATAGCCCAAAAATCCGTGGGTCGCGATGTCCTTTTCGCCCATATTGGCCATCATATCCTTATAGGTCGGACAACGCTCGAGCCAGGAGAGCGGTGTAATCATGCTTAATAACAAATATAATTCTGCGTGACTGGGAACAAGCGACTGCAAGAAAAGCGTCGACCTTGCGGGGTCCAGACCGCTCGCCAGAAAATCCGCCATCAAACTCACCGTGTTTTTGTAAAGTGTTTTCGTATCGTCGTATCCGGTCGTCAACGCGTGCCAGTCCGCGATAAAGAAGTGGCAGTCATAATCGTCCTGCAGACGCACCCAATTTTCCAAGGCACCGAAATAGTTGCCGAGATGAATATTTCCCGTGGGGCGCGAGCCCGATAGTACGATTTTTTTGCTCATGTATACCTCCGAATGTCGGCCTTCTGCCGGAATATTGAATCGTGTGCCTATGTGATACTTATGTACTTATTCAACGGGGACAACCAATCCAACGGGGTTTGTATGATGTAGCGAAATGGTAGCTGGATCTTTTCGACGAGCCAGAAAAGCGGACTGAAGCCCGTAAACATACCGAGCAATACCAATGCCATCAATCCGTAGCGAAAATAGGGCTCGTATTTATAAAAGCGAATTCGGTAACGATACGGAATGATCGTTTCCAAAATGTGATATCCGTCCAACGGCGGAAACGGCAGTAAATTGAACGCCATCAGCAAGAGGTTGAAATGGAAAAATAGCCAGATGAACTGGATGATGATCGAATATACGAAAATCGCGCTCTCCGATCCGCCTCGGACCCATGAAGTATTTGAAGCGATCAGGTTCACCATCGACAACAGAAAATAAGCGACCCAAGCAGAGAGGAAGTTCGCCGTTACTCCGGCGACGCTGACGATACGTACCATCGCGTCGCGGCTCTTCAATCGGGTTAATTTTCCGTAATCCACGGGGATCGGCTTTGCCCAACCGAATCCGATAAACAAGAACATCAGCGAACCGATCGGATCCAGATGTGCCAAAGGATTCATCGTGAGTCGCCCTTTGAGTTTTGCGGTATCATCTCCGAGCAGGAATGCCGAATAGCCATGCATAAGTTCATGAATGGACAACGAATAGATGAGAACGACGACGATCATCGCCCCGAGCATGAGCTTTTCTTCAGTGGATAAATTGCTTTGAAAAAGCATGCTGATCATTGATTATTCCCCACCTGCCGTATTGTAGACAATGTACACTTAAGTCCGTTGATATCCCATTCCTTACTGTCGCCCTCAATCCCTTCGGACACTTCCGTCGCGAGGACCTCGGAAGCGATAAATTCTTTATTCTTCTCGATAATGCGGGCGATCTCCTCATTCCCGCTGTAGTGCAGAATGATCCGGTCCGTCACGTCGTATCCGGATTCCTTCCGGTGCGTCTGTACTTTGGAAACGATCTCTCGGACAAAGCCCTCCTCGATCAATTCCTCGGTCAGTGACGTATCCAGAGAAACCGTATAGTCACGCTCCGACTGTGTCGACAAACCCTCCGGCTGGACTGTCTCGATCAGCAGATCGTCCTTCTCCAGCTCGAAAACCTCTCCGTCCACCGTGACGCTCACGCAGCCCTTGCACTCCAGCTCCGCTACCGTCGCCTTGCCCGGCAACGCGCAGATGATCTCTCTCGCCGCGTTCATCTTGGCGCCCATCCGCTTCCCGAGCGTACGCAATTGCGGCTTGATCGAGTAATCCAGGAGTTCCGCGGCATCCTTTAAGAAAACGACGGTTCGAACGTTGAGTTCGTCCCGGATGATATCCAGATACTCGTCCGGCAAAACGGTCGGAGAAACGGCAAACAGGCGCGAGAGGGGCTGGCGATTCTTGATCGCCGCCTGATTCCGGCATGCCCTGCCCAGAAAGACGATTTGTTGCGCCGTATCCATCATTTTTTCGAGCTCGGCATCAATATAAGAAGCGTCCGAGACCGGGAAATCGCACAGATGGACCGACAGCGGAGCATCGGCATCCGAGCCGCGAACCAGATTCTGGAAAATCGACTCGGTAATAAACGGTACATACGGAGCGGCCAGCCGAATAAATTGCTCCAAGACCGTGTACAGGGTCATATATGCGCTCAGCTTGTCGTCCGTCATCTCGCTGCCCCAATAGCGGTCGCGGCCTCTTCGAACATACCAGTTGGACAGTTCGTCTACAAAGACCTCCATGAGCCGGCTTGATCCGGTGATGTCATAGGCGGTCATCTTCTCGTCCACTTGAGCGATCAGGGTATTGAGCCGCGACAGGATCCATCGATCCATGACGGTCAACGTGCAGTCGGCGATGGATTTTCCGGAAGGATCGAATGCGTCGATGTTGGCGTACATAACATAGAACGCATAGGTATTCCACAGTGTTCCCATGAACTTGCGTTGGATCTCTGAAACGGCCGCGTCCGAGAATCGGCTCGGTAACCACGGCGCGTTGGAACTGCAAAAATACCACCGCGCCGCGTCCGCGCCTTGCTTGTTCAAAATATCCCAAGGGTCGACGACGTTGCCCTTGTGCTTGCTCATCTTGATGCCGTCCTTGTCCTGGACAAGACCCATGACGATGCAGTTCTCAAACGGCGAGCGTCCGAACAACTGCGTACTGATCGCCAAAAGCGAGTAGAACCACCCGCGCGTTTGGTCGAGCGCCTCCGAAATGAATTCGGACGGGAAATGCTTTTCGAAAAATTCCTTGTTCTCAAAAGGAAAGTGGTACTGAGCGAACGGCATCGCTCCGGAGTCGAACCAACAGTCGATGACCTCGGAGACACGCGTCATCATCGCGCCGCATTTCTCGCATCGGATGTGGACGCGGTCGACATAAGGCTTATGCAGTTCAATGTCGTCCGGGCAATCCGGAGACATGGACTTGAGCTCTTCAATGGAGCCGACGCAATGGCGATGGCCGCATTCGCATTCCCAGACCGGCAACGGAGTGCCCCAGTAACGTTCTCGGGAAATTCCCCAATCGACGACGTTCTCCAGAAAATTACCCATCCTTCCGTCACGAATGCTCTCGGGATACCAGGAGACCGATCGATTCGAGGCGATCAAGGCGTCCTTCACCTTTGTCATCGCGATAAACCAGGAGGTCCGCGCGTAATAGATCAGGGGGGTGTCACAGCGCCAGCAGAACGGGTAGTCATGCTCGTAGGGCATCTTTCTGAGCATCTTTCCCTCCGCGTTCAGCTTCTTGATCAGAAGCGGGTCCGCGTCCTTGACAAACATTCCGGCAAATTCCCCGGCATCCTCGGGCAGGGTCCCGTCCTCCAGAACGAGCTGAACAAACGGCAGATCATAAGCCAACCCGACCCGAGCGTCATCCTCACCGAATGCCGGCGCGATATGGACGATACCGGTACCGTCGTTCATCGTGACATAATCGTCAGCCGTAACTCGAAAAGCATTCTTCCCGGATGCGGCGACGGTCTTGTTCGCGTACGGCAGAAGCGGTTCGTAGCGCATTCCGACAAGATCCTTGCCGATCATTTTCTTCTCGACGGTATAGTCCTCGAAAAGCACCGGGACGAGCACGCCGGCCATATAGTAGCGCACTGTCTTTTCCGTGCCATCCGTATCCGTGGGAACCGAAATCAAGACATATTCTTCTTCAGGGTTCACGCACAGACCGACATTCGAAGGAAGCGTCCAAGGTGTCGTCGTCCAAGAGGCTAAATACGTGTCCGGTTCATTTTCGACCGCGAAGCGAACGAAGACCGAGGTTTCTTTGACCAGACGATACCCCTGCGCGACTTCGTGGCTCGATAGAGATGTTCCGCACCGGGGGCAATAGGGCACGATCTTATGCCCCTTGTAAAGCATATCCTTGTTCCACATCGTCTTTAACGCCCACCACTCGGACTCGATGTAGTTGTTCTCATAGGTGACATACGGATGCTCCATGTCCGCCCAAAAGCCGACACGGTCCGACATCTGCTCCCACTCATCCAGATATTTCCAAACTGATTCCTTGCATTTCTTAATGAAAGGCTCGACTCCGTATTTCTCGATTTCAGGCTTGCCGTTAATGCCGAGCATCTTTTCGACCTCAAGCTCGACCGGCAATCCATGCGTATCCCAACCGGCCTTGAATTCGACGCGTGCGCCCTTCATCCCGTGAAAACGCGGGATAACATCCTTAATGACGCGCGTCTTGATATGACCGAAATGCGGCTTTCCGTTGGCGGTCGGCGGACCGTCGTACAGTGTGAACGTACGGGTCGCGTCCTCCTCCCCGCGGATAGACCGGTTACGGATGTCGTTATTCTTCCAGAACTCGAGGATCTCTTTCTCGCGTTCTACGAAATTCATGTCGGTGGATACTTTTTTGTACATAGTCGCTCCTTGAGATGGCAACAGCCGGTTATAGTGGGCATCCGGATCGGGAAAACCGATAATCCGGCTATTTATTATAAAGATTCGGAAGGAGTGCTGTCTACCCCCTAATCTCGACAATATAAGCGGATTCCAGATCTGAAGTATGTATCGCAACGACCCCGGGGTAGATCGCGGCGGATTCCGAAAAAGGATCGGGGTATCCGTTCCTGTCCGATCCCATATGCAGTCGGATCATCGCGTATTCCTCATCCGTGAGGCGAATGTGACTCTGGATGTAATAACAGGACTTCTCCCCGTGTCCGACCGGAAAAGCATCCCGAACCGACCAGACTTCCTTCTCGATCCAATTGGCCACCTCTTTGCCGTAGGCGTTGATCTTGGTTCCGTCCTTGATATTCTTCGTCTCCCGGACATAGAAATTGACCTTGCACAAGTCATGAAGAAGGGCCGTGATAATAATGGTGTCCTCTTTCAGCGTTACAAGTCCGGATTCGACCTTCCCGCGAAGAAGCTCGTAAACATTGAGACTGTGTTGGGCAAGTCCTCCCTCGCACGCGAGGTGATATTTGGTGGATGCGGGAGCGGTGTAGAAATCCGTCTTGTTCTCGATCCAATCCAACAGACGTTCCATGCCGGGCCGGCCTGCCGATAGAAGAAGCTTCTTGATTTTTTCTTTGTTCTCCCGAATCTCATTAGCGGAAATCGTTTGGTTCTCGTCCATTTTTTAAGCCTTTCTCGAAAAGAAGCCACGGCTCGCGCCCGGGCAGCGGAATAGTAAAGTTCATTTTCTCATTTCTTATCGGATGTCGCAACGTCAATGAGTAGGATTCGAGACAAATATCTCCTCGATAGTCGCTCTCGTCGCCGTAT
The DNA here is from genome assembly GCA_964408695.1 of uncultured Oscillospiraceae bacterium. Lineage (GTDB taxonomy): Bacteria > Bacillota > Clostridia > Saccharofermentanales > Saccharofermentanaceae > JAAYCT01. The sequence goes on along the minus strand of CAYPAL010000002.1, from coordinate 24,356 downwards.
TTCCTGTCGCCGAGGATCGGATATCCGGCATCGGACAGTTGAGCCCGAATCTGATGTGACCGACCCGTAACGAGGGTGATATCCAGAAGCGTCAACGGGATCGGGCTGCCGCCCGTGGGGTATCGGGCATGAGATGTCGATTCATAAAGGAGTACGGACTCCTTCGCGTCTTCCGGCGCGCTATCCGACTCGAAAACCGTCGAGCGGTTGTTCTTCGAGTCCTTGAGGATCGCGCCGCGGAGCGTACCGGCAGGAGGGGTGACCGCGCCCCAGACAATTGCGCGGTATTTTTTTTCGACAGACCTCTCTCGAATCTGCGAGCTGATCCTCGACGCGCACTTACTTGTCTTGGCAAAAACCATCACGCCCCGTACCGGTCGGTCCAATCGGTGCAGGAGCCCGAGATAAACTTCTCCGGGCTTGTTATATCGGCGTTTCAGATCCGCCTTAAGGATCGTAAGCATATCCGCATCTCCGGTCGCGTCTGCCTGAGACAGGATCCCCGCCGGTTTCACGGCGACAAGCAAATGGTTATCCTCGAAAAGGATGTCCGGAACGGTTGCCTCTTCCTTCAATGTATTGCACCTCTGTATGCTTTTCGTCTTGAGATCGTATCGGAACGATTCGGGGCGACCGCTCGGATCACGGTACCCATCGGGCTGTCGAACCGCACGGAAGGGTAATACTCATACGGGAAACCGGAAGGCCGAGCTCTCCGGAAGTCACCGCGCCGCCGAAACGTCGTTGGATCGTCAGTTTCATAATATTTTCCATGACCAGTGATGTTAATGACGAAGCGTACGAATTCAAAACAAAAAACAACGGAGTTTCCGAGAGCAGATCACAGCACTTTTCGACGAGCGGAAACAGAGCATCCTCGAGTTTCCAAAGTTCCCCCGATGGACCGCGACCATAGGCCGGCGGATCCATGATGATCCCGTCGTATTTACGATTGCGACGGATCTCGCGCTCGACAAATCGATTGCAGTCTTCCGAGATGTAGCGGATAAACGAGCCCTCCAAACCGGAAGCGGTCATATTCTCCTTCGCTCGGGCGATCATCCCCTTGGAAGCGTCAACATGGACGATCTCCTTGGCTCCGGCGACTGCCGCGGCAAGAGTCGCGCCTCCCGTATACGCGAACAGATTCAGGATCCGGGGTTCACGCCCTTCCTCTGCCGCCTTCCGTATGATTTCGCCGAAAAAGTCCCAGTTTGCGCCCTGCTCCGGGAAAAGCCCTGTGTGTTTGAATCCGGTCGGCTCAATGATAAACGTAAGTTGTCCGCCGATCGCGGGATAGGTGATCTTCCATTTGTGCGGGAAAGCACTCAATGTCGACCAGTAACCTCCGCCGGTCTCGGAACGGTGATATATGGCATTCGGCTTTGGCCAGGCGGGGGACGATCCTTCGAACGTCTTTGGCCAGACCGCCTGGGGATCCGGTCGCTGAAGGAAGACCTCGCCCCAGCGTTCGCATTTTTCTCCGCCGCCCGCGTACATCAATTCATAGTCAACGAATCGGTCCGATAAAAACATAGTCTCTCCTTCTTATCTTTGAGATTCATTATAACAAATAACCGCCCCCATATGCGGGGGCGGTGTATTGGTTTTATCTGCGGAAACATTTCAACTGACGGTCGTATACTGATCGATAATGATCGTTCCGTCGGCCGTATAAACGACAAAACGGTAGGTATCCGCAGGTATCGGTGCATCAAAGATATAGTACTCGTAATAGGAACCGTCCTCCGCAGCAAACTCATAGAAGTCCGTAAACATGGATACCGTACCGTTCTCGTTAAAGTACTCATAATATAATGTCAGTCCGGGCATCGGTGCGATAAATTCGAAATAAAAGGTGATCTGAGTATCCGCAGTCGTATATCCGCTTACGTATGTCGTAACATCCGGATCGACCCAGCCATAGGCTGATATATTCGCATAAACCTCATCTGCCGTATAATCGTGCGTTTCGCTGGTCTGAACGGTAGTGACCTCCGGAATCGTCTCCGTCGGCTCCGTTTCCGTCGGCTCGGGCACGTCAAATTTCAACTCGGTATAAGGTTTGCCGATCGCGTCGACAAGATCCGATAAATCCGAAATGATCCATTCGTCTCCGTCAAACTCGAGTTCAAAAGTAATGTCGTGCTCCTCGGTAGGAGCCTTCTTGGCTGATATCTCATCCTCCAGATCCTCCGGCTCATACCCTTCGTCCAGATCATCCAAAATCGATTCCAGGTCGACGGCTGTCAGAGCAACTTTGCAGGTTCCCTCTTCATCGTCCTCGTCTCCCTTGATCTTGCCGATCTCGTACTCGATCTTTTCAAAAGCGAGAGCCATCAGATCCTCGGCATCATCATCCGCAAACTTTAACTTCGCGAAACTCTTGTCGCTGATCAGAGAAGACTTGTAATCGTCGTCCGCGAAATCTCCTTTCGCGACGGAATCCAAAAAGTCCGAAACGACCGACTCGATCTCCTCGCTTGCATCCTTGTCCCCGCCGGTATCCAATAAGCCGCAGGATGTGACCAGTAATACGGCAATGAGCGCGAAAGCTACAAATATCTTATGAAATTTCTTCATATTCACCCCTCATTTCTCTTCAAGTGAAACGGCTCTTTCCATCTTTGATTTTATACCATCGGCAGAAAAAAATCACTGCCCGTCAATACAATCCCGATCCCTTGCCGACAGGCGGACGACTCCCCCTTCACGACGCGTTTTGATCGACAGGCAAACGCTGAGTTTTTTCAAACTCAGCGGCCTTCGACGTATTTGAGTGCTCGAAAATACCTTCGGAACGAGTCTGCTTATTCCGTAACTTGCACGCTCTGATCGACCAGTACGGTCCCATCCGCCAATGTGAGCACGACCCGATAGGTGTCCGCGGGGAAAACCGTATCCGCAGTGATCCCGGTGTCATAATAATCAAAGTCGTCTTCCATCGTATACTGTTCGGTATAAACACTTACCGTATCGTCGCCCATAAAAAACTCACATGTTATTGTCAGGTCCGGCATGGCTTGTGTAAAGAAGATCAGATATCCGATTTCCGCCGTATTCGGTCCGTAGGAAGTTACAAAAGTACCGGTTTCGTAGTCAAACCACCCCTGCTGATCAATGACCGCCTCGACGGACTCCTTCGTGTACACTCCGACGGTACCGTCCCCGACAAGGCTGTTATATTCCTCCTGAGTGATTGATCCTTCCGCCAACAGGGCATCTGCGGCAGAATTCAGGATCTGATCCGAAATCACATCATCGTCGTTGTAGGTGTAATTATATAGCGGATCAAAATTATAGCCGAAATCCGCGCAAGGCATAAAAACGTATGGGATATATGTCACGGTCCATTCCTTGGTCGTCTCGTCATATAACAGATCAACACTGACTGTTTCGCTTGTCGATTGCGCGGCGGCGTTAGCGGAAATCACTTCGGTTGCGATACTGTCCATGTAATTTCCGTACGGCGCGAGATCATCGGGATTGATGATCATTCCGAGAATAACAGGCTTTACGATATCGACCATTTTGTTCGTATCACTGTAGAAAGCCTCAACCGCTTCCGTATGGAGTTTGTATGTCAGATCAACATCCACGTAGTACTCGGTATCGGAATAAGCAGTTACATCGGCGATTTCCCAGTTCATGTCTCCGAAAAGGGAGTCATATACATCTCCGGCCTTCACCCAGTCCTCCTGAATAAAGTCCAAATCGGTGTAATAACCATCGGTCATTTGTTCGATCGTTGAAAAATCACCGTCCTTCAGCGCAACCATCAGTTGTTCGGCCGTCTCCTTTGCCATGTCCTCGACATCATCCGGATCCGGTTCCGGCTCTTCAAAGGTGATTTTCGTGAAAGGCTTACCGAGGATATCCGCCAATTCCGAAAGATCCGAAATCAGCCAGTCGTCTCCGTCATATTCCAGTTCGAAAACGATCTTGTGGTCATCTGTCGGTGCTTTCTTGGCTTTGACGGCTTCCTCGAGAGCATCGTAATCGTAGCCCTCTTCAAGATCATCGAGAATCTTTTCGAGGTCGATAGCGGTCAGCGTGACCTTGCAGGTCCCCTCTTCGGACTTTTCGTCTCCTTCGGCATCCGTGATCTTATAGGACACCTTCTTCAAAGCGAGCTCCATCAGAGCCTCTGCGTCTTCCTCTTCGAACTTCAGCTTAGCGAACGACTTGTCCTTGGAAAAAGAGGACTTGTAGTCATCCTTTGCGTACGAGCCATCCGATATCGAATCAAGAAAATCAGATACTGCGGCTTTAACCGCCTTGCTGTCGTCCGTTCGCTGCCCGAGAAGTCCGCATGACGATGTCATCATCACCGCGGACAGAGTCAAAGCAATCAACAGTATCGTTCCTCGTTTAATTAATCTCTTCATAATTGTCTCCTCGCTAACTTCAAAACAAAACGTTTTTCGCACAAGTATTTTACAACAGAAATGCAATTAATTCACGGAATTTCAAAAATATCTCTTAATATTTACTTTTCGAGCAATAAATCATCCGTTTTCTTGTATGCGAAATAGCGTATCAGAGCCGCGATCGTCGCTATGATTCGAATCGCGACAACAATGCCGATCGTGATCATCATCGCCTGTTTGTTTTCACCGAGCAGATTGTATATATGAACGCCGGCGAAGGGCATGACCGTGTTTGAGATCAATATGATCGAGCTGTAGATCGCGATGGAAAGTGTCTTATTGACGTTTGGAATAACCTCCAGGAGACAAAGCAGAAGGGATAACTGAAACGCGCTGTATGCCGACGCGCCGATGCAATGAAAGATATAGTAGAACCAGACTCCGATCGAAAGAGGCATCATCATCGCCAGAAGAATCGTCAGAGAGCAGAACGCGAATCCACCGGCACCGATGACGAATACAAAACGAACTCCCCGGGTAGACGATACTCGTGTCCATACACCGAGCATCAGAAATTGCGTCAGAGCGGAAAGGACCGCGACCAGGCTTAATTGAGCTTCGTTCAACGCCAGATATCGAAACTGAGCCAAAAAATATATCGACCAGTCCATCTGCCATCCGATATAGACAAGTAACGCGACCCCCAAAAACCCAAGAAAAGCTTTGGAACGAAATGTCGAAAGAGCCGTCTGGCCGAGCTCCGAGAAACGAAGCCGACCCAACTTGGGACGGGGTTCAAAGGAAATTTTGTGCAGCAAAAAAACCTGACCGATCGCCAGGGGCAGAGCGAGAAAATAGTAGATCTGATGAACGAGGATCTTCTGCGCACCGGTTGCGGCGGTGAGAATCAATCCGATGATCAGCGGGAAAAATATACCGACTGCGGTATTCATTTTGGTTCGGTGGGCGTAGATCTGATTGCGATCCACAGGCAAGGCCACATCCGAAAAAAAGGATTGCCAGGACGAATTATAAAGGGACATCGGAAAATTGATCATGATCAGGAGAATAATGAGTGCCGCAACCGGATTTCTCGGAACGAGGGGCGAGAGTCCGACCAGAAAATATAATGTTCCGAGGAGCAAAGCGGCGGCGATAACCATACTCCGTTTATTCTTCATCCGGTCGGTAATGATCGCGAAGGGAATCAGGCAAATCATTCCGACGATCGGGGGCAGTGACGAAATGAGTCCCAACTCATAGGATGTCGCGCCGAGACGGGATGCGAACAGATTATTATTGTTATTGCAAAGGGTAATGATCAACGTAAACAAAACACCTTCGCCTGCCAGAATGGCAGCCAGTCTGTGATCGGTCGAAAATATCCTTCTCCCCGCATTAAGCGTCGCGCGTATCACGTCACCGACTGGTTTTCGGACAGTGTTCAATGGGCGTTCTCCTTTACTCGTTCTTCGATGTCATTATCTCTTGCTCCCGGAAAAGAAACAATAGACATCCGAGATTATGGCATAATACCAAAACTGCCGAAGACTTTGCTAATACTTTTTTTATCTCATTTGCCGCAAAAACCCTCTTTGCCCAGAAGGGTTACTCTTATCTTCACCTTTTTTTCGACGGGTATGATTTTTTGCATGTAATCGTATATAATGGATTGTGAAGTTTTATGGAGTTCAAACAGAGGTGCTGTGCCATGTCAACCAATCCGCATATCTTAATTTGCGACGACGACCCGGTCGTTCATGAGTCATTGGGACTGTATCTGGAGAATGAGCATTTCTCATACTCGAGTGCCTTCGACGGCAAGGAAGCACTGACACATGTCGCCTCGGACAAGCCGGATTTGATCATTCTGGACTTAATGATGCCCGAAAAGCCCGGCATCGAGGTTTGCCGCGAGATTCGCAAGACTCTTTCCACACCGATCATCATCCTCACCGCAAAGGGCGAGGAGATCGACCGCGTTCTCGGACTTGAACTCGGCGCCGACGATTATATCGTTAAACCCTTCTCTCCCCGCGAGGTCCTGGCCCGAATCAAGGCCGTACTCCGACGGATCAACGAACCACAGGAGAATGTTCCTGTCCTTCGTTTCGAGGGTCTGGAAATCAATATCGACAACTACCAGGTCAAAGTCAAGGGGGAACTGGTTCCCTGCACTCCGAAGGAAGTCGAGATCCTTCATCTTCTGGCCGCCCACGCCGGTCAGGTCATGGACCGGGAACAGATCCTTTCCCTGGTATGGGGCTACGACTATTTCGGAGATACGAGAACCGTAGACACACATATCAAGCGCATCCGCCAGAAGGTCGCCTATGAGGGAGCCCCTTGGTCCCTGGTCACCGTATACGGAGTGGGCTATAAATTCGAGGTCGCCTCGTAATGTTTCGAAGTGTCTTTCTTCGACGGATCCTTTTCATGGTCTTACTTTCACTCGTCATTGCCGGGGCCCTTTCTGCTGTCCTGTTTTTCATTGCGTCGATCAATTCGGTCAAGAACATGGCGATCAATGACTCCAAGGACCGGGCGGATATTCTGTCCGCCTATTTTTCAAGGCATCCGGAAGAAATGGGCGGAGGCTCCGGTTATTCGAAGGAACTCTTCGAGGACGATCGACTGATGGGCTCATATATCCTGGTTTATGATCGTGAGGGTTATTTGCTCCAGCAAACCTTGGAACTCGGCGCAGAAGACACCGATATTTTGGTTCCCCTGAAAAACTACTCGACGAGTCAGTTGTTGACAAACCGTTCGGAAACACGCTTCTTCGTTGTTATTCCCCATCGCGGTATATTTGACCAGATCATCATCGCTCAGGCACCGATCATTGTCGACGGTCAACTCGGGGGATATGTGATCGTCGGAACTCCGACGCGAGACTCCGCCGGCATGCTCCTGGATTTTTTGGAGATCCTGATCCTGTCAACGTTTGTCGTTTCTCTCGGAATGCTGATGCCGGTCTATTTCGGGATCATGCGTCTGGTCCGTCCGCTCCGCAAGGTCAATGAAGTCGCCCGCGCGATGGGTCAGGGAGACTTCTCCGTTCGCGCGGATTCCAGTGTTCGCGGTGAAGTCGGCGAGTTGGCGCAATCCTTCAATGATTTGGCGGAAAGGCTCTCCCGATCGATCACGGATCTGACGATGGAGCGGAACCGCCTCAAGGAAATTTTTGATGTGATTTCGGAGGGCATCGTTTCGGTGGATACCGAACTGCGACCCGTTTATTCGAACTCGGCGATCGCGACGCTTTTCGAAAATGCCAGTGCGAGAAATCTGTTTACGGAGCGTTTACAGATCATTCCGTTTGAAGAAGTGTGGGATGATTTTACGAAGTGTATCGCCGAAGGCATCACCGTAGAGCGCACCATCGAAGACAAGGACAACGCTTATCTCTCCACGATCGTCCCGACCTTCGACAATGATCGGCGTATTGCGGGCGCGACCGGCTTTTTTCGCGATATCACCGAATCGGAGCGTTTGGAGCAAACGCGCCGTGATTATGTCGCCAACGTGTCCCATGAACTTCGGACGCCGCTCACCGCTCTTCGCGGTCTGGTCGAGCCTCTTGCCGACGGCATGGTCAAGAACGAGACCGATCGGAAACGGTATTACGGCATCATTCTCCATGAGACGATGCGTCTGTCACGCCTGATCGACGACATGCTCGAGCTTTCGAGACTTCAGGCCAGAACACTTGCCTTTAAGACCTTTCCGTTTGATCTCAACTCTCTTCTTTCCGAGATCGAGACTAAATTTAAACCAGTCATGAGTGATGCCAATCTGGCTTTTCGTGTTGAATATAAGACCGGACCGCTGCCGACGGTCATGGGCAATCCCGACCGTGTCGAGCAAATCCTGGTCATCCTGATGGATAATGCCAAGAAATATACCGCTTCGGGCGGTTCGATCACCATCGCCGCCGAGTACAATGAGGAGTCCAATAAGGTATTGGTTTCCGTCATTGACACCGGTCAGGGCATACATGAATACGATATCGACCATATTTTCGACCGTTTCTATAAGGCGGATCGCGCACGCGGCAAGAAGGGCACCGGCCTCGGCCTTTCGATCGCCAGGGAGCTCTTGACCTACATGGGAGAGACGATCTCGGTCGCCAGCATCTATGGCGAAGGCACGACATTCACCTTCACGTTGACACGTGTCCAGGGAACCATGTGGTATTAATGCATAAGGCGATGATCCATGAGTGAACACACCATCGACCCATTGGGGATCCGAATCAATCGATATCTGGCGTCTGCCGGGATCTGCTCCAGAAGGAAAGCGGACGAGCTCATCGCGTCGGGCGAGGTCACGGTCGACGGAAGAGTTGCCGTTACGGGAGAGCGGGTGTTGTCAGGTCAAGAAGTCTGCGTTCGGGGTCAAAGAATCAATGTCGATCCCGAGCATGTTTACATCGCACTCAACAAGCCTCGCGGGATCACCTGCACCGCGGCCACGGACGACCCGGACAATGTGATCGATTATCTGGGCTTCGACCGAAGGGTGTTTCCTGTCGGAAGACTCGATAAGCTGTCCACCGGTCTTCTGATCCTCACCAATGACGGAGAGACCGCGAATCGGATCACGCGGACCGACGGTTTTCACGAGAAGGAGTATGAAGTTTTTGTGGATCATCCGATCCGCGGGGGATTTTTGGAGTCGATGGCCGCCGGTGTTCCGATCCTCGATACGGTGACCCTTCCGTGTACCGTTCATCAAACCGGCGACAGATCCTTTACGATCATCCTGACACAGGGTCTCAACCGGCAGATCCGCCGTATGTGCGAGTATCACGGGTACAGGGTCAACCGCCTTTGCCGAACCCGTATCATGAATATTCGACTCGGCGATTTGTCGCTCGGCTCATGGCGTTATTTGGAAGAAGCGGAGGTGCGAGAACTCAAGTTCCTGCTTTCCCGCTCCCCGTTGTCTCGAAAACAAACGTCCCCTGATACCGACGAAGACCCGACGGAGAATTGATCTCCGAACGAAGACCCTTCGCGTCATTGTATTCATAATCCAGGAAAAGTTCCGCCCCTTCGGGATCCGGAAGCAATTCGTCATGCCGGCAGTCATCAATGTGCTCCGGCATATAAGGCGTCGCCGTGAACGCGAAAAGCGGCTCGTCCGAACGAACGATCCTCATACGCGACACTTCAGAGGCAACGATCTCCAGTACACGAGTGCCCGGATGAGATCCGTTCTCCGACGGTCTCGCGTAATGATGGAACAGATCGGCACTGTGTGCCTCATAGACCCCTAAATACGGAGACCAGCTCTCCTCCTCGAAAAGCCCGCCCGGCCCGAAACCGTACCAGCGGAAATGATCCGCTTCGGGCGGTACGCCGAGATGCAAGCCGAACCGGGGTGGCTTGATCCGCGACAGAAAAGAAAGGCTCACCGTAAGTCTCCCATCGGGACTAAAGCAGTGCTCCAGAGTGATCGGACCCTTGAAAGCGGGACATTGATAGTAGGCGCACACGATCAACTTCCCGCCATCCGTCCGACGCTCCAGTTTTTTCAACCGGATTTTGCTCTGAATCGCGCGCCATGTTCTTCTTCGCGAAAAAAAACGCGGGCGCACCTTGACCGGCACATAGAAACGCTCCGAATTGGTCGACGCCCGGTAAATATAAGGCTCCAAGCACCCTTTAAGGATCGGACATCCGTCGACTACAAGTAGCGTGATACCGCCGTGTTCCTTCGACATCGTCGCCTGAGCCCCGCCATATGTTATAAGAAGCTCTTCAGCCTCTTCCTTGACAGAAACCGCCCCAGGCGCCGAAGACGAATCGAGTTCTTGATCCGTATCGCACTCAAGGGTCTCGGTCGGCTTCTCCCCGATCGCTTCCGCCCCGCACGCAAGGGTCTCGGTCGGCTTCTCCCCGATTGCTTCCGCTCCTGAAGATTTGCCTTCGGACGCATCCGCAGTCATCATTTCTGCGGAAGGTGATTCTGATGGAGGCGTTTCCGTGCTTTGGCTCACTTTACCGATCATGGTCTGGCAGGATGCCGCTTCATATCCGATGGGGGACCACAGAACGGGATCGACCCGGAAGACGCGAATATTGAGAAGCAAGTCCGACGGAAGCCCGTCCATAAGACGCGGGTGATCCGACTCACCTTCCGCGCCATCCTCCGGGTCTTCCGGATGAAATCCCAACGAGAGTTCGATCTCTCCGCCCGGAGGCAGTGAACGCAGGTTCCCTCTTCCAGACCGAACAGAACGGCCGCCGAGAAGAAGGATCCACTCCAGTTCGAGCTCTCCCGTCGCGCCATGGAGATCCGTATTCAGGATAACGGGGCGCGAAGGGTCTTCCGCCGAAACCAGAAAGTCGATGGTCTGACAACGCCGCCGCACCTCGTCGTACTCCGGATGCTTTTCGCGAAAAGCATCGACGATGCCCTGAGCGATCGCAACCTCGGCACCCCGATAGCCTTTACACAGATCCGCTTGATGCAGGTACTTGAGTTCCGGCGCTTCCGGGAGCAAATCCGAGTCGATTTTCGCGATCGAATCCGGCGCGAACCTGCGATCCACACAGATATCCTGCCATTCCCCGAAAAGCGATCCGGTATCGGGATGAAACGGATCAAAATCCGACACGGTCCCCGTATCTCGAAAGAGCCAGTAAAACAATGGGGTAGCGGAATCATTTTCGAGTAATCGACGCAGATCATCGAGCATCGACTCCTCCCGCGAATCCAATTTCAAAGACCATGCGATCACACAGGGGTGCGTGCGGAAGCTTTCCAAGGAAGCGGACGGGTCCTTCTTGTCGAGCGGACAGATCACATACAGTCCATAGCGGTCACACAAGTCAAATAACTGCGGGTCGGCCGGAAAATGCGGCATCAGGACCGTGTTCAAATGAGCTTGCTTCATCAGGATGACATCCTGAAGCATACGCTCGGGCGTAACCGACAGCCCGTCCTGCGGGTCAAAGGAGAAATACCGTGTCGCCTTCAAAGGAACGGGGTAGTCGTTGACGATTACCTTTCGATCCGCTTCCCGTACCGTCCTGAAACCGATCCTGCGTTTTTGCGTGACAATGATCCGACCTGAGGCGTCCTTCAGGAGAATGATCAGATCATAGAGGTTCGGCGTCGCGTGCGACCATGGAAAAACTCCGCGGGCCAAGAGCCGGTTGTCGATGGAAACGCTCTTGAGGGACTCGACCGTCGCCTCACCGGAATTTTGAGTGCGGAGGCGGACCTCGGGCAGATTGTAAATATCATACTCGTCAAAAACCGCGATCAACTTATATTCGACCTTGACCGGCACCGGAATATCCGTGTGATTGAAAAGGTGCACCGATACGTCCAGATAGGCGCTCGCTCCGAGCTCCGCGCCTTGCTCCGATCCGGTCCATTCGGTTCGGACAAAGACCGACCGGACCTCGATCAGCGAGTCCGCGACGATCGAAGCCGTTCGAAAGATCCCGCTGAATCCGAACGTTCCGTCTCCGAAACTCCCGAGACCTGCGGTAACGGATTCAAAGCGATAGACCATGAGGGTCAGGATATTCTGCCCTTCTTTGAGACTGCCGGTCAGAGGAAACTTCAACGGCGTATAAACCGGATCGGAAGCTGCGATCCGTGTCCCGTTCAGATAGACCTCAAAACGACCGCACACTCCGCCGAGCACCAGATAAACCGACCGATCCATGTAATGGGCGGGCATATCGATCCGGGCCCGGTATATACCAATGTCGTCGTCTTTGTAATCCGACGATATCGCCGCAATCTTCCTTTTGAAAAAGCCGTTTTTACTCTGCTGTTCCGCCGTCTCCGAATCATATTGGAGGCATGTCGGCTCGCCGAATCCGGCCTGTTGCCAAACCGCCGGAATGCGCATGGTTATGAAATCGCGCTCTTTCGTCTCTCTATCTGCAAATCCTACCGGGACACGATCTCGGTTATCCGCGTGAAAAAAGAGCCATTCGGTGACATCAAAACGCCAAGGCGAAGAGGCGACCCCAAACTCGGGTTGTCTTCTTTGTGCGTACATTTCATCCGGAAAGGAGTAAGGAGTAAATTGATCCGAGCAGTTGATCCGCTTCATCGGGGCCTCCGTGACATAAGCGTCCATTAAAACTAAGGACATTTTAACACCGCTTCTTTCCCTCTTTGTGTCAATCCGATTTCAGTTCTCTTCCAACTGCGCCGAATGCGCCTCCTTTTCGAAAATCACGTGCGAAAAAAAGCGGGGCGCCTTGTGAAAAGCGCCCCGCTGTTGTTGTTGAACCGGAGTCGGAACTTAGAAAATGCTGTACGTCAGGAACAGGGTCGCCATCATGGAAGCGACGAGCGAAACGACCGTCACCTGCGTGTTGATCGAAGGACCCGCGGTATCCTTATAGGGATCGCCGACGGTGTCTCCTACGACGGCCGCCTTATGGGCATCCGAGCCCTTGCCGCCGTTATGACCCGACTCGATGTACTTCTTGGCATTGTCCCAAAGTCCGCCTGCATTGGACATGAACAAGGCGAGCAACAAGCCACTGACGATGTTTCCGGCAAGGAAACCGCCGACCGCCTGAACGCCGCCGACAAATCCGACCAATAAAGTGGAAAGAATCGCGACTAAGCCGGCGGGGATCAATTCCTTCAAAGCGCCGATGGTAGCAATATCAATGCACTTCTCATACTCGGGCACAACGCCCTTCTTGCCTTCCTTCAAACCGACAATGGTGTTGAATTGTCTGTGGATCTCGGCGACCATTCTCTGTGCGTTACGGTCCACGCCGAGCATCAACATCGCGGAGAAGACCGCAGGCAGTGCCGCTCCGACCAAGAGGCCGAAGAACACAACGGGATTCAAGATGTCAAAGCCCGTAATTTTCTCGATACCCTGTATTCCGGCGTCGATCGCGATTTGAGCCGCGTCATTCACCTCGGACATGAACGCACCTAAGAGGGCGATAATGGTCAGACCGGCCGCACCGATGGCAAAGCCTTTGGTGACCGCCTTGACCGTATTACCCGCGCTGTCGAGCGAGTCGGTGATGTCGAGGGCTTCTTTTCCGAGGCCGCCCATCTCGACCAATCCGCGCGCGTTGTCGACGATCGGGCCGTATGCGTCATTGGAGATGATCATTCCGACGATGGAGAGCATACCGACTGCCGCCATCGCGATACCGAACATACCCGAAACCGGCTCGGAGGTGATCGGGAAGCAGATCTTATAGGCTGCCAATGCCGAAACCGCGATCCCGATCATCGGAGGGAAAACGCTCAGGAAGCCGTAAGACGTTCCGGAAAGGATAGTAAATGCCGGACCGGTCTTGGAGGCATCCGCAACATAACGGACCGGAGGCTTGTTGTCGTTAGTGAAGTAATCGCTGACGATGCCGATAACGGTACCGACAAAGAGTCCGATCATCATCGCGCCCCAGATCCTCCAACCCGTTTCCGTGTTAAAGAACAGGAGAGAACATAAAGCCGTCGAGCCGGCGAACAAAGCCGTCGTAATGTACGTGCTTAAGTTGAGCGCCTGAGTCGGTCCGCCCTTCTTTCCCATGCGGGCCAAAAGAACACCGACCGCGGAGCAGAAAAGACCGATCGCCGCATAGACAAAGACCATGACGGCAAATCTCTCGTCGGCCTTATCCAAGGCATACGCCATGACCAAAGCCGCACTGATGGAAGCGACATGAGAATCGAATAGATCCGCGCCCATGCCCGCAACGTCTCCGACGTTATCGCCGACGTTATCCGCGATGACCGCGGGATTACGGGGGTCATCCTCGGGAATACCGAGCTCGACCTTGCCGACGAGGTCCGCGCTGACGTCCGCCGTCTTCGTGAAGATGCCGCCGCCCGCCTTGGCAAAGAGAGCCAGGCTCGAAGCACCGAATGAGAATCCGAGAACCGCACTGGCGTCACCGGAAACCATGTAAACGATGGAAACACCCAAGAGGCTGGTTCCGACAACGGCCATACCCATGACCGCACCGCCGCGGAAACCCGCGAGGAACGAGGGGCGAATGCCCTTGGTCGCCGCTTCGGCGGCCTTCATGTTCGCAATGGTCGCAACCGCGATACCGACCTTACCCGCAAGAGCGGAAAGAACCGTACCGAAAAGATAGGAGAGCATCATGATCAGATTGCTCTTCCAGGACCAGGTTGCCGTTTCCTCCGACCAAATCGGATGCGGAAGGAACAAGAGAATCAGAATCGCCGCGACTCCGGCGAAAATGGCCAGGAGCATATACTCCTTCTTAAGAAAAGTATTTGCTCCTTTCTTGATGAATCCGCCGACTCTGGCGATTTCCGGATTGGACGATGGCTGCTTCTTCACCCAGAAGAAGAAATACAACGCAACCAGAAAAGCAATAATCGCGACGGAAACCGACATAATGAATGCTACTGTGATGTTCATCTTGCATACTCCTTATCAAATTATCTAAAAATGAAGTGAATTCAGGCTGAAACTCGAAGAAATGCACAAATCCACCCATTTTCGAATATCTATAGAATAAGATACCACAAGGACGCCCGTTTACAACGGTAAAAATTGTCCGAATCAGCCAAAAATATCGCCTGATTTTGTGCATCTGTCACAAATGCTTTGACAATCAAATAATTGAAACTGTCCTTCTCTGCCCTCGAAAAACAATAAAAATGAACGGACGCGTGGGGCACGTCCGTTCATTGAGGGGGCACGCTTGTGACTTATTTTACGCCGTTCTCCGTGAGCGGTATCTTCGGTCACAAGGCCATCCGTGGATGGTTAATTAGGGTGCTGCCGGAACCACGTATTCAACTACGTTTCCGTGGGCGTAATAATCGCCGTTATAAACAGTCGTTATTCTTATGTAGAGTTTATCTCCGACCTGAGCGTCCTTTACTGCTAAATTGAAGGAAGCAGCTGTCGCAGCAGGATCCTCAATGACCGCCCAATATCCGTCGGCTGGGTACACCGGGCTCGTGTTCGTTTCGGAAACCACTACTTTATAGTAATCGAATCCCGTCGCGTCAGTCGTTGCGGCCCAACTGATGTTGATGTTCACGCCATCGGAGGTCGGGGTATACACCGTCGATGAGGGATACGTTCCCACGGGGACCGGAGTCGGGGACGGTGCAGGATCTCCGGGCATGGTTGCTTGAACAGCGTTCCCTGCGACCTTCTGCCATTCTTCTCCGTACACAGCCGTTACGCTGAAGTAATATTGCGTTCCGCCGCTGAAGTTCCCGACGTCTCCGCCATTATAAGAATCGCCGTTATTGATCGTGCAGGACGTGGTATCCGGATTGGTGATCCAGGCATAGTATCCGTCCGCGCTGTACTTCGGGCGAGTGTTAGATTCAGATGCGACCACCTTGTAACCAACCAGATCACTGTTATTAATCTTCGCCCAAGATACGGTCACAGTGTTTGCGCCGGTACTTACGGATACAGTAGGAGCTACGCGAGTCGCGTCCGGTGTCGGTGCGATGTATGCCGGCATCGTCGCCTTCACTGCATTTCCGGCGATCTTCACTTTATGGCCGTCATAGAGTGCGGTCACGCTGAAGTAATAATCTCCGGCGGCAACTTTCGAGCTCTTCACCAAACAACTGGTCGTATTTGAATTGGTAATAAATGTGTAGTAGCCGTCGTCGGGATATTTGGGATTGGGATTGGTTGCGGAGTACACGACCTTATAACCATCAAAGTCCCCGGCTGTAATCTTGTTCCATGTCACCAGGACTCCGTCCGCCTGAGCGACTGCATTGACGGCCGGAGCAACGTGCCCGGACGGGTCTGCGGTCGGCTTCGGGGTTGCGGTCGGCTTCGGGGTCGCCGTAGGCTCGGCCTCCGTCGCCTTTGTCTCTTCAACCTTAGACTCGGTCGTTTGAGTTTCTTCCGGAGCCTCCGTAGGATCCGTCTCCTCGGGTTCGGTCTCCGTCGGATCTGTCTCTTCGGTCATTCCGACGTCGTCAATGATCGCTTCCATGTCCGATGCGTTGCATTGGAGCTGAAGAAGTCCTTCTTCGTCCGATGAATACTTCTTCTGACACGCGGGAAGCACAAGAGAGACGAGAACCAGGGAAATCAAGGCCAGAAGCAGGGTTCGTTTCGTTTTCATCTCATTACCTCACTTTCCTCGGGGCATTGTACGGGGGTACGTATAAGGTCCCGGATGGTAAACTTCACCGGTCGATTCCGATGGCTTACCTTGTTTCTTAAGTGCATTATAGCACCCTGTTTATAGTTTGGCAACTGTTTATTTACATTTCGTTCATATTTTGTACATCATTAGACACACTTTGTTCTGCGGAACGCAAAACGCCGTCGATGACGGCGTTTTTCCAAGATCTTTTCGTTCATTATTCGAACTATTGCGGCACTCAGGTCTTCTTTGACTCTTTCTTTGCCATGATCATTTTCTTGATCCCTTTGAACGGATGGCCGTTCATGACCGTGATTGCCCCATCGAAAAACGCCCGGGTCACGGCTCCACTGCCGAGACTGACGATGCCGCGAAGAGGAAGATCGTCGGTCATCGCCTCCATCATACGGATCTGATCCTCACGGGGATCCGTCTTGTATTGTTTCATGATGGAACGGCGCAGAAACCACGCGACCGCCGCGCCGAATCGGGTATCGCAGATTTCCGACACGGTAGAATTGAGGGTATGTTTCCCCTTTCGGGGACTCTCGGGAGTCGAGATCGGTCGCCCGTAAATTTTCTCGAATTGAACACGCGGGATCGGCATACCGTTAGCGGGCACACTGTAATAGGAAGGAGCGACGGCGGTATAGTCCGGGACCGGAGCACGCTTCCCGACAGACAATGCCGAGACTTTTCCGGTCAGGCGAATATCCTGTGACGACGCCCCGACCTGAATGTCGTAGATGCCGGTTTCGATTTGCCACCCGGGAAGATCGACGTTATAGAAAGAAAAATCGCGGCCGTCCAGGGAAAACGAGACCGTCTTCGTCTTGTCCTTCGGGATCATCACCTTCGAGAAGGCCCTGAGCTCACGCACGGGCTTATAGAGCTTGGACTTCGGTGCTGAAACGTAGAGCTGAACGACTTCGGCGGCATCGTAGTCGCCGACGTTCGTGATATCGACCGAGACCTTGAGAGTGTCCGTATCGGTCACCTTCTGACTGCCGATCACCAAATTACCGTACTCAAATTTGCTGTACGACAAACCGTGCCCGAAAGGAAACAACACCTTTGTCCTGGACGCGTCATAGTAACGATATCCGACGAAAATACTCTCGCGGTATTCAACGTATCTTCGGGTCCCGAAATAGGAGTGGCAAGGCGTATCCTCGACCGTGAGCGGAAAAGTCTCCGCTAACTTCCCGGAAGGTACGGCCTCGCCGTATAGCAAAGCCGGGATCGCCGCCGCTCCCTCCTGTCCCGGCAAATAAGCCATCAGGACGGCACGCACTTTACTGATCCAAGGCATCGTCACCGGCGAGCCGGCGTAGAGGACGACAACAACATTGGGATTGGCCGCCGCGACCTCCTCGATCAGCGCGTTCTGCCCGGCCGGCAGATTCATATGCATCCGATCAAATCCCTCTGATTCATATTCGTCGGGCAGACCGGCAAAAATTACGACCGCATCCTTTCTCTCCGCAAGACGGACCGCCGCCGACTTCTTTAAAAGATCGGTCCCATCCCCTTCAAAACAGTATCCGTCTTCGTATACGAAATTACCTCCGCACTCTTCAAAAGCTTCAAAGGCATGCTTCACCGAAGTCGGCCTGATCCTCGAACTCCCGCCTCCCTGGAAACGTGTCTCCTTTGCAAAAGCGCCGATCACGGCGATGCTCGTGCTCTTTTTGATCGGTAAAAGACCGGCGTTCTTCAAAAGCACGGCGGACTCCAACGCAACTCTACGCGCAAGGTTCCGGTTCTCCTCATAGGGGTTCTTGGGCGGCCGGGGACGCTTCCTGGCGTTGGCGATCAGTGTCAGCATGCGCTGTACCGACCCGTTGAGTTTCTCTTCGGAAAGAGATCCGTTCTGACACGCCTCAACGATGCTTCGGTCATTCTCGGGTGCGGGACCCGGCATTTCCCAATCCAGACCGACCATGAGCGCCTTGACGCGATCCGTCATTGCGCCCCAATCGGTGACGGTGACACCCTTGAAACCCCACTCGTTTCTAAGTATGTCTTCCATGATGTGTTTGTTCTCACACGAATAAACTCCGTTTACGGGATTATACGAGCACATCAGCGTCCAGGGCTTGCCCTGTTTAACGGCCGTCTCAAATCCGGCAAGATAGATCTCGCGAAGGGCGCGCTCATCGACCATGGAGTCACAAATGAAACGCGATGTCTCTTGATTATTCGCGGCAAAATGCTTGATCGAGGTTCCGACGCCCTTACTCTGAACGCCCTTGATGAAGGCCGCCGCCATCTCGCCGGCCAAATGCGGATCCTCGGAAATATATTCAAAATTGCGCCCGCATAAAGGGGATCTCTTTATATTCACCGCCGGCCCCAGGACCACGGCAACATCCTGTTCTCTGGCCTCGTCGCCGATCGCTTCGCCGATCTGGCGAATCAATTTCACGTCAAACGAACAAGCTGAAGTACACGCCGGAGGAAAGCACGTCGCGGGACGGCTTGTGCCCAAACCCTTCCTTCCCTCATCCGAATCCTGTTTCCGAAGTCCGTGCGGACCGTCGGAGACCATGATGCTCGGAATATCCAACGGATCGATCGGCTCGGTCCTCCAGAAATCCATTCCGGAGCACAAAGATGCCTTCTGTTCGAGCGAGAGGTCGCCGACTTCAGCCATACGCTTGGTATCCATGCCCAATACACCCACCTTTGTTGTATTACACGAATATTATTATATAGCAAAATCCGCGAAGATATGAAACGATTTGTCAATTTTCGAAAATCCGTGTTTTATCCCTCGAATTCATCCTGATTTTCGAAAAGCACTGCTTCGCGAGTCCTCTTGAATCAAGTACTAAAATCTGTCATAATACATCTGCCCCTTAAAAAAAGCATGGGGGCGTAATGGTTTCGACGGGGTTGTTGGAACCGAAGAAGCGGGTAGAGGATTCTCGTTGGCCTCTTAAAAAAACGGGAAAGCAAGTAATTGCAACACCTAAAACACAACTCGTAGCCGCCTAATACCGGCCACGCATCCTTCCATCCGATCTGCTGGGTGGGTTCGGGGTGTCAGACAGCAGACCTTACCTGTCGGCAGGTCAAACAGGGAAACGCCTCGCGAAAAGCTTTGACCGCGGGATGTCAATATGAAGCTACCGGACGCGCCGGCCTGTCAGCGGGCTTGGCGAAGAGGGGAATACTCTAAACACTGACTGCACCCGGAGATGCTTCGGAGGATATGATTTCGGACAGGAGTTCGACTCTCCTCGCCTCCACCAATGCAAAAGCCACGCAAAGCGTGGCTTTTGCATTGGTGGAGGTTTACCTCAGTAATGTACCGCAGGTACATTACGAAATCCGGCAGGATAAAAACATGCAGTGCATGTTTTTATTCCGAGAGGACAAGGCATGCGCTAATGCGCATGCCGAGCGACGACAGGGTGCGACAGCACCCGAGAGTCGACCACCAAACATTTTGCCACGCCCAAATCTCAAGCATCGGGGAGACCTAAAGACAGTTTTATAAGCCTTGACAATTTTATTGAATGCTCATATATTTTTATTGATTTGTTTTTTGTTCTTGATCTATAATGATAGACATTTAACATTCGATTCAGAATTATTGATTGCGTGGGGGAAGAATTATGAAGAAACTTGTTAATTTAGTTGTTTTTTCGATCATCATTTCGATGTTGCTGTTATTATGCAGTTGTGGTACATCGCCGAATGCTGATAAGGATGAAAATGAAGAAGAGATCTCTGAAGCTGCAGATGACGTTGAAGACGAAGATGAAGACAAAGATGAAACTGAAGACGATGATGAAGACAAAGATGAAACTGAAGACGATGCTGTAGACGAAGATTATGTTGCTCCTTGGAGCGATTACTTAGTAGTTGTGCACGGTGTAGAATTTAACTTTCCAATGACGTTTGAAGATTTTGAGAATAGAATATCTCAAACAAACTACGAAATCAGAAAAGAAGAGGATAAAGAAAGGGAAATTTATCATAGTTTTTCAACTTCGCATACGATCACGTATTTATATCATGTTAGAGATTCTAATACTAATACGGGAGAATCTGGCCTAACTTATACTATGTTAGTCTATTTTCAGAATCTTATGGAAGATAAACAAATGGCAAAAGATTGTATGGTTATCGGTTTTGAAGTTACTGATGGAAACAGAGATGTTTATGATGAGGATATTTATTTTACTGAAGCCAAATTAGCGATGGGACAAGAAATCACTAAATCAGAAATTGAAAATCTGTTTGGCAAATCCAATGGATGGATTACTGAAGATTGGTGGTATGAAGCCGGAAGTTTTGCCTTTCAATACCCTAGATTTTGTTGTCAGACGAACAAAGAAGATAATACCATTAAAAAGCTGATGATGATTAACTTCAATGATGTAGAAGAATAAGAACGCAGTGATTCATATCATGGCTGAAGGAGACACACTTGTTTCGGATTGTCTCACGCTCATCCTCGTCTTAAGGAGTCAGTCATGAGAAAAACACCTCACCTCTACAAAGCCCCTTTTCGATCAGCGGTCATCGCCTCCTCTATCAGTTTTGCGGTAATTTTGCTGATCTTTATCGCGATCCTTTATTCTCAAGGAGTTTTCGGATCCAAAGAGATCGTTTCCGCAACCGTCACTTATGACGAGTATCCGTATACCGAATGGCTAAGTGACCCACACACTTATTCCATTACAGACGCTGAAGACTTAGCTTACCTGACCGGAATACTCAGTGAAATCAAGCGAGTTCCGGGCAGCAAGTGCCCGTTTCGAAGGATCGTCATTCATGTCGTCTATGAAGACGGGCGTGAAGCAGACTTCTATCCTGCAGGGGACAGTTGCCCGACGATCGCTATAAAAAATCCCGATAATGGGGAAAACCACTATTCGCTTCCTGAGGAGCGCCTCTATGAATTTCGAGAACGCATCAGCAGGTACATTCCGGAGCTGAATGAAGACCGGAATGGGTGGCTGGAAGCGGTCGGTTGAGATTAATCGTATTGGTTTGTTTGATCGATCACACTTATTTGAAAGGAAAAAGACCGCCCACTTCCCCAATCGATCAATGAATAATAGAGACGGAGGTATCTGGAGTGAACGAAAGAAAATTCGACGATAAGGGCAAGATCTACGCGAAATTCCGCCCGACCTACCCGCGGGAATTCATCGAATACTTATTTTCGAAAACTCATATATGCGAACAAAGCGTCATCGCCGATATCGGCTCCGGCACGGGCATCCTGACCGGACAACTCCTCGACAAAGGTAATCGCGTCTTCGCGGTCGAGCCCAATTCCGATATGCGCCGCATCGCCGAGGATGACCTTCGTAAATACGCACTCTTCACATCTGTTGCAGCAAACGCAGAGCACACCACCCTGCCCGACAGGAGCGCCGATCTGATCACCGTCGCGCAGGCTTTTCACTGGTTTGACCGTGATGCTTTTCGAAAAGAGTGCCGCCGGATCCTGAAGCCGGGTGCTTACGTCGCGCTTGTCTGGAACAGCCGCGATGAAAACAGCGCCCTTGTCGCAGAAAATGACCGGATCAACCGGAAATACTGCCCGGCTTTCAAAGGTTTTTCCGGCGGGACCCGTGGTCCTGTTGCCGAAGATGATTTCCGCGACTTTTTTACGGGCGATTACGAGAAAAAAACGTTTGTAAACGATCTGGTCTTTGATTTATCGGGCTTTATCGGCCGAAACCTCTCCGCTTCCTACTCCCTCAAAGAAGGAGATGCGCATTACGACGCGTATGTAACCGAGCTCGAATCGCTTTTCGAGAAGTTTGCCGTGAACGGCAAAGCGACGATGCCGAACTTCACCCGGTGCTATGTCGGGCGAGTATAAAGAAAAACGGCGGGGATCCCCCCGCCGTTTTCGATCATCATCACACACTAAATTTCTTATTTCTGCCCGTAATACGAGTCCTTCCCGTGCTTTCGGAGGTAGTGCTTGTCCAGAAGCGTCTGACTGATCTTCGCGTCCGGATTCATGGCAAGGCTATAGTGCGCCATTTCCGCAACATACTCCAACACCGCGGCGTTCTCGACCGCTTTTTCCGGAGTATCCCCCCAGGCAAAGGGTCCGTGATTGTTGACGAGCGCGGCGGGCACCTCGTTCGGATCGATCCCGCGCTCGCGAAAGGTCTCGGCGATCACATCCCCGGTCTCCCTTTCATAATCGCCGCCGATTTCCTCACCGGTCAGGGACCGGGTCACCGGGATCGCCCCTCGAAAATGATCGGCGTGTGTCGTGCCCAGTGCCGGGATGTCCTTTCCGGCCTGCGCCCAGATCGTCGCCCACTTGGAATGCGTGTGTACGATCCCGCCCATCCCGAACGCCTTATACAGCTCCAGATGAGTGGGGGTGTCGGTGGAGGGGGTATAAGACCCCTCCACCACTTTACCGTCAAAATCGACGACCACCATATCGGAAGGCTTCATCTTGTCGTAGGATATCCCGCTGGGCTTGATGACGACGAGCTCCCCGGAGGTATCAAGGGCGCTCACGTTTCCCCAGGTGAACAAGACGAGGCCGTACTCCACGAGCAATAAATTCGATCGAAAAACTCTCTCTTTCAGTTCTTCCAGCATATAAAGACCTCTACTTCCACAGAAAATCGGAAAGCGCCAAATCTCGCTTCAAATCTTCGATCCGCGTTTCCGCTCCGATATGCACATACTCAATGCCCGCGATCTCCGCGTAATCGCGCATCATGTCCGCTGTGATCGAATAGCTCATCACGGCATGGTGCGCACCACCGGCGTAGATCCAAGCCTTCGCTCCGGTCTCAAAGTCCGGGAGTGGCGACCACATCACGCGCGCGACGGGAAGCTTCGGCATGTCCCGGATCGGCTTTACGGCCTTGACATCCGCGACGATCAGCCGCATCCGCCCACCCATATCGATCAGCGACGCGCAAATGGCGACTCCTTCTTTACCGTCGAAAATCATCCGCGCCGGGTCGCCCTTGCCGCCGATCCCCAAGGGCTGCACGTCGATCTTGACCGTTCCGTCCGCGATGCTCGGATCGACCTCGAGCATATGCGCTCCGAGGATCAGTTCCTTGCCTTCGGCGAGGTGATATGTGTAGTCTTCCATAAATGAAGTGCCGCCCGGAAGGCCGGCTTCCATCGACTTCATCACGCGAAGAAGGGCCGCCGTCTTCCAATCTCCCTCCGCACCGAACCCGTACCCGGCTTCCATCAACCGCTGGATCGCGAGCCCCGGCAGTTGCTCGAGGCCGCACAAGTTTTCGAAATTCGTCACGACCGCACCGAAGCCGTTCTTCTCGCAAAGATTTCTCATCGCGATCTCGATCTTGATCTGATATTTGACCGCATCCACGTTGGCGGTAACGATATCGTATTTTTGCTTGCATTCCTCGTATACCGCTTCAATGTCGGCCTCGCCGACCCCATCCATCTCCTGAACGAGATCACCCATCGAAAGCGAATTGATCGCCCAACCGAACTTGATCTGCGCTTCGACCTTGTCGCCCTCGGTGACCGCAACTTCCCGCATGTTATCCGCGAAACGAACCACCTTGAGGGTCTGCCCCGCGATGAATCCGACGGCACTTCTCATCCAGTCCGAGACCTCGCCCAAGACCTTCGCGTCGTCCCAATATCCGACGACCACCTTGCGCGGGAGACGCAGACGGGCGCCGATAAAACCGTGCTCCCGGTCTCCGTGCGCCGACTGGTTGAGGTTCATGAAGTCCATGTCGATCTCACCGAAAGGGATCTCACGGTTGAACTGCGTGTGGAGATGGAGCATCGGCTTATTCAGGATCTTAAGGCCGTTGATCCACATTTTCGAGGGCGAAAAGGTGTGCATCCAGGTAATGATGCCCGCGCACTC
>CAYPAL010000001.1:31994-41798 GCA_964408695.1 uncultured Oscillospiraceae bacterium | reverse complement strand
CCGATTACGGACTGGATGCGTTGGAGATCGACGATATCGGGCTCGACGCGACGGACCGTCGGATCCTTAGGAATATGGCTGAGATGTTTTCGGGCGGCCCGGTGGGACTCGATACACTGGCCGCTTGTACCGGAGAAGATCCGGTGACGATCGAAGATGTGTACGAGCCATTCCTCATGCAGATCGGTTTTCTCGCAAAGACGCCCCGAGGACGGGTGCTTACCGTTCCCGCATGGCAACATATCGGACTTCCTTGCCCCGATAATTATGATCGGAGAACAGCGGGGACGAACGGCGAAGAAACGAACGGAGAAAACAAGGATTTCCCGAAGCAAATAGAAATCACGGATCCAAAGCCTTAGGAGAGATTCCAAATGGAAAGAGAAGATAATCGAATTTTCCTGCACTCGTGCTGTGCACCTTGCGTCGAATGGCCCCTTTCGGTCCTCTCGGAAGAAGGTTTTGATGTTACGCTTTTTTACTATAACCCGAACATTCACCCCCGCTTCGAATGGAACAGGCGTCTTGACAATATCCGGAAGCTCGGTTCGATGAAGGGTGTCGAGGTCGTTATAAAAGAGGGTTACGAAGAGGACAAATGGATTAATGAAGAATGGATCGAGAAGTTTGAATCGCGATGTCACATGTGTTATGACATGCGTATGCAAATGACAGCCGAAGAGGCTAAGAATCATGGGTTTTCGGCATTCACGACGACGCTTCTCGAAAGCATTTATCAGGACCATGAAGCGATCGTAAAGGCAGCTGAGCGAGCCGCGGATCGTGTCGGAGTATCTTTCGTTTACCGTGATTTTCGGGACGGATTTCGCAAGGGCCAGGAGATGGCCAAGGAGGACGGGCTTTATCGCCAGAAGTATTGCGGATGTATCCTGTCACTCGAGGAATCGAAATTCAGGGATAAGATTTACGCGGGATTTCCGGACGACTCGACGACTCCGGGTAATGCCGGGTGAACCAGAAGGGTGCGATACTGGTCATATGTCACCATACCGGGCTTTGCTCCCGGTATTTTTTTGACACGTTTGATCTCGCAGTAATCAACTTCAACGGTAAAAGATCCGTCGGTCGGGTCAGTGACGGGAGCTCCGGGCGAGCCTTTTCGAAAATCTGTAGCCGCGGAAGAATAATAGGCCGCGACGGAAGCGGCGGCAAGAACGGATGAGTCTGAGGGAGATTTGCCGAAGCAGCGCAGGACCACATGCGATCCCGGGCGTTTTTTGGCGTGAAACCATAGGTCCTCCGGAGCGGCAGTCCGGAATGTAAGCGCGTCGTTTTGCAAATTATTCCTTCCGCAAAGTATGATCGTGTCGTCCTCGTTCTTGAACTTTCGAAAAACTTCGGCGGAAGAACTTTCGGCCTTCTTCATTCCGTTTGCTCTGTCGCGCCGACTTCTGTCCGCGGCGCGGGAAGCGGCCGAGCGAAGGGCGCGCGAGCGTTGCTTGCCGGTTTTGGATTTGCCGGGGGGATCGCTCCGGCCTTTTGCGGATTCTTTGTTGTTCGGATCCCGTCCTTCCGTAGAAAGTTCAGAGATCTCTTGGCGCAAAGCCGCGATGTCTGGGTCGTCCGCCGCGCTGATTGCGGCTTGATAAAGACTCATCAGATATTCGATCGCGATGTCGTCGTCTTGAATAAATTTCGTCGCTGAGTCGATTTTGGCCTTCGCCTTCCGGTATTTTTTGAAATATGCCTGCGCGTTTCCGGACGCGTTGAGCGAGGGATTCAAAGGGATTCGATGTTTTACATCGGTATTTTCGTAATCCTCGGCAATGAGCTCCGTTGCTTCAGGGCGTATACTCGACTGATTATAAAGGATGAGGTCACCGTATTTTTTCCACAAGAGACAGTCCTTGGATTCCAGGATATCCGATTCATGCGTCTGCTTCTTTCGGATCGCGTGAGCGAGAGCGTTCTGGACGAAGGCAATCAGAGGCTTGCGGACTTGATCAAAGGATTGGTCACGGAATGACCGCTCGTGTAAACGGTCGATCGCGTTCGAGATCGAATCTACCGCGACCGGGATACCGGCATCATGTAGCAAAAGAGCATGAAAGTCGATCGGAGCGGAGTCGCCGGAAGCTTGATACAGAGTGGGGGAGGGAACGCCTTTCAAAATTACTCCGAGAAGAGCACCGACGGAACTCAGTAGCCGCAAGGTTTCACGGGGCTCCAGTTGGCGACATCCTTTTCGCGGATCAACGGACGCGACATGGCAAATTTCGTGGGACAATTGAGGGCTGAAGCCCTGAAGAGATTCGAGGAACGCCTTTTCGACCGGACGACCGAGGGAATCCTCCAGAATCGGGAGATTTCCTTTAATTACGATATCCAGCGCATCCGAAGGGAGGAGTTTCCCTTGATTCGGAGGATATTCATATCTGCGCGCCGGCATGACCTCCCGGACGCGGCTGGTGCGGGAGTCAACGTGCAAGATACTGTCGATGATGATCGAATCCGAGTTAAGTAGAATGATATTACTGTAGCGCCCCATCATTTCAATGATCAGGCGATATTCCGTAACATCCTGAAGTTCGTTGAGTGAGGTGATATGCAATTCGATGATCCGCTCGAAGGGCGGGGAGTCGATGCGGTTGATCTTGCCGCCCGACAGGTGTTTTCGAAGAAGCATGCAGAATGACGGCGGAGTTTTGGGATTATCGCGAACGATGTCAGTCATGTGGATCCGCGGAAACGAAGGGTTGCACGAAAGAAGAAGCCGCTTATGTCCCCGATCCGTTCTCAGGTGTAAACATATCTCGTAACGATCGGGTTGATAGATCTTCTCGATCCGTGAGCCGGATAGCGATTCATTAAGTTCCGACGACAAAAATCGGGCCGTCACTCCGTCCAGAGGCATACTAACCCTCAGTTCCCGTTCTTGATTCGGTCCCGAAACACGAAGAGGATCCAACCGACTAAGGTCGCGATGATCCACTCGATCCCGAGGACAATGAAGAAACGCTCAAAATGATTCAATGTCACAAGAAAATCAATACCGATAATTAAGATAATCGCGGCGAGGATCAAGAGGACCTTCCCGGCGGGATTTCTATACATGCGGACGATGAAAGAGACGGGCGGCTTAGCCGGGGCACGGGAGGAAGCACGCTTCGTTGAAGCGGCGGATCTGCCGGTTGTGCTTGTTCTTCGCGGTGATTTCTTTGCCGTCGCCAATGCCATGTCTCCATATCAATTATTTGTACTTTCTGTATTATACCAAAAGAAAAAGTGTTTGCCGCAAAGCAAACACTTTTTCGATTATGGTTTCAGAAAAACTTACTCTGTGACTTTATCCTCTTTCTTGTCTTTTTTGCCGAAAAGGCCTACGATCTTCTGAATCAGAATAATCGTGGCAAAGAAAAGAAGCAAAATGACAAACACGCCTGTAAGGCCGATAGCGACGACGATCAGACCCTTTTCATTCAAGGTGTATGACGATTCGACGGCAAGAGAGACCAGGGAAAGCAGGGATAACAGATAACTCATATATTTCTCCTCCTTACAGCAAGATGTTGACCAGTGCGATCACCAGTCCGCCCGCTACGATCGATCCGAGTTGTCCCGAAACATTGGCGCTTATTGCCTGCATCAGGATAAAGTTCGTCGGATCTTCTTCCTTGGCCATTTTCTGAACAACACGCGCGGACATCGGGAAAGCCGAAATTCCGGCTGCTCCGATCATCGGATTCACTTTCTTCTTAAGGAACAGGTTCAGGAACTTTGCGAAAAGCACTCCGCCTGCAGTATCAAAAATGAAGGCGAATAATCCCAGCAGGAGGATCAGTCCCGTAACCGGATTGATAAACTTGTCAGCGAGCATGGTAGAACCGATCGTGATCCCGAGGAGAAGTGTGACCAGATTGGCCAACTCGTTCTGCGCGGACTGAGAAAGACGTTCGAGGACTCCGCACTCGCGGATCAGATTTCCGAACATCAGGGATCCGACCAGCGGTGCGCTCATCGGAACCAAAACGCCGGCGATAATTGTAACGATGATCGGGAAGAGGATCTTAACGAGCTTCGGTACCGATTCCTCGTGATAATCCATGCGGATCATCCGCTCTTTCTTGCTGGTCAACGCGCGAATGACCGGCGGTTGAATGATCGGAACCAGAGACATGTAAGAATACGCGGCGACCGAAATCGGCCCCATATAGTCTATAAGATTGAAATGATTGCCGACATAGATCGTCGTCGGACCGTCGGCGGCTCCGATAATCCCGACCGCGGCGGAAAGCTTCAGCGCCTCGGCGCCTTCGATTCCCAGCCGCGGGAGGATCAAGAGCGTGATGATAAAAGTAATAAAGATGCCGAGCTGAGCCGCGGCTCCGAAGAAAATCATGAACGGATTCTTGAAAAGAGGTGTAAAATCGATCATCGCACCGATCGCGATGAAGATAAGGATCGGAAACAATTCCGTCGAGATCCCCGCACTGCGAAGTACCTCGAGAAAACCGACCTCGCCGTTTGCGGCCATTTCTCCGCCCACAAATTCGGTCACAATACCGACGATATTAAAGGGCAAATTGACCAAAATCGCTCCGAAGCCGATCGGCAAGAGAAGAGCCGGCTCGTAATTCTTCTTAATCGCCAGATAAATCAGGACGCCGCCGATCACATACATGATCAGCGCCTTCCAGTTGTCCTCAATGCCGAAGTAGAGAACACCTTCAAACACTTCCTTCAGGATATCCATTCAATAATCCTCCTAAACATTATAGTTGGGGGTTGTTGCGCTTTTCCAAAAGAGTACGGATCTTGTCGGTCGGGTTGATCAGATTTGAAAGCGACGCGTCGTGATTGATCGCGTCAATGAGAAGAGCGACAAACTTTGTTAAGTTTACATCAACAAACCACGGTGAGGCAAGCAGTTCCGGGCGCCTGTATATCAAATTTGTTGCGAAAACTTTTGAGAATAGCCCTTCTTCGTATGCTTTCGAAAAATGATCAATCCCCTCCGTGAAAAGAGCAAAGGTGACCGCGCAATAGATGTTGCGTGCGCCGCGACTTTTCATCTCTCGCGCGATGTCCAAAATCGAGTCGCCCGATGAAATCATGTCGTCGACGACCAGGATATCCATCCCCTCGACCGAATCGCCCAGAAATTCATGCGCAACAATGGGGTTTCTGCCGTTGATTACTTGCGTGTAGTCGCGGCGCTTGTAGAAAGTACCGAGCGGAACGCCGAGGACCGACGCCATATACATGGCGCGCATGATACCGCCCTCATCGGGGCTCACGATCATGAACTTCCCCTCGGAGAGATCCAGGTCGGGGAGTGTCCGGAACATCGCCTTGATGATCTGATAAGCGGTGGACAGGCTCTCGAATCCGGAAGTCGGGATGGCGTTGGCGACCCGCTCGTCGTGCGCGTCAAAGGTGATGATGTTCTCGACACCGAGTCCATGAATTTCTTCCAAAGCGAACGCGCAGTCCAGTGATTCCCTGGCATTGCGCTTGTGCTGGCGGCTCTCATAGAGAAAAGGCATGATGACGTTGATCCTTCTGGCTTTTCCGGAGCAAGCAAGGATCACACGCTTCAGATCCTGATAGTGATCGTCGGGACTCATATTGTTTTCGATGCCGAACATCTTATAAGTACAGGAAAAATTCATGACATCGCTGATGATGAAGAGGTCGTGACCACGGACCGAGTTCGCGATGACTGCCTTTCCTTCTCCCGAAGAAAATCGTGTGTTGTCGGCGTCGATCGTATAATCGTTTCTGAAAAAACCCGGATATTTACTGATGAGTTGTTGTTCCTGATATTCAGAACGGCGTTTATTCAGAAAATAGTTGACACTTTCCGAAAATTCCACGCTTCCCTTAAGGGGAATGATCCCGATGGGCCCGATTGGTGCCATCGGATTGTCGCCGTATTGGTTATATCTGGAATATGCCTTTTCGTCCGATCCGATTGGTACTGAGTTCATGTCGATCCCCCGTTAATAAATTATTCGAAAAGCTCGCCGATTCGTACTTGGTTGAGTAAGTCAGAAATCATGTAACTCGGATTGATCAGTTTACTTAATGATTCGTCCACATTGATGGCATCGACCAGTCGCGCGACAAAGGGAGTCATGTTGACATCCACATACCAAGGCGCCGCCAGAAGCTCGGGACGTCGATAGATGAGGTTGGTGCAGAGAACCTGTTTGATGATTTTGTTGTCAACCGCTTTCTGAATCCGACCGATCCCGTCGGTGAATAGCCCGAAGGGCGCGATACAGTAAATGTCACGTGCGCCTTCATTCTTGATCACCGTTGCGGTGTCGACCATCGTTTTTCCGGAATTGATCATATCGTCGACGATCAAAACGTCGCGACCTTCGATCGGCTCCGAAAGAAGGCGGATCCCCTTGACCGGATGATTGCCGTCGATGACGACCGAATAATCCTTATGACGATAGAATATACCGAGAGGAACACCCATCAGTGAAGAATAAAAAATCGATCGCGAAATAGCGGTTTCATCCGGGCTGATGACCATCATTGATTCCTTGTTTATTTTAAGGCTCGGATTGGTGGCGATCAGCGAACTGATCACTTTATAGGCCGATATGGGCATCTCAATGCCCATCAGCGGCACGGCGTTGGCAATCCTTCCGTCATGCGGATCGAAAATGATCAGATTGGCCACACCGAGGCGGTACAACTGCTGAAGCATCGCCGCGCAGTCTAAGGATTCGCGTGCGTGGCGGTGGTCCTGACGACCCTCATAGAGGAAGGGCATGATCACATTGATCCTTCTAGCCTTGCCGCTGACCGCCATGATGATCCGCAAAAGATCACGGAAGTGATCGTCCGGGCTCGTTCGATGTTCTTCGCCGAAAACCGGGAACTTCGCATAATGGGAAAGTACGTCAGTGATGATAAATATATCGTGTCCGCGAACGGTCTGATTCAAGGTGACCTTGCCTTCGCCGGTCTCGAAGCGGACGATTTGAGACTGTATCATATAATCACTGCGCAAATACCCGGCACTGTTTACATATGGATTCGTGCCTTCCGTCTTGCGCTTCAGGCGCTTCTGATAGAGCACATCATTGATTTGCCGCGCAAATTCATCGTTGGCTGTGTGGGAAATGATTCCGATCGGACCGAATGGTTCGAGCAAGTAACCGCGAAAATCGGCATCAAGCCGTTCGGTATTGTCCGCACGCTGATATGACGAAGTCATTGATGCCCCCCAGAAGGTTGAAGGTGAACTTGTTTTGATTCTAACATGTAACCGATTTATATTATATCGCTTATTCGAATCGTTTTGTATGGTGAAAAGTGCATGAATAATAGTATGTCCGTTTGTTCTTGAATGGATGCTTTGATCAATTTTCCGAAAACTTAGCGAACATCCGGAATGGTTTTCTTTTCCGCGAGTCTTATTCATGGTAAATTTATGGGTATACAGCAAGGAGAATAAGTAAATGACGATTCAATTCAGAAACACTTCCTATGTCGGAGCGGCAGCGGACATCGATTCCGTACCGGATAACGGGTTGCCTGAAATTGTCCTTTCCGGCAAATCTAACGTCGGCAAGTCGTCGTTGATCAACGCAATTGCGGACAATAAGAAACTCGCCCGTGTAAGCGGCGAGCCGGGCAAAACGCGAATGGTGCTCTATTTCAATGTCGACAATCGCTTCTTTCTTGTCGATTTACCGGGTTACGGGTACGCAAAGGCACCTCACTCCATCAAAGAAAAATACAATAGCCTTGTTGATCGATACTTCGCGGTCGATCGTCCGATATCGTTGGTTCTGCATCTCATCGATATTCGCCATCGACCGTCCGATCTGGATCTCCAGATGATCTCATATATGCAGAGTAGGCAATTGCCTTTTTATATCGTTTTCAATAAAGCGGATAAACTATCCTCCTCCGTGGCGCGTCAGAAGATAGAGGAGTATCTTCCGGAAATGAACATCGAATCATCCGTCCGTGTTTTTTGCGTGTCGGCAAATAATAAGAAGGGGACGGATGACCTGCGTCTCGCGTTGGCGGATCACTTAGAGAACGACAACAACTAGAGCATCCACGTTAATCGGTGTTTTTGTCGAAAAATAATCGTCATTCGGACTTCCATACGGCGTATTCTCGGATCAATAAATCACTGAGGATGCTGACCGATGGTTTTTCGTTACGACAGAATCATTCATGGATTGCAATATCGTCTTTTTGCCTTAAAAAAGCTCTCGTGCGAAGTCTCCTTCGGGTACTTCCGACTGATTTGCGATGTGTTATTGAGCCGACCTTCATTGTTGATCGCCATCGGTGGCTTTATCGGTGTGGCGATGGGCATGAATTTGCCGCTCATTCCCGGGACCATCGCGGCGTTTTTCACTTCTGTCATCATTGGATC
Source organism: uncultured Oscillospiraceae bacterium (assembly GCA_964408695.1). Lineage (GTDB taxonomy): Bacteria > Bacillota > Clostridia > Saccharofermentanales > Saccharofermentanaceae > JAAYCT01. Next base: position 33,421 of record CAYPAL010000001.1, on the reverse strand, counting down.
CGCACTTCTGCTTTCTTCTTTCGTACGAAGAAACAAAGTCTATCCGGAAAGCATCGATCTTCATCGGCCCGTCGATAAAGACTCCAATAAAAGAGGAAATTATGACGCGAACGTGATCGTGCTGTTTGCAATCATCTTTGTTTACTCCTTTTCATATACGGCGATCAACAAGAGCCGATCCGAGATATTTCTGAACCGTGCCATTGAAGAAGGGGTTCATAATCAATCTTATGAAGGATACATTGTCGATGCGCCGTTTTCGGACAACGCGGAGAAAGCGTCCGCCTATGTATTTGAAACGAATGAAGGAGTAAAGATATCATTTTTTTCCGCATTGCCGGATCTTGGATTCGGGGACTATGTGATCATCACCGGAAAACTCACTAAGCATAGAGGACCGAGCAATCCGGGAGGATTTGACTACAAGTCCTATTATTCATCGGACGGGATCTATCTCAAATTATCCGCTTCGGACTCGCACATCCACATTAGGCCGGAACGTCACCGTTCGCCCGGGTGGATCCGATCCGCGGATCAAGCGTTCTACATTTTAAGGGAATGGATGAAAGGAGTATGGCGCGAGGTCGTATCTGAAGAAGAAACGGGCATTCTAAGTGCGATGATCCTTGGGGATAAGTCAGGGCTATCCGATGAGATGAAAGATCGATTCCGATCATCGAATCTATCGCATCTGATCGCGGTATCCGGATTGCATGTCAGCTGTTTTTTGATCCCTATACTGTTCTGCTTCAAAATAACAGGGAAGAGGAGAGTTCGGAAAATCGGAATTGTATTGTCACTCCTTTTTTTCGGATTTCTTACCGGTTGGAGCGCATCTGTTACAAGAGCCGTTATTATGAGTGTTTACGGCGTGATCGCATCTTTTTTTGATCGACGTGTCGATTCCATATCGGGACTTTTTACCTCGTCGATCCTTCTTCTTCTGGTCGATCCCTACGTAATTTCGGATATCGGATTTCAACTTTCCTTCTGTGCAACACTTTCCATTATTCTGATCGGTCGGCGACTGACAGAAAGAATCGATCGATGTTTACCGCGCTTTCTTTCACAGCCTATTGCGAGCATGCTTTCCGCTCAAATCGGGATGATCCCCATCCTAATCAAATTGTCCGCAAAACAGTCGCCCGCGCTGATGCTGATATCTATTTTCGGAACTGTACTTTCTCAGGGGATTTGCACCCTCGCCATTCCGATCTCCGCAATCTATTTTTCCTTATCTTCGATCGTTTTGGATCATACTATGTTCCGCATCATGTTTTTGCCCGTTCGCGGACTGATCTTTCTGCTGGATCGCATATCCCGTATTGGGGAAATTGACTTTGTTGACGCATTGCGATTGGAAACGCTGTCGCCGATTATAGTCATCGGCATTTTCGGCTTAGTATTGCTCACAATATTGAAACGCA
>CAYPAL010000001.1:0-31894 GCA_964408695.1 uncultured Oscillospiraceae bacterium | reverse complement strand
CCGATTATAGTCATCGGCATTTTCGGCTTAGTATTGCTCACAATATTGAAACGCAGTTCGCTCAAGCGATGCCTATCGCTTGTCACGGCATTTATAATGATTGCCGGTATTTGCACGCAGATCCATTCATACGTGAATCGACCGATGGCAACCGTCGTATTTCTCGACGTAGGGCAGGGGGACAGCGCTTTGATCCTGGCGCAAGGAAAGTCCGTGCTCATTGACGGAGGAGAAGCCGAGATGTGCGATCGTGTATTGATACCGACTCTGAATTACTACGGGATCCGGAAGGTGGATATCATTCTGATGACTCATTTGCATTCTGACCACGGCGGGGGACTGCTGGAGCTGATCACGGAGCATCGTGCAGAGAACATCGGGGTCCCGTTTTTTGGTGAAGGAGAAGATTATGATAAGCTTACTCAAGGGCATGAGGTCGACGACATTTTCTATTTGTTAAGCAGGGGAGATCGTATTTGCCTATCCGATGACGTTTGCCTTTACATCCTGCATCCGTCGGAGCCTATATGTAACGGTGGGAACGAGGATTCTCTTGTAACAATGCTGATGATATCCGGGACCGGAGTGTTGTTTATGGGAGATTCCGGCTTTTCGACCGAGGAAGAATTGATGAAGGATGTGGAAATCCGGTCGTTTATCGACCATAATACAGATATAATGAAGGTCGGGCATCATGGCAGTAAGTACTCGACAAGCGAAGAGTTTTTATCCCTGACCGCTCCCGAAGCGGCGATCATCAGTGTCGGCAATAACTTTTACGGTCATCCGACGATCGAGACGATCTCACGCTTGCAAGAAGCGAATGCGGACGTTTTTCGAACAGATAACAACGGAGCGGTCATCCTGAATATCTATGAAGACCATACCACGATCCGAACGATGCTTGATTAACGGAGAATATATGACGGCAAAGCAATCCAAACCTCCATTTAACATCCTCGACTATTCCGGCCTGGCCGCAGAAATCAAGTCCGGGTTGATTCGACCGCTATATTTGCTGACGGGCGACGAGGAGTATTTGATTGACAGGATATCCTTGGGGATCCGAAAAAGAGTATTATCCGATAATGCCGGCGAAGCAGATCTTTATATGTCTGACCGTCAAGGAGGAGGTATAGATTCAGAAGAGCTTCGAGCCCTGGTGTATACTCCGCCCTTTATCTCATCAAGGCGCGTGACGATCCTTCGCAATACCGGGTTGTTCTCCGGCCGGTACCCTGAGACTGCGGAACTACAGAAAGCATATGTCGGTCTTTTTGAGGGCATACCTGATTTTGCCTGCCTGATTTTTATCGAATCTAAGATCGACAAACGTAAAAAACTCCTCTTGGAGGCGCTGTCTCTTCGGGGAGTTGTGGCGGAAATCGGACGACAGACCGAAAGGGAGCTCGAGGCATGGGTCTACGGTCTCCTCAAACGTGAAAAGATTCAAATTACACAGGATGCCGTGAACAGTCTTGTGGATCGAACCGAGAAACAAATGAGCACTTTGGAGCAGGAGACGCATAAACTCATCTTGTACTGCAAAGCGAACGATATATCGGAGGTCGGGATCGAGATTATTGATCTGGTATGTATGCCGGATATCCGAGGATCCGTGTTCAAGATGATGGATTCGATCGGAATGCGCAGAACGGAAGATGCTCTCTTGATTTTCGACCGATTGATTTCGCTCAGAGAACCGATCTCGAAAATCCGTTTTTTATTATCCCGACACGTTCGCCATTTGATCTGTGCCAAGGAAATGGGGCGAGCTGACGCCATTGCGAATAAACTTAAGGTCATGCCTTTCGTTGCACGGAATCTATCGTCTCAATCGAGACTGTTCGGCATGTCGGAGCTTATCGAATTATATCATCGATGCCACGAATCGGATGCCATGGTGAAGTCCGGACGGATGGAGGAGAGGCAGGCTCTGGAGTGGATTATGTTTTCGGTCGACAAAGCGAATTCCGAACCGTGAGAAGTTATCCTGAGAGGCCATTCAAAGCGACGGGATTCGTTGACGCTCACAGACGAATCATGTAGTATGAACAGGATTGAAACGGAATCGGAGGAGAAGAAATGTCTAAAATTGAAATGAAAGTTCCTTTGGTTGAGATGGACGGGGATGAAATGACCCGGATCATATGGCAGCAGATTAAAGATATCGTGATTCATCCGTTTGTCGATCTGAAAACCGAGTATTTCGACCTTTCTTTGGTGAATCGGGATGCGACGGATGATCAGGTGACCGTGGACTCGGCGATAAGGACCAGAGAGTTGGGCGTTGCGGTGAAGTGCGCGACTATAACACCGAATGCCCAGCGCATGGATGAGTATAAATTGAAGAAAATGTGGAAGAGCCCCAACGGGACAATTCGTGCGATTCTGGACGGGACTGTTTTTCGGGCACCGATCATGGTCAATGGAATCACCCCGTTCGTGTCGGTCTGGAAGAAGCCGATCACAATTGCGCGTCACGCGTACGGGGATGTCTATCGGGATGCTGAAATGACAATATCCGGACCCGCGATGGCCGAATTGGTCGTAACCTATCCGGACGGACAGACCCAGATCAAGAAGATCCACGAATTTGAAGGATCCGGGGTCATACTCGGGATGCACAATACGGATGAGTCGATCGCCGCATTTGCGCGTTCTTGCTTTCGATTTGCGCTGGATGTACGTCAAGAACTTTGGTTTGCGACCAAGGATACCATTTCCAAGACCTACGATCACCGTTTCAAGGATATTTTCGAAGAAATATTCAAAAGCGAATTTAAGACGCTGTTTGAGGATGCCGGGATTTCTTATTTTTACACCTTGATCGATGATATTGTCGCCAGAGTGATGCGGTCCGAAGGAGGATTTGTTTGGGCATGCAAGAACTATGACGGCGACGTCATGTCCGATATGCTGGCATCGGCGTGCGGAAGTCTGGCAATGATGACGTCGGTCCTGGTCTCTCCGGACGGGAAGTATGAGTACGAAGCGGCGCATGGGACGGTCACCCGGCATTATTACCGACACCTGAAAGGTGAGCAGACGTCGACCAATCCGATGGCGACGCTTTATGCCTGGACCGGCGCGCTTCGAAAGCGCGCTCAAATCGACGGGATCCAAGATCTTGAAGACTTTGCCGACCGGGTCGAAAAGGCTTCCGTCGAGACGATCGAGAGCGGGATCATCACAGGTGATCTGAATTCGCTCTTGGATCACCCGAACAAAAGGACGGTCAACACGGCGGAATTCCTGGAAGCGGTTGCTTCGAGATTATAAATATTTTGGAGAGTGAAGCGATGAGTTATTTCAGCACCTGGAACGAAAGATCCGAGAACACGACCAATCAAGCCCTTTACAATGCCTATGTCACCGCTTATTACGATAAGGAAAAGGGCGCATACGATAAGATATTAAACCAATATCCCGATAAGACAATGATCACCGATACCGCCGCATTGCCGCTCGCCTTACAACTGGGATATAGCAAAGATGAAATGGACTTATTTGTCGGTTTTTTGGACGGCATCAATCCGAGTCTGAATATACCGCTGGATATGCCGAACATTGACGACGAAAGCGTCGTGACGCTGGATATCGATTTCGAAAAGTTGTTCATTAACATGAGAGAGGCGAAAGCGGATTGGTTATACGGGCTTTCTTCCTGGAAAAACGTTTTCTCGCAAGAGGAGCTCGACCGGTTGTCGATACGCTACAGAGAATCCAAGATCGTTCGAAGTGAAAGGGTTGGCCGTAATGATCCTTGTCCCTGCGGAAGCGGGAAAAAATATAAGCAGTGCTGTATGAATCAATAAGGGCTTTTATTTCAATTTTAGTTGTTTGTATTTCCCGCAACGGAAAGGCGGAAATATGGATAACCGAATCCGAGAAATGCATGTGGGTTCAAGACCCTATGAACGACTGGAACACAGCGGTGCCGCGGCGCTGTCTGACGCGGAGTTGATCGCAATACTGATCCGTTCCGGATCAAACGGAATGTCAGCGATCCGGGTGGCGGGTGAAATCCTTTCATTGGATCGTGCGGGTGAAGGTGTTTCTTTTTTAAAGGATCTGACGCTTGAGGAGCTTCAAGGCTGTAAAGGTATGGGACGTGTCAAGGCTCTGATCATCAAATCCGCGCTTGAACTCGGCAAAAGATCGATGATGACCCAGCCGTTTTGGAAAAACACACAAATCAAGACGCCGGACGAAGCCGTGCATCTTTTCGAGTATCAGATGTTGGATCTGAAGCGTGAAGAGGTTCATGTCGCCTTGTTGGATACACGTCATCGTGTGATAAGGCACGTGGTCGTATCTTCGGGAGGATTGGCGTCCACCGGAGTTTTTCCCCGAGAACTTTTCAGGGAAGCGATCAAATCCAATGCTTCGGCGATCATTCTTGCACACAACCATCCGAGCGGCGATCCCAAGCCCAGCCAGGATGATATTTCTACGACACAGTCCCTTTTCAGAGCCGCTTCTCTGATCGGAATCGATTTGATCGATCACATCATCGTCGGCAGAGGCGGGTGCACCAGCATGAAACAAAGCGGGTTGATATAGAATATTCTTGTGGTTGACTGTATGATATACTAATTAATTGACCGGATTAGATTCCGTCAGGCCGATCTTTTAGCGATATATGAGGTACGTCCTTTGCGCAAACTCTTATCCAATAAAATCTTTCTTCTGTTGATGGTCACGTTGCTGATCGTTGCCATGATCATTATGAGTACGATTCCCGGTAATCCGGTTCAAAGGATCACCGATCCGATTTCGTATGTCATGGACCCCGTTCAGAAGCAAATCAAGGGCATCGGAGAAGGGTTTTCCGACTTTTTCGCCGCGGTTACGGAAGGTATGGAGATCCGAAAGGAAAATGGAATATTGAGGGCCGAGATCGCAGAACTCGAATACCAGGTCGCGCAAGGAGCAGAGGCTGTTCGCAGATGGGAGGAACTTAAAGATGCCTTCCATATCAAGGATACGTTCGAAAACTATGAAATTGTCGGGGCATCCGTACTGACCAGGGAGGCCGATGAATGGTTCAGCGTTTTTCGTGTCGACTTAGGTGAAAGTGACGGTTTTCAGGTTTCGGAGGATCAGTCTTATGCCGTTGTGGATGCTCATATGAACCTGGTCGGAAGAATCATGACAACGGACCCGGAATCCTCAAAGGTTTTGCCTTTGCTTCACGAAGGTTTCTCCGTCAGTGCGAAGGTCAATACCATTAACGGTGCCGTGGTTCGGGTAAGCGGCGAAACAACACTGAAACAGGATAACTTGTGCAAGGTAACCCGTATTCCGGCCAATATAGAGTTGATGGTCGGAGAGGAGTTGGTCACAAGCGGCCAAGGCGGCTTGTTTCCGGCCGGAATACCGATCGGGATCATCGTTTCCGTCGACTACACTTCGGATCTGAATCGCTTCGCAATTTTAAAGCCGTACTCTGATATCAATGAGATGAAGGATGTTTTTGTCATGATATCGCAGGAAGATCCAAGCATTGAATCCGGTTTGTCATCAACGGATACCGGAAACGATTAAAGAAAATGACCTTGACCCGCCCGATCGCAGACCCACTCGGGAGATAGCAAATGAAAAAGAAGCAATTAGCCAGAAAACTTATCGTTTATACCCTGTACATCATATTGTTCTCCTCGGTTCAGGTTTCCTTTTCCGGTTTTTTTTCGCTGGGCGGACAAGTCGCGGATTTCATGCTTATATTCGTAATTGTCACCGGATACTTTTACGGGGCGAAGGATGCCGCCGTTGTCGGGATGATCACCGGTCTCCTGCGCGATTACTTTGCCGGCCCGTCTTTTGAAGTCACTGAAGATCGGCAGAGCGCCGTGTTGGGACTGGGCATGCTTATTCTTCTATATGCCGGAGTATTGTCCTCTGTTCTTTTTACCAAAACGTTTCACAGAAAATTTCAACTTGGCTTTATTCAAGTGATGATCATTACCGTTTCCTATAAAATTATCGGCCATATCGCTACTTTCGCTACTCAGGTCTTTACCGGTAACGGATCCCAATATCTGACTTTGTATGAGATTATTTCGGGTAGTATTATTCCGCAAATGATTGTTAATTTGGTTGCGGCGTTCCCGGTCATCCTTCTGGTCAGGTATTTTGGCCCTTATAAAAACGGGATCAATCTTAAATTGATTGCAGAGGCGGACGAATCGGAGGGTATATGGCAAACAAGCTAGACGACAGCGGATTATTTGTTTTTGATCAGGAGCATACTTCCGACGGTAAACCCGAGCCAGAAAAGCCTTTGGAGAAAATCGCCGAAATCGCAGGAAATCGGTTTGCACTATTGGCGCTCGCTTTTGTCGCGTTCGGCATAGCAATATTCTTCTATACAGCCGCTCTGCAATTTTCGGGCACGACCCGGGTGGGTGCCTCAGCGGATAAAGGAGTACCGCGACAATATACCGTTATTGCGCCGCGCGGAAGCATCATTGACCGTAACGGTGCGGTCTTGGCTTCATCCTCGGAGGTGAATTCTCTTCTTTTGGCTGAAACCGGAATGGATGAGATCAGCCTGAACGAGATGCTTTTGGAGCTCTCGTACCTTTTCGATCAATATAACGCGACTCCGGTTTCAGGAATCATGGATTATTTTTCGATGGATCCGTATTCCTTCCTGAAAAGCGAGGAAGAAATAGCCATATGGCAAACCAGCAAGAATTTGTTTAAGCTCAAAGAAGTGTCGGATAATGTGGTCGCTACACATACGGACGGCTACGTCAAAAATGATCCGCAGGTGTTTTTTCTCTATCTTCGTAGGATGTTTAGTATTGACGGAAACTACACCGCCGATGAGGCCTTCCGGATCATTTCAATGCGATATCAAATATTCGCCGACAACTGGGCATTTAAATCAGGAACTCCCGTCCAAATCGCAACCGATGTTCCGGATGAATTGATCAACATGCTATTAGAGCAGAATTACAAATATCCGGGACTCATCGCATCAAAGGATTACCGTCGGGTGTATTCTCCGATGGCGAAATGGTCCGCTCATGTCATCGGATATGTCGGAAGTATTTCTCAAGAGCGACTGGTCGAACTCAAGGATATCGGTTACTCCATCAATGACATTGTCGGGCAGGCCGGGATCGAGTCGCAGATGGAGCGATATCTGCATGGTCAAATCGGCAAGAAGCCGTACAATGTTTGGACGACGGATATGGACGAGGGCGCTTTTTATTCGGAGGATATGGGCATTAATCCGATCCCCGGGGCGGATGTATATCTGACGATCGATTCCCATATCCAGAAAGTCGGATTGGACGCGATCAAAAAGTATATCCATGACGCCGAAGTCGATCCGTCGCGTAAACCGGGATATAAAACTGCTTCCGCGGGAGCTTTTGTGGTCATGGACGTAAATAACGGCGAAATCATAGGAATGGGCTCTTATCCGGACTTTGATCCAAATGACTTTATTCTGGCCATGGAGGGGGACCCGCAAGCCAAGGAGCAGGTCGAGTACTATTTGGGTATCGGAGAATATGCGGATAAAACAAAAGAAGATAAGCCTTTGTGGAACCGTGCGATCATGGACCAATACGCGCCCGGATCGACATTCAAACTGGTTACGGCATTAGCCGGCCTTGAGAATGACGTAATAACAACGAATTCTAACTATATAACCTGTGAAAGTCCGGTCAAAATCGGTGGATGGCCTTTCAAGTGTCTCGAAATGCCGGACGGAGGGCACGGGCCGCTTACCTTGAAAAGGGCTCTGGCAACTTCATGTAATATCTACTTTCAGCAGCTCGGTGTGAGAACGGGCATTGACAATATTGATGCGATGGGCAAGCTCCTCGGATTAGGGGAGCTGACCGGGATTGATCTTCCGGGTGAATGGCCCGGCATGAGAGCCAGCAGAGAGACAAAGCGACTAACGCGTGAAAATATCTATGACCGTTTATGGATGCCGGCAGACACGGCTCAGAGCGCGATCGGACAGTTTGACAATGCGTTTACAGTCCTTCAGTTAGCTCGGTACGCCGCGGCGATCGCGACTAATCAGCTTGTGACCCCACACGTGATCCGCGAAGTTGTTTCGGAGGATGGAACAGTTCTGTATACGGGTTCAACGGACGTTATTCCTTTAGGCTTTGATGAAGAGAATCTGGTCATTATCCGTGCAGGGATGAAGGATGTTGTTGCTTCTGAAGAAGGGACCGCCGGCTATCTGAAAAAATTTGTTGATGTCACAAAAATACCTTTGGCGTGCAAAACCGGAACTGCAGAGACCGGGCGCGAGGAGCAGTTGAAGGAGTATTCAAACGGTTTACTGCTCTGCTTCGCGCCCGCAGATGATCCCCAGATCGTCATAGCGCTCGTCGTTGAAAAGGGTGAATGGGGATCATCCACCGCGGTCATCATGGAAGATATTTTGTGCGCGTATTTCGGAGTCGCCGATCCGCAACTGACCAAACCGGAAACGAGCGCTCCCGTCATCGGCGACATCATCGAATGACCAAAGATAAAATGGATTGAAGTTTGTACTCATTATTTGTACAATGATACCGACCCATCCTTTCGGGAGGCCATCCATGAAAATTGTCCTGCTTGCTGACAGCCGAAAGAACGAGCTCCTCGTAAACTTTTGCATTGCGTATTCGGCTCTTCTTGCGAATCATTCGCTCTATTCTTTGATGAATACGGCTGCGCTTCTGGAGTCGTCCACCGAACTTCAGGTTTTCGGTATTTCGACGGATTATTCGGGCGGATTTGATCAGCTCGCATCAAGAACGATGTTTAATGAGATCGATGCGGTGATTTATTTGAGAGATACTCAGTACTCGGGTTACGATGATCCGAATCCGCTTTTGAAGGCTTGTGACTATAACAGCATTCCGTATGCGACGAATTTGGCAAGCGCGGAAATTCTCATACTTTCTATTGACCGCGGTGATTTGGATTGGCGTGAACTCGTTCGCGATTAATGCTTATTGAAAGGTCCCGTTTTCATTAATTGTCATATTTCATGCATTTCTTTTCACAATTTATAAGTTTTCTTTACGTTTCAGAATGATATAATCATCATTTGAGAAAACCGTAAGGAGTGTTTAATGGAGGTTCGAGTCTATCCGTTTGGGCCGCTTCAGGCCAGCCTTTATGTTGTGGTGATCGGTAAGGATGCTTTCATTATCGATCCTTGTGTTTCCTTGGATTTGTTGGGCTTAGAAGAGTTCGACGTTAAAGGGATCATATGCACTCATGCGCATTACGATCACATCATTGAGGCTGATAATATCGCAAGAAAGACAAAGAGTGTTCTTTTGGCATATGTCGACGAAATCCCTTTAATGAAGGATTCCATTCGCAACGGGTCAGCAAGAATGTTCTTGCCGTATGCCGTTGAATCTCCGGTAGTGGCGCTCAAAGATCTTGAGGTACTAACCCCGCGTGACTTCATGATGAAGGACGACGAGAAGTTTACAATAACCGTAATTCATACGCCGGGACATACGAGCGGCTCCATTTGCGTGCTTTTCGATTCTTCGGAGGGATTCGATAAGAGAAAGCTTTTGTTTACCGGGGACACTGTGTTTGCGGGTTCAATCGGAAGAACCGATCTGGGCGGCGATATGAATCAGATGAGAAAATCGATTGCCAAAATAGCGGCAATGGAGGATGATGTGATCATCTATCCGGGACATGGCGACATCACTACCGTCGGTGCGGAAAAGCGCAATAACCCTTTCTTTACATCTGCATTTTACAACGATATCAAATAGGCGTTGTCTTATCATGAAATCGATTGCTTTCAATCTGTATTTCAGATCGCCGGACCGCACGTTGAGCGACGCTGATATCAAGGAATAGATGAATCTTGTCGTGGAGGCGTTGTCTATGGAATCGGGCGCACAACTCAGATAATGCTTTTGTCGATGGATTGACCCGTTGTCGATAATTTGAAGAATATCCTGATTCACCTCTTGCTAGTATCGTAGCAGGAGGTGATTTTTTATGTCGAGCACGATTCAAACCGCAATTGCCTTTCCCGTCGCATTTATATTTACGGCAGGAATTCTGATCGCCGCTCCGGTTATGTATTCCGAGACAAATGATGTGGCATTGCTGAGATTTGAGTATCAATATGAGCAAAGTCTGAACAAGAGCATCTATTCAACGGGAGTCATTCAAGTTAACGATGCTTTTGCGGATACGGTGTATACATCACCGGAACGAATGCAATATCTGATCTCCTCGTTAAAAGACTCGGTCGAGCTGATCGCAAAGGGGGTGAAGGAGATTTGTTGAAATTTGTGAAGACAAACAGGAACGGAGGAGTGATCCTGTTCCTGTGTATCATTCTGAGTGCGGTCATACTCTCGCAGAGCATACTTTTTCGAGGAGCCTTGATGCGGTCTGATGAGGCGGAAATAGCTCGTTCGGCACAACTTCAAGCGGAAAATGTGTTATGCAATTATAACCCATTACTCCTTGAACATTACGGGATATATTGTTTTGAAGAGACTGCTCTGAATCGAAAGATCTTTGATGATTGCTGCCGTGTGAACGACATCGAATCGGTTCAGGTCACGGGTGCAAGTGAACTCGGCATCGAAGAACTGGAGAGACTCATCACCGATTATATGATATTACGATTTCCCGCAATGCTTGGAAATGAGTTGATCGTAAGAATCGGCAATGCGGTCGGTCAAATCGAAAAGTCCGATTTGGTCAAGAAAACGATAGCCGATCACTCCGGAAATCTGAAGAAATATTTCGGAGAATACCTGTCCTCCTCCGAAAAATGGACGGAGATCCTGAGTAATCTGGAAAACTTCATCCACGTCGTCGATGCTTCGGATAAATTATCGGATTTTGAAGACTTCGTTCGGGATCTGAAGGACACGATTAAGAGGACGGGCACTCTCAAACTTCAAGGAGAATATGACTCTTTTCATCTAGATATCTTTGACCCGGAAAGCATTACCCAATTGATCGATGTTCTTTCGTTTGCGATTGATTCCGAAGTTCCTGATTTCTATTCATATTTTTACATCAACAAATATGCTGCCGCACTTTTCGATTCGACCGTTTCTCAAACGAAAGATGGGACGCGATCCTATGATGAGGCGAATGTTTACGGCACCCCGTTTTCGACAATCAACGGAAGCAATAAAGCGGATATGGAGTATCTCCTTACCGGCAAGGAAGAGAAGGATGCAGTCAATATTGCTAAAACATTGGTTTTCTCTTCAAGAGCACTTCTGAATATCGGGGCCTTTCTTGTTGACAAGGATAAATTGAACACAGCAGAGGGGATCGCTGCAGTAATTACGGTTTGCGTCGGATTGATCTCAGGAGGTTCTGTGATCCTCGACCCGGGTGTTGTTAAATATCTGGTGATCGTCACATGGGCTCTTCAGAAGAGTTTTCAGGATCTAAAAACTCTGACCGGCGGAGGAACGGTAACAATCATTGACCATAGTTCCATTAAGGATCAGAACGGCATCAAAGTTTTGATGAAAACTCGATACCGTGACTACCTGGAGCTCTTTCTGATGTTTGTCGATCGGGAAGATTTATTGGCGCGGATGATCGATGTATTCAAAAGATATTCGGGAGGCGAGCTTTATATTTCCGTTCAAACGACTGTACAGTATGCGGGACGAGAGTTCCGCCATGAGGAGAAGTATGACTCATATAAAGTATGAAGATGATCCGATTGGGCAATATGATCTGAGAGACCTTATTCCCGGTAGGATACTGTCCGGAAGAAAGATCATAATACCGCATGCTCGAAGGAAGATAAACGATCAAAGAGGAACGAGCACTCGCAGAGGAACGGTTGTTTTGGAGATGGCGATAGCCGTCCCGATCATTCTGCTTACATCTTTAGTTATAATGATCGGAATGAATTGCGTTCAGGCGGATATCGCCTTCGCGCAATCGGTTGACCAAGCGACGAATGAGGCGTCGATTGCGATACCCGTATTAGATGTGGGTTTGGATGCCGTTTCAAGTATTCTGTCTGATATCAATTACGAGAACAAAACAGAGAAAGAAGAGAAGGATTCCTTTTCGGGATTATCTGAAGGGCTCGGCTTTGTTACCGCATTAGCGAACTATGTCGGATTCGAAGGAGAGGATCTTCTTGGAACGCTGGTGTTTGGCAAGGCCATTCGGGACCGCATTATGTGGACCTACGAATGCAATTGCAGAAATGACATTGTTTTTAACTCGATCGACAATGTCAGCGTATATGTGGATTATGATCGCATCTCAAAAACCATCTACATCGATGTTTACTATCAATGGATCACACCTTTTCGGGATGTTGACAAAGTCATTCGATCCGCCATTCCGGTGTACGGTGATCTTGAACTGATCATAGAAGGTGACGGAGAAACTTCGGAGGATTCGATTTGGGATAAGGAGAATTTCGAAAGAGGACTATATTTCAGAGAACTGTACGGAGCCAATCTTCCCGAAAGTTTCCCGGTATTGTCTGCTTGGAGAAACGGAACCGCTACTTCGATCAAGAGTATTGATCTTACCGCACCTTCATATGAGAGCGGTAATGATCTTTATAAAAAGGTCGTCGGACACATCAATGAAATCGCTGAATACCAAGGAACCGATAAACCATGGGGGAAGGATCAGATATATATTGACGGCCAAGAAATAAGTAATCGTGTCCTCATAATTATCGTTCCCGAAAACTCTCCCGCGTCAGTGATCGATGAATTGAGTGGTTATTGTTCGTACGCAGAGTCTAAAGGAGTTGAAACAGTAATTAAACAGCACGGAGTATCCGGACGATACAGCGATACCGCTGAGGATGCGAACGGCGAGAAAGTTTGATGAGGCATGCTTTATCTCAACCGGCGCTCTGATCAACGTATCTTTGGTGCGGCATTGTAACATCAGATGTGTTGAGGTATCATATTCGTGGTATTCTTGTCTGAAATGTTTAGCTTTGGAGGCCTGACTTGAAGAGCAATAACGACCATGTCCGATTACCTTCATACATGCGTCCTGCCCGCGGGGAGAACATTTCCGATAAAGAAATGTCTGTTGGCGATGTATTGCGCGTTGCAAGGAAAACTCTTATAATTCGACAGATCGTGATGTTTTTTATATTTCTTGCCGTCGTCGCCGCGGTCATCTCATTATTTGCGTTAGGGCTTTTTGAAGATGCATGGAAACTGTTTGTCAGTCGTTTTCTTAATAGTTGAGGAAGAGAGATGAACGATAAAATCAGGGATCCTCTTACCGATCAATTGTTTGATGCCATACTGACTCTTAGGACAAGAGAAGAGTTTTATATGCTTTTTGAAGACCTGTGCACGGTTTCCGAGATCAAATCATTGGCTTCAAGACTGCAAGTCGCGCTTCTGTTGAGTCAAGGGCATACATACACGGAAATATTCGAAATTACCGGTGTCAGCACCGCTACGATCAGCAGAGTCAATCGTTGCCTTGAATACGGAGCGGATGGTTACAAGACCGTGATCGGTCGTATCGAGTCTCTTGATAATTTGCCTGACGGAAAGGAATCTCCCGAATGAGTTTATTAACTAAGATTTTTGGAACCCACAGTACACACGAAATTAAAAGAATCATGCCGATTGTCGATACAATCGAATCTCTGGATGAAACATTTTCGAGAATGCCCGAATCGGAACTTATCGGGATGACCGAGAAACTCAAACAACGTCTTTCGTCCGGAGAATCTCTGGATGATATACTCCCGGAGGCTTTTGCCACGGTAAGAGAAGCGTCAAAAAGAGTTCTTGGAATGAAGCCATATAAGGTCCAATTGATCGGCGGTATTATTCTTCACCAAGGTCGTATCGCCGAGATGAAGACCGGCGAGGGGAAGACCCTCGTCGCAACGATGCCGGTATACCTTAATGCATTGAGCGGTAAAGGCGTCCACATCGTCACCGTCAACGACTACTTGGCGAAGCGCGACAGCGAGTGGATGGGCAAGATTTATCGCTACCTAGGTCTTTCAGTCGGACTGATCATTCATGATCTGTCTAATGAGCAAAGAAGAGAATCGTATCATTCGGATATCACCTACGGAACAAACAATGAGTTTGGATTTGACTATCTGAGAGATAATATGGTGGACAGAAAGTCCAAGATGGTTCAGCGTGATTTGAATTTTGCGATCGTCGACGAAGTGGACAGCATTCTCATTGACGAAGCGCGAACACCTTTGATCATTTCCGGAATGGGTGAGGAATCATCCGATTTATACATAAGGGCAGACCGTTTTGTCAAAGGACTGAAAAAGTATACGGTTGTCGAGACAGACGACAAAATCGATATGGAAGAAATTGTCGGCGATTGTGACTATGTTGTCGATGAGAAGGCAAAAACCGCAGTCCTCACTGCCAGCGGAGTCCTTAAGGCCGAACGGTACTTCGGTATCGATAATTTATCGGATTCCGAAAATTTCGAGTTGTTGCATTACGTGAATAATGCCCTGAAGGCAAACGGCACGATGGTTCGTGACCAGAAGTATGTCGTTACGGACGGAGAGGTTTTGATCGTTGACGATTTCACGGGAAGATTGATGTACGGCCGCCGGTTCAGTGACGGGCTGCATCAAGCCATCGAAGCGAAAGAAGGCGTTAAAGTCGAGAGAGAAAGCAGAACGCTGGCAACAATAACATTTCAGAATTTTTTCCGTATGTATTCCAAGCTTTCAGGAATGACCGGAACGGCATATACGGAGGAGGCGGAGTTTCGTTCCATATATAATTTGGATGTCATTCAAATTCCTACGAATATGCCAATGATTCGCCTTGATGAAAGCGATGCCGTGTATCGGAGCCAGATCGGCAAGCAGGGAGCTGTCCTGGATACAGTATTGGAAGCACATAAACGCGGTCAACCGGTATTGGTCGGTACGGTCAATGTGGACAAGTCCGAATTGTACTCGAAACTTTTCGCAAAGGCCGGAATTCGGCATAATGTGCTGAATGCCAAGAATCATCTCCGCGAGGCTGAAATCGTTGCGCAAGCGGGTCGGTATGCATCGGTCACTATTGCAACGAACATGGCGGGAAGAGGAACCGACATCATTCTCGGAGGAAATCCGGAGTACATGGCGAAGCTTGAAATGAGGAAATTAGGATTTTCGGACGAATTGATCGAACAGGCTACCGCGCATAACGATACAGACGACTCAGTCATTCTTGATGCAAGAAAAAGATTCGCCGAATTGCATTCGGAATTCAAAGTGCAAACCAGCGAGGAAGCCAAGAAGGTAATTGAAGCGGGCGGACTTTTGATCGTAGGTACCGAGCGCCACGAATCCAGAAGAATTGATAATCAGTTGCGAGGAAGATCCGGTCGTCAGGGTGATCCGGGCCGATCAAGATTCTATTTAGCTTTGGATGACGATCTTTTGAGATTGTTCGGCGGTGAGCGTGCAAATTCGATTTTCAATACTTTTGGAGTTGAAGAGACACTTGAGATCAAGTCGAAATATCTGTCCGGACAAATTGAAATGGCGCAGAAAAAGATTGAAGGTTTGAATTTCAGCTCCAGAAAGCATGTTCTTGAATATGATGACGTTATGAATGTTCAACGCAATATAACCTATGCGCAAAGGAAAAAGGTCCTGGACGGAGACGACATACACGAGACGTATCTTAAGATGATTCGCAACGTCTCGGAGAGAATCGTTTCTGATTTTTCTTTGGATGGTATGATATCGTCAACAGAAAAATTGGCGCTTTCACTGAAAATTAACGAAGTGTTCGGAGATTTGAATATTTCGAATCATCTTCGCGAGACTGACGGGGATGCGATAAACTCTGAAGAAACGGCTGAATCTCTTGTTGAACAAGCATTGGAACGCTTCGAGAAACGGGAAACGGACATTACATCCGAAATTTTCAGAGAAGCGGAGCGCCAGATCCTTCTTTATAATGTCGATCAGAAATGGATGGATCATATCGACGCGATGGATCAGCTCCGTTACGCGATCGGCATGAGGAGTGTAGGGCAAAAGGATCCCGTAGTCGAATACAGACTCGAGGGATCAGAGATGTTCGAAGAGATGAACGTATCCATTCAGTTGGATGCCGTCAGAATGATCATGAAAGCCAATATTGCGCCGGACCAGAGAATATCCCGTAAATCTTCGGTTCGCAAGTTGCAAGAAGGCCACGGAGACGGAGTAACGAATAATCCCGCACCTTCTTCGCTCAACCGGGCAGGCCAAGCGGCGGCAACCACAAATGCACCGACAGCAAGACAACCCATGAAGCGTGATGCATCAAAAATAGGACGAAATGATCCATGTTATTGCGGAAGCGGCAAGAAATTTAAGAATTGTTGCGGTAAAGATCGGAGCGAATGAGATGATTGAGGATGAGTATCGACAGATAGCGGATGCCTGCGAAAGAATTCGTGGTGTTTTTCCTCCGAATATTGAAACTGCGATTGTCTTAGGCTCCGGACTTTCCGATCTGATGGCCGCTTTCCCGCAAGCTGGATTATTACCATACTCGGATATCCCGCATTTTCCGGAAACCACGGTACCGGGTCATTCCGGAAATTTGTCAGCGATTCAGATCGGAGAAAAGCCTGTTTACATTCTTCAGGGCAGATTTCACTTTTACGAAGGATATACAACTCGGGAGGCTACTTTTCCGATTCGTGTTTTAGCCGAACTCGGAGTGAAAAAACTCATTTTAACGAATTCGGCGGGCGGTCTTAATCCGGATATGTCACCCGGCGATTTAATGTTGATCTCGGACCATCTTTCTTATTTTTGCGACTCTCCGCTCAGAGGACCGAATATGAACCGATACGGACCACGTTTTCCGGACCAGACTTCGGTGTATGACGCTGATTTGATAGATCTGGCGCTTCAACTGGCGGAGGAGAGATCTATTCGTTTGCATAGCGGCGTCTATGCCTTTATGAAGGGGCCTCAATACGAAACTCCGGCCGAAATACGCGCACTCTCGCTTCTCGGCGCTTCTGCGGTCGGTATGTCAACGGTCCCCGAAGCGATCGTTGCTTCTCATTGCGGCATCCGGGTTTTAGGCTTGTCGTGTATATCCAACATGGCAAGTGGTCTATCGGGACACCCCTTGTCCCATGAAGAGGTCATCCATACGGCAGCATTGTCAGCACGCAAAACAATGGATATTATTGAGGCCCTTGTGCTGTCCGATCGATTCTGATAAGTGCAAGAGAGAGGGAAGGTTACTATGGATTACGAAATACGAGATTTATCTCTCGCTCAAGCCGGTGAAAAAAAGATCAAGTGGGCATACAGAAATATGCCGGTGCTCCGAATGATCGAGGAGGAGTTGATCGCAGAGAAGCCTTTCTTGGGTTTGCGAATCGCCGTAAGTGTTCATGTCGAAGCAAAAACCGCTTGTCTTGCAAAGGTATTGCGTTCGGGCGGCGCGGATGTGTATTTGACCGGCTGTAATCCGCTATCGACCCAGGACGATGTCGCTGCGGCGCTTGCGGCGGACGGTATGCATGTCTATTGTATTCATGGCGCTGACGAGGAGACATACACGAAGCATCTTGTTATGGCACTGTCCTGCCACCCGCACATCGTTATCGACGACGGGGGGGATTTTTCCATGCTTCTGCATTCATCGTACAAAAATTTGATGGATGAGTTGATCGGAGGGTGCGAAGAGACGACTACCGGTGTTCACCGTCTGAAAATCCTCGAAAGGGAGGGACGGTTGGCGTATCCTGCGATCGCGGTTAACGATGCAAGATGCAAGCACCTTTTCGACAATCGGTTCGGAACCGGTCAATCCGTTTGGACTGCGATCATGTCCACAACCAATCTCTTAGTGTCCGGTAAGACCGTAGTTGTTGCGGGATTCGGAATGTGCGGGCAGGGAGTGGCACTACGTGCCAAAGGACTCGGCGCAAGGGTCATTGTTACCGAAATCGATCCGGTCAAGGCTTGTGAAGCACTTATGGAAGGCTACGATGTGATGACAATGGATGAAGCGGCTCCGTGCGGCGATGTTTTTATCACGGTAACGGGCTGTAAGGACGTCATTACCCATAAACATTTCGAAAAGATGAAGAACGGAGCAATTTGTTGCAATGCCGGCCATTTCGATGTTGAAATCAATTTAAAAGAACTGACCGCTCTTTCTGAAGATGTTTCAAATCTCCGTGAAGGAATAACGGGATATGTTCTGGAAGATGGAAGAACGATCTGCATTCTAGCGGAGGGTCGCCTGGTGAACCTGGCATCTGGTGACGGGCATCCGGCCGAGATCATGGACATGAGTTTTTCTCTTCAGGCCTTGTCGGCAAAATATCTGGCACTGAACGGTAAATCCTTGAGTATCGGTGTATATGATATTCCACAAGAAATTGACGATCGGGTCGCTGATATGCTTCTTCTGGACAAGATCAAGCGGATCGACAAACTAACGCCCGAACAGCACAAATACCTGTTTTCGTGGGATATTTAGTGAGGGGTGAAAATGCATAATCGTCCGCTCATAGTCGCAAATATTACTGTCGTGACTCCGACTCGAGGGGGCGAGATCACGGTGATCCCTGATGCGTTCGTGTCGGTCATCGACGGAAAAATCGGATATGTCGGTCAAAGACTCCAAGAGGCTGAACGATCGTTGTGCCGGCTTCGGAAACATGAGGAAAAAGGGTGCCCTCCGTTTCAGGCAGAGGAACAAGAGTGTCGTCCGCTTCAGGACGATGAGCTTTATTCAACCGTAGAATATGATCTTTATTCGGGAGTCGACCGACTCCTGCTTCCGACATTCGCGAACGGTCACTCACACATACCGATGTCCATATTAAAAAATTCCGCGGATGATCTCAAATTGGAGGACTGGCTTTTTAACGTTATTTTGCCTCGAGAGAATAAGCTCCTGCCTACAGATGTTTATTATGCAAGTCTTTTGGGGATCGCTGAAATGATCAACGGAGGAACCGGCGCCGCTGCGGATATGTACTACATGTCAGATGAGACCGCACGTGCTGCGCTCGAATCGGGGTTTCGACTGAATCTCGGACATTTCGGCAAGAAAGAAGAGAAGGATGCCTGGAAAACGGATCTGTCCGGGCTTATGGCTTTTAGAAATGAATTTCACTTGGCCGGAAACGGATTATTGCGCGTTTCACTCATGGTTCACTCGATTTATCTTTATCCGGATTATATCTATCCTCAGCTTGCCGCCGAGGCCAAAAAGGCAGATGTTTCCATCCAGGTCCATGTGAGCGAGACCCGAACGGAGGTCGAAAATTGCATATCGAAATATGGTGTTTCGCCGGTCGAAGCGCTTTCGAATTTCGGAATCTTCGACCGACCCTGTATTGCGGCACACGGCGTTCATCTTTCCGACCGCGATCGGGATATTCTGGCTTCTCACAACGTCACAGTCGCACACAACCCTTCCAGTAATCTTAAGCTTGCATCCGGAGTCTGTGACGTTCGTGCGTTGAGGAGTAAGGGAATAAACGTATGCATCGGGACCGACGGCAGTGCGAGCAACAATAATTTAGATATGTTTATTGAGATGAGAATTGCATCATTGATTGCAAAGGAGAGATTTGATGACCCGGAAAACATGAAGGCGGCGGATACGCTTTTCATGGCTACCCGAGGAGGATATGTCGGGATGGGCTTTTCAGACTGTGGCGTGATCGAGACCGGGATGAATGCTGATTTTCAAATCGTAAACTGCGACAACCCCGCCATGTGGCCGATCAGTGATCCTGTATCTACGCTTGTATACGGAACGCCCTCTTCGGCGGTCGAATCGGTGATGATCGCCGGCCGATTTGTCAAGTATCGCGGCGAACTGATCACCATTGATTTTGAGAGAGTTAAGGCAGAGACGCTGAATTCTTCGAAGCGGATCTTGTCCGAATAGCGTCTTTATTGAGTTTCTACGGTATTGACATATAGAGTTTATATTTGTATATTTTAATCCGTGCCAAATGGACCTTGCGCCGATGTGGCTCAGTGGTAGAGCAATTCACTCGTAATGAATAGGTCGTGAGTTCGACTCTCACCATCGGCTCCAAAGAACTGTACAAGCATTCATCGCTTGTACAGTTTTTTTAATGCTATAATAATTTTGTTGTACTGAGAATCAGCATGTCACGATATCGAGGGCAAATTACTACATGATTAATGACCCGAGCTGCTGTTCAAAGAATACTCGAGGAATTTTTTCTTCCGCTTCGCGACGACTCGGGTCGATGATTGTCGTTATCTTCATCATCCTATCTTTTACGGTATCTTGCGCAAATGAGAAGTCGATTTTTCCTACCGTTCCGGACGTTACGGGTAAGAACGGGGCAGAGACTCAGGTCTCGTCGACGATTCCTTCGATCGAAATCGATACACCCGATGTTATTCGGATCGCGGCTCCCTTGTCTCATGACACTATATTGTATTTATCGCAACTATACACCGCTAAAAAACAGAATCTGCTCGGTGTCGGTATCACCGGACAAACCGTATCACTCGATTATTTGGAGACGGTACAGACTGATTTTTCGGTCGAGTTGCTGACGACTTCCGAAACCGGGGCGAATATATCATCCTACATAACCTGGAACACTTCGGGAACGATGCCGGATATCATCATGACCGATTCAATGTCCGAACTGATCGAGATGGGTGCGCTGTTGCCTTTGGATGAGTTTCTGGCCGGAAATCCTCTTTTGTCTCCTTCCATTGTTTATTCGGATATGGTTTCCCGATGCTCGGTTTCGGATACCCAATACGGTGTTCCGTACGCGGCCTCCGTATCGGTGCTTTTCGTGAATCATGAGGTGTTTGATTCAGCCGGGGTCACGTTACCTTACGAAGCAGACCTAAGCGCTTTGCTTGAAGCGTCTGAAGCCATATATTCGCTCAACGATCCGGAAAACGATACCGCTTCTTACGTTGTTCCGCTTATGTCCGGTTCGGCTCTGATTCCATATCTTCCGGCTTCTTTTGACAATACGGTCGGATATTTGGCGGAAAGGGACGGCGATATCGACGTGTCTTCGGATGGTTTTTTGGAGACAATCCAATATTTAAGGGAATTTGATGCCGCATATTTTGCGGAAGGAATGTCCGACGAGGATCGAATCTCTTTTTTCGGAACACTGGACCCCATTCTATCCAAAAGGGTGGGCATGTGGGTCGGCCGGTCCGAAGAGGTGTCCCGTTGGTCAAACTATATGCCATACACCTTAGGCATGATCCAGATCCCGTCCGAGAAGCCGGGACTCCTTTCTCCGCCTGCTTTGACGGTTTTCCCGCTATGCATCTCTTCGAAATCCGAGCATCCGGCCGAGGCGCTTGATTTCGCTGTTTTCATCGCGCTCGATCCGGACGCGATTTTATTGAGGAGAAGACTTGAAAAGCACGAAGGCTTCATACCGGTCGTTAAGTCCCCGGAGGTGTGGGATCGAACTTTCTCCGATTCTGTCTATTGTGGTTCCATGTATAAAATCAAAGATGTAATGAGCAGTGCCTATTTTACTCCTTATGGAACTGATTCCGATTTTTTCGAGCAAACCCGATCTTTTATGGAACGATATGCTTCCGAACTGTTGGATCCTGAAGTGGATACGGATATTCTTATAGAATCGATTGAAGAGGACGGCTTCTGACGGAGAAAAGGAGGGGGTAATAGATGACTGACGTGACACTGACACCGGTTCGTATCAATGATTCGGCAAGACTTAAGGAACACGTTTTTGCGGAAATGAAGTCTGCTGACATCACCTCGTTTCTCCGGTCATCGATCGCCGACCCTGCGATGAGTCTCTATGTTGCTTCCGTACAGGAGGAAGAAGGACCGGCAGTCTGCGGGCTTGTCGGATTATATGGTATTCATCGCGTGAATAATAATGCCGTTATATTCTGCCGATTCTCGAAAAATTCATCGTGTTCGTTTCCACTGACTGATGAGATCAAAAAGAAGATGATCGATACGGTTTTGCGTATCGCCTTTTTTTCAATGCAGCTTCATAAGGTCAGCTGGAACATCGCCATCTCCGATTTGGAGCTCGGTGAGATCGCAGAGGCTTGCGGGATGCGTCAAGAAGCCGTATTGGAGGAAGAACTTTTTGTAAACGGGGTCTATGTCGATGCCGGTATGTTTTCACTGCTGGCTTCGGAATACCCGGACTACTCAGTGGCTTTTATTCGCTTCCCCAGGGGGTTGATCGCTGTCCGCGGAAGCACTGAATTTATTGAGGGCGTTCGTTTCTACGGAGATCAACAAATCATCGAAGATCCGTTTGATCGTACGGTAGCGATTCGTGCCGGGTTCGCCGACACTTACGGGTCGGTTCGTGTTGATTTGCATCCGGATCCGTCGGAAAATAAGTTCGCCTTGCCGAACGAGGTTTCAAAGGCGGCAAGAGAGATCACGGAATACTTAAAAAAGGCGAGGACCAAATTCAGTCTGAACGTCAGGTTTTCATATGGTAGCGATTTTCAAAGACACGTTTGGGAAGAGATCAAGAAAATCCCGTACGGATCGACGGTCAGTTATGAGGACATTGCTATGTCTCTTACCGGAAACGACCGTATCGCCGCCAGAAACCTGACCCGGGCCGTCGGATCAGCATGTGCCGACAATCCGGTACCGCTGATCATCCCCTGTCATCGCGTGATCGGTAAGGACGGCAGGTTGATCGGCTTTTCGGGCGGAGTCGAAATCAAAGAATTCTTGATCGAACACGAAATGTTTGGATATTTCGGGAAGTAAGGGGTAGAACCCCCCGCTTTTCTGTCAACGGGATCAGGAGGAATTAAGATGAGTGGACAATATTCAGCAGAAAACGACCGCGTGGTTTTTCCGCCGACTGTTATGCTCTATCCGTTACCTGTCGTGATGGTTTCATGTGCCGGCATTAATCCGGAAATAGATTCGGAACGACCGAATATCGTAACGATCGCCTGGGCGGGCACGGTATGTTCCGATCCGCCGATGCTGTCCGTTTCCATTCGAAAATCAAGGCATTCGCATAAACTGATTTCCGCAACGGGTGAATTTGTCGTCAACCTTGTGGGTGAGGAATTAGCGCAAGCGTGCGATTATTGCGGCGTGAGGTCCGGAGCGGACGAGGACAAGTTTTCGGCATGCAAACTAACAGCCACGCCGGCAAACGGATTGCGGTATGCGCCGGCCATCGCCGAGTCTCCGCTCTGTATTTCTTGCGTACTTCGTCAAACCATAGAACTCGGTTCCCATGATATGTTTATCGCCGAGATCGTTTCGGTGTCTGTCGATCGACGATTACTGGATCCCAAAGGCAAAGTTTGTCTGGAAAAAGCGGGGCTGATCAGTTACGTTCACGGCGATTATTACTCGCTCGGCGGTATGCTCGGGTTTTTCGGATACTCGGTCGCTGCTCCGGATAAATTGAAAAGCCGGATGAAAAAGAGTCAAACCTCCGCTATAGGAGACCAGACAAAGAAAAAAGGAAAAAGAAAGACCCGCGGAAGCTGAAGCTCCGCGGGTCTTTTTTTACAAACGAAAAGGGTAGGGGTCAAGGCTTTTGAACGAATATCTTCTTCAGCTTGGCAAAACGGGGCAGGCCGTCAACGATCTGTTGACATGTCTCGTTTTGAATAAGGGGAAGCGCATAATCGACAAAATCCTCGGTAACAAAATTTCCTGCGGGGTTGATCCAGTCGCGCGGGACTTTCTTCTCCGTATTCGCAACCTCATCCAAGGGGATCAGGTCGATCTCACACTTGTAATTCTTTCCCGGTACTCTTTCAAATCCGATCATGTAGTCGGTCAGGCCTTCAAGCGCCTTTATGACAGCGGTTTGCCCCGCCATGAAAGACTCGTCGATATCGGTCTGAGAAGCACAGTGAGAAGCGCATCTTTGCATCAGCGAGAGTTCAATGCCTCTGACCTTGGCACCGGTCGCTTTTTTAAGGATATCTGCCAGGACCAGTGCGGTTCCGCCGAGTTGCTTATGTCCGAATGAATCGACGGCGACGTCATCTCCGGCACCGATCTCGGAAATAAACAAGCCTTCCTTGGTATGAACGCCTTCGGACACGGCAACGATCACCTTGCGATTTTTTTCGTATATGCGAATGACGTCCTCTACCATCTTATCAACGTCAAAAGGCACCTCGGGAAGATAGATGAGATCCGGCCCGCAGCCTTTCTCGTTCGCTAAGCGGGTGGCAGCGGTCAGCCAACCGGCATGACGACCCATCACCTCAATGACACATATCATTCCGGTATCGTATACGCGGGCATCCAAATATACTTCCATCGTGGTCGTTGCGATATATTTGGCCGCGGACGCAAACCCGGGGCAGTGATCGGTACCGAAAAGGTCGTTGTCGATGGTCTTCGGAACACCCATGACACGGCATTCGTATCCGGATTTCTGCAAATATTTCGAAATCTTGTTGCAGGTGTCCATCGAATCGTTTCCGCCGTTATACAAAAAATAACGGATATTGTACTTCTTAAATACTTCAAGTAAACGAATGTAATCCGAGTCGTCCTGGTTCACATCAGATAACTTGTATCTGCATGAACCGAGGCTGGAAGAAGGGGTGTATTTGAGCATTTCCAGCTCCTCAGGATCCTCTTCTCCCATATCATAAAAGCGCTCGTTCAATATGCCGACAATGCCGTTCGCCGCTCCGTATACCTTTTCGATAACGTCGGAGTGCTTGAGGGCCTCGATAAAGACTCCGGCCGCGGAAGCGTTGATTACGGACGTCGGGCCGCCGGATTGCCCGAACATTAGGTTTCCTTTTAAAGTGGTCATGACATTTCCTCCTTTAGGATCGGTAGATAGTAAGCCGCCGGGATTATTCTGGCGCGGCAGGTTGAACCGCAAAAATAATACCATGTTTTACCGCATGATGTACAGAACACGAAATGAAATGAGTGTGTAAAAAAAAGTAACGAAATCATTTACACATTATTTTATCTTTTAAAAATCGCAAGTGCTATAATTTGATAAAGGCAAAAAACAACCGCATCACAACAGGGTATCGATGAAAAAAGGAATTGCCAATCTGTTTGATCGAATTCAATCACTTGAAACATGGGAGTACATGTGGCAGGTGGTTCGGTATTTGTTTGTCTTTGTTTTTACTTTTTCGACCGTCACAGGTTTTCTCATATATTTTGCCGTGTCTCTGGGCATGGGATTTACGCCGTTTGGGAATTGGGGCGAGTTTCATAATTTTCATATAAAATTTGCGATTTCTCTGAGCATCGGCCTTTTGATTTTTTCCGCGTTTCTGACCGTTATGTTTCTGGAAATATATCAGAGAGTCATCTATCAACCGGTCAAGAAACTTCTGGGTGACCTTGAAAGAAATGCCAAACAAAAGGAGCTCTCGGGAAAAAACTACGCGTATTTCGGCTCAGGCAGTAAGAATGTTTTTTCGCTTCAGACTCTGGACGAATCATGGACGGACAAGGTCAGAAACGTTATGCAGGAAGCGACTCGCGACATATATGTCGATGACTTGACCGGATGCCTGAATCGAAAATACATGTCCGGCGTTTTACCCGAAATGCTCAATACTCATATGATGTGTAGTCTTTCCGAAAAGAATATGCCCAAGACTAACGCGACGGTCTGCATCGCTTTTTACCTGATCGACATTGATTTTTTCAAGACGATCAACGATGAATACGGACATCTTTGCGGGGACGAGGTGTTGAAAAAGGTCGGAGAGACCCTCTTTGCATGTGTCGGCGCAAATGGACTGGTCATTCGGAGCGGCGGAGAAGAATTCCTGCTGGTCGTTTCACACCATTTTCCGGTTGATTACGCGCATTATGCCGAATCCCTGCGAAAAAGATTTGCCGAATCGGTCAAGGTCCCCGCAGACGCCACTCATGCGGAACGAAGTGTCACATGCAGTATCGGATTTACACCGTTCCCCTTGTATGAGGGAACACAGACACCGCTTTCGCTTCAAGAACATGTCGATATGGCGGATCAGGCAATGTACTTATCAAAGGGCGGAGGTCGTAATACATGGCGCGGTATCGAGCCGATCAGAGAGCCCGAAGGGCCCAAGCAACTCGAAATGGCGCTGTCTTCCATCGAATATGGAGTGAATATGGGTTACTATCGGGTCATTAAACCCGAAGAGAAGAAGCTTTTCGACGGTGTATGCAGACCCGGTAATTATTTTGCAGGAAGAAACGGTTGAATATTTTCAACCTGCCCAATTATTGCTTTATTTACAATCCATTCCATTTGTGGTAAACTCCCGTGGTATTCACCGATGACACGGTTGTCGGACAGTCCGACCGATTACTGTGCTTCAGGATTTAGGAGGAATTTTATGGGCAAGATCAACAAGGCGGAAATTGTCAAAGAGTATGGCCTTAAGGAAGGCGATACCGGTTCACCCGAGGTACAAGTCGCTATTTTGACGTACCGGATCAATCATTTGACGGAACATCTGAAGGAACATGCGAACGATCATCACTCCAGACGCGGTTTGTTGATGATGGTCGGACAGAGGAGAGGTCTTCTGGATTATCTGGCTAAGATCGATATTGAAAGATATCGTTCACTCATCGCTCGACTGGGTATCAGAAAGTAATTGTGCTTATGAGGGCGGGCAGAAATGCCCGCCTTTTTATAAGAATATTTTTTCGAATTGAGTTATAATAAGCTCGGTTCATCTGTACACCGTTAATTGGGGCTGTAGAGGGTAGGTTGATATTTTGAAAGAATTTCAAAGTATGAATCTACAAGCTACCGCCCCGGCGGTTCATTATTTCCTGGAGGTAAGATATGGGAAAAATTTTTGAATTTGATTTTGCAGGCAGAAAACTTACGGTCGAGACCGGTAAGTTGGCGCAATTCGCGAACGGTTCGTGTCTGGTCAGATACGGCGAGACGGCGATCCTGTCGACGGCGACAGCATCAACAACGCCGCGGGAGGGGATCGATTATTTTCCTCTTTCCGTGGACTATGAAGAGAAACAGTACGCGGCGGGAAAGATTCCCGGCGGGTTCATTAAGAGAGAAGGCCGTCCTTCCGAGAAGGCGATCCTTACTTCTCGCGTCATCGACCGCCCGATGCGGCCGCTTTTCCCCAAGGATTTGCGAAATGATGTCAACGTTTCCAATCTGGTCCTTTCCGTGGATCAGGATTGTTCCCCCGAAATCGTTGCAATGGTCGGATCTTCGATCGCGGTGGCGATCTCCGATATCCCTTGGAACGGACCGATCGGCGGCGTCATTCTCGGACTGATCGATGATGAAGTGATCATCAATCCGACCGAGGAACAGCGTAAGGACAGTCGCATGTATGTCACCTTGGCGGGTTCGGAAAAAAAGATTTGCATGGTGGAAGCCGGCGCGAACGAGGTTCCGGATGAATTAATGTTGGCGGCCATCGAGGTCGGACACAAGGCCATCGCAGAAGTCGTTCGCTTTATAAACGACATCGTCGCTGAGATCGGAAAAGAAAAGTTCTCCTATGAGTCCTGTGATGTTCCGGAAGAAATATTTCAAGCGATCAAGGATTATGCATGGGACGATATGCGCAAGGCCGTGTTGTCTGACGATAAGAGCGTGCGCGATGCCCAAGTGGCAGTGTTGACCGACAAGGTTCGCACTTATATTTCCGAGACCGATGAGGATGCCCTTCGTTATGTATCAGATTCGATCTACAAGCTCGAAAAGAAGGTCGTGCGGCACTATCTCTTCAAGGAGCATGTCCGTGTGGACGGACGAGATATGAAGACGATCCGTCCGCTTTCCTGTGAAGTGGGTCTTCTCCCGAGAGTCCACGGAACGGGTCTTTTCCAAAGAGGACAGACTCAGGTTCTTACGACTTGCACGCTGGCTCCTTTGTCCATGGCACAGACCTTGGACGGATTGGACAGTGAAGACTCAAAGCGCTATATGCATCATTACAATTTCCCGGGATATTCCGTCGGCGAAGCCAAGTCGTCCAGATCTCCGGGCAGAAGAGAGATCGGACACGGCGCTCTTGCCGAGCGTTCCCTGATTCCGGTCCTGCCGAGCGAAGAGGAGTTTCCTTACGCCATTCGTACGGTATCGGAGATCCTGATGTCTAATGGCTCGACATCGCAAGGTTCGGTATGCGCGAGCACCTTGGCGCTCATGGACGCAGGCGTTCCGATCAAGCGCCCGGTTGCCGGTATTTCGACAGGCCTGATCGTCAACGAGGAAGATGAGAATGATTTCTTGGTATTCATGGACATTCAGGGGATCGAAGATTTCTTCGGTGATATGGACTTTAAGGTCGCCGGAACGACGGAAGGGATCACATCCATTCAGGTCGACATCAAGGTCGACGGTTTAAGTATGGACATCATCCGTCAAGCCTTTGAAATGACCCGCACCGGTCGCTTACACATCATCAAAGATGTTCTTTTGCCGTGCATCGCAGAGCCGCGCGCAGAGCTTTCTAAGTATGCCCCGAGGATCATCACCATTCAGATCCCGGTCGACAAGATCAGAGAGGTCATCGGTTCGGGCGGTAAGGTGATCAACAAGATCATCGCAGACACCGGAGCACAAATCGACATCGAGGATGACGGTCGCATTTACATTGCCACACCCGATGCAGAAAGGGCTCAGAAGGCCCTCGCGATCATCAACGGGATCGTGAACGATCCGGAAACCGGCGCGGAATATGACGGAGTCGTAACGCGTTTGATGGCCTTTGGCGCATTCGTGGAATTCCTTCCCGGCAAGGAAGGGTTGGTACATATTTCCAAGATGGCATGGAACCGCGTCGACAAGGTCGAAGATGTTGTCAAAGAGGGCGATGTTGTTAAGGTCAAAGTCATCGAGATCGACAATCAGGGAAGAATCAACCTCTCTATGCGCGATTGCATGGAGAAGCCGGAAGGCTACGTTGAGTCGTCTGATGCGCCCAGAAGAGACGGGGGAGACCGATTCAAGAGAGAACGCAGAGGCCCTTCCGATGAACATAGGGACAGACCCGCGCGCTTTGATCGGCCCGGAGACCGCGGAGAACGCGGGGGCGCGGATTCCGGAGATCATGGCTTCCGCCGTCGTTCCGAGCCGCCGCGCGACGCGGACAACACTCCGAAACCCGGAAGCAGAAGCAGAGATTTTTAAGACAAAACTCAGTAACCGCCGCTTATAAGCGGCGGTTATTTTTTTGATCTCCGATCACCTTTTAGAAGAGGAAATGTCTGCCGAAAGAAGACATAAAAAAACACCGGCAGCATGGCTGTCCGATGTTTTTGGTCGGAGTGACCTGACTTGAACAGGCGACCTCTTGCACCCCAAGCAAGCACTCTAGCCAACTGAGCTACACCCCGACGACTATACAATTTTATCATACGAATGAATCATGTCAATTGATAAAATACGAATCTTTATTCTTATAAATCCGGCAAACCGGCCATGCCGAGATTGTAGTAAGAATTGTTTCATGCTATCATAAAAAACACATTAATCAGTTCCTAACGGATTTGCGGAGGTGTGATATGTTTTGTTCTGGATGCGGCAAGGAAATTCCGGACGGATCCGTCCGGTGCCCGGATTGCGGTAAGGAATTCACTGTGGAGACCGAAACGACTGAAGCCCAACCGGCTGCGCCTAAATCTTCGACAGATGTGAATGTCGGAGCCTTTGTTCAGGAGTTTTTCAAAAATCCGATCGAAGCGGTGATTTCAAGATCCAAGGATTCATATTGGCCCTGGGGCTTGATTTCGTTGGCGGGATTTGTAATTGTGTATTTTCTTCGATTTGCTTTTGACGGAGAGATCGGCGGAGCGAACGCATTCGCGTTGATGTTTGCACTGTTGTGCGGACTTGCGGCGTTGATATTTTCGCTGTTTCTTTTTCAGGGGGTATTCAAGCTCGGGAAAAAGAGTCTTCCTTCGATCGTGTCCGTTGTCGGGTTGTCGATGGTCCCCATGATTCCGATCATCATATTCGGAAGCATTATGGATTTCCTCTTTTTTACCGATGCATCTTTTATCTCGTTTTTCCTCAATCCTCTATTAGGCCTTGGTTATATCTTTTCGGCGATCATACTGGTGATGTTTTATCTGGATGAAGATGAGAAGAGCTATGCCAAGAGCATGATGATGGTCGTAGTCTCATTTGCGATCGCTATTTTTGTTCATTCCCTTTTTGGTGCTTTTGTTTGGAACTCGATACTATAATGAAAATATCATAGCGATCATGAAGGCTCCCTAGGAAGGGAGCCTTTTTCTTTTCGAAATATTTCGGAGTCAATTTGCCTGCTTTTCGAAAAGAGGCGGTATCCATTCCTTGCGACGGAAGTCATAAGATAGTAAGATAAATAAAGAGAATTTGCTTTCGCATAACCGAATGAATACTCATGTGCGAGGAAGAATGATTATGAAGGAACGCCGACACGCTTTGATCACCGGGGCTTCGCGAGGGATCGGCGCGGAAACCGCAAAAGTGTTTGCCAGAGAAGGGTACGCGGTGACGATACTTTATCGCAAGAATTCCTTCCTGGCGGATCAGGTGGTCGCGGACATTCGAAGAATGGGGCGTGAAGCCATCGCGTATCGCGTGGATCTGCGGGATCATCAAGCCGTTAAAGGTGTGGCGGCGCAAGCGATGTTGGAGTTCGGGGCCGTGGATGTTCTTGTCAGTAATGCCGGGATATCCGCGTTCAGTCTTTTCCAGGATGTCACACCGGAAGCGTTCAGAGAGATGCTGGACATTCATATCATGGGCCTTTTCAATATTACGCACGCTGTTCTTCCCGGAATGATTTCGCGAAAAACCGGATCGATCGTTACCGTTTCCTCGATATGGGGGATCACCGGGGCTTCGTGTGAGATCCCTTATTCAACGGCAAAAGCCGGGATCATCGGTTTCACGAAATCGTTGGCCAAGGAGGTTGGTCCTTCCGGTATCCGTGTGAATTGCGTGGCTCCCGGACTGATCGATACGGATATGAACGCGCGCCTGAGCGTGAAGGAGATTCAGGATATTTGCGACGATACACCATTGGGAAGGATCGGAACAGCATCCGAAGTCGCGGAGGCTATATACTACCTGGCATGCGAAAAGTCGGAATTCATCACCGGTCAGGTATTGAGCCCGAATGGCGGCCTGCTGGTCTAATTTTTCTTGCGATCGAAAGGAAGGCGACAGTTTATGAAATCACTTGAATATGCGCTACAGATCGAAATGGACGGCATAGAGTTTTATCTCGCGAAAGCGGAAGCGAACAAAGAGAACTCATTACATCGTTTGTTTGTCATGATTGCGAAGGACGAACTGCGGCATGCCGCGATCCTTCGTAAGCGGATGCAGGGGACCTTGGATAATCTGCCCGAAAATGAGGCATTGGCATCCCTCGAAAGCATTTTCGATAAAACAGATTCTATACTCGATAATGTATATTCATCCTCGGAACAACTGGCAGTGTACCGTTTGGCCCGCGAAATCGAGAAGAAGGGGATCGATCTCTACTATCAACTATCTTCCGACAGCACAAACGAATCGGACCGGAAAATGTTCCATTATCTGATGGAGCAGGAGAGAGAGCACTATAACGTATTTGACGAACTCGCGACCCGGGTCGGTCGCCCGGAAGAGTGGGTGGAAGCCGCGGAATTCGGGCCTCGTGAAGAGTATTAGTATGATCGGCGAAAATAATTACCGGCTCATAAGTAAGCTGAAACAGATAACAGCCGGATCATTACTCGTGCTCTTTATTTTCGGGGCATCGTTTGCCTCGGTCCGTGCGGATCCGACACTGACCGCGAAGATCCAAGAGGTCAATTCCTGGAAGGAAGGAAGCGTTTATAAGACGCAGTATACGCTGTCGATTCAAAACGACGGCTACGATACGGTCTCCGGATGGACGGCGGAATTATCGGTCCCGAGCGGCTCATCGCTC